>CAZTKU010000001.1:0-54020 GCA_964614245.1 uncultured Ignavibacteriaceae bacterium
GGTGGAGTTACCGTGCCTCGTGGTGTTTATTCGTTGTACACGCTTCCATCGAAAACTACGTGGCGACTGATCATCAACAAAGAAACCGGGCAATCCGGATTGGTGTACCATCGAAAGCTCGATTTCACCCGCGTGAAGATGCAGAAACGCGCTCCCGACACGTACATCGAGCGGTTCACCATTTCGCTCAAGAAAACCGGCAACACCTCGGGTCTCCTCGTGCTTGAATGGGAGAAGACCTCCGTCTCTGTTCCGTTTCAACTCAAAGGTTCATGACGATAGCAAGGGGCCGTTCTCATGCCGACGAAAATCACTATCAAGAACAACGGAAGCATTAAGGTGGAGGGAGACTTTGAGCTGTACGATCAGGACGGCAACAAGTTTGATCTCGCTGGGCACACAAAGATTTCACTATGCCGATGCGGTCAGAGCGAGGACAAGCCTTTTTGCGACCGTTCGCACAGAGAGTGCGGATTCCAGTCGGAAATCGTTGCCCGCGTAGTACCCCCACCCGCGCCAAAAACGTAGAGTCCGACCCTTGATTGTGCGGCGCCAACGCATGAGCGGCCTGTACAACTACAACCGCCGTTGTCTCTGCGCCTCATACAAAACCACCGCGCTCGCGCTAGCCACGTTGAGCGAGTCCACGCCCTCGGCCATGGGAATGACTGTTGCCTCATCACAGGCCGCAAGAACACCCTGTGAGATTCCTTCCCCTTCACTGCCAAAGACGATACAACAGTCGTTCGCGAATTTTGCCCGGCTTAATTGCTTGCTGGTGGCTTGGGGATGGGCAGCAATGGCACATATTCCGTGCTTCGACCGCATCTCGGTGAGGGTACTCATGAGGCTGGTAAGATGGACAACGGGCAGTCGAAACACGGCGCCCATCGAATTCCTCACCGCCCGGCGAAGATAAGGACTGCTTGACGTCTCACCGACGAGCAGCGCCTGAACGCCAAACGCTGCACAGTTCCGAACGAGCACACCAAGATTCTCCGCGTTGGTAAGACCGTCGATGGCCACAAAGAAGTGCGGGCGCGTAGTACCTGCGAGCACACCGTCAAGCGTGCTTGCCTTGGGAATCTTCGCAACAGCCATAACGCCCTGGTGGAGCTGGAAGCCAACAATGGATTCGACAAGCTTCTTGTCAGCTACAAATACGTTCAAACCCTCTCCCTTCGTCTCCAGAAGGCGGCGGTAGACTGCTAGCCATTCGGGGGTAAGCAGTACCGAGATTATTTCGAGCTCGCTTTCGAGAAGCCTTCGCACTACCTTTTCGCCTTCAGCCACGAAAATCCCGCGCCGCTGATGATCCACGGGTCGGCGGAGTGTGCGATAAGGCTGAAGGTCTGCGCTATCAATCGATGCTACGTGTGTGACCTGCATGGCGTCTTCGGTTTTGCCCGGACAAGAACGTGACGTTCTATGATACAAGATGAGGGTTTTGAAGTCAACTTTTGGACAAGAAATTTTGTTAAGCTGGTAGAAGCAAACACTTTCGACCATCCCGTGCTCACTCTTTAAAATGGAAAAGGCAAAGGTTGTCGTTCTCGGATCGGGGTTTTCAGCATTCAGTCTCCTGAAGGAAATTGACACCCGGCTGTTCAGTGTGACGGCTGTCAGTCCCCGCAACCATTTTCTCTTCACTCCCCTGTTGCCCAGCACCACCGTCGGGACCATCGAGTTCCGCAGCATCATTGAGCCGGTTCGAAAAGCGTGCCCAGAGGTGCAGTATTACCAGGCAACCTGCGCGGGCGTTGATGCCGAGCGAAAGCGAATCGTTTGCGAGGGCGCTCTCGATCGCGGGCGGTTTGAGCTTCCGTATGACATTCTCGTGATCGGCGTGGGCGCCGTAAGCAACACATACGGTATTCCTGGCGTTCGGGAACATGCGCTGTTTCTCAAAGACCTCGCCGATGCACGAGCCATTCGCCAGCGGATCATCGAGTGCTTTGAGCAAGCCGCTCAGCCCAACACACCGGAGGATGAGCGCAAACGCCTTCTGCACTTTGTCGTGGTCGGAGGCGGGCCGACTGGTGTTGAGTTTGCCGCGGAAATGCACGATTTCCTCAGCGAAGATCTCGAGAAAGCCTTCCCAGCCCTCATGCCCGGTGTGACGATCATCGTCCTGGAAGCCTTGGATCAAATCCTCGGCACCTTTGACGCAACGCTCAGCGCATACACCATGAAGCTCTTCCAACGTCAACGCATTCAGGTGCGCACGGGTGCGCCTGTCGTCCGCGTCGAAACGAACAAGCTTGTTCTCCGTGATGGCGCAGAAGTTCCCCATGGCCTTCTCGTGTGGTCCACGGGTATCGGTCCAACCGCTCTTGTTGGTGCTCTGCCGTTCCCAAAAGACCGCAATTTCCGCATACTCACCGACGACTATTTCTGCGTCAAGGCCACACAAGGCGTCTACGCGATCGGCGACTGTGCGGTGATCGAGGGAAAAGAGCTCCCCGCAACTGCACAGGTTGCGCAGCAAGAAGGGGTGTTCCTTGCCCGGCACCTTCGCCGAGCAAGCTTGGGCAAGCCGCTAAGGCCATTTCGCTACCGGCATTACGGGATGCTTGCCTACATCGGCAGCGGCAAGGCTCTTGCCGATCTGTCAAGCTTCAAGGGGAAGGGGTTCTCCACGTGGCTCTTCTGGCGGTCGGCATACCTCACACGCCTGGTCAGCCTCAAGAACAAGATCCTTGTTCTGTTCGATTGGTTCAAGACATTCTTTTTTGGGAGAGATATCAGCCGATTCTGACCGCGGATTTTCGGCCAGCGTCACATTCTGTCGATCCAGCCGGTTGCCGAGGACGCTGTTGACATTCGGCAAAAAAGGCATTAACATTTGTCGCACTGTGCTACCATCCACTATGATGCACTCTCGTCAGCAAACCCGTTCTTGATTCAGAAGAACTTCTTGAGGAGCCCCTTCGTATGACGATCAAAGAAAAGATGCACGGCGATGTCGCTGTTCTCTCCTTCAAAGGCAATCTCATGGGTGAACCCGACACGACGGAATTTCGCGAGAAAATCTACGGCCTGCTCCAAGAAGGGTTCACAAAAATCGTCCTTGACCTCGGACAGGTGAAATGGGTCAACAGCTCGGGCCTCGGCACACTCATCGCTGCGATGACCTCCGTAAAGACCAAGGGGGGCGAGTTGCGGATGGCGCGCGTCACCGACAAGGTTGAGAGCCTCTTCGCCATCACACAACTGATCAAAGTCTTCAAGACCTACGAGACTGTTGAACGAGCGGTCGCCAGCTTCAAGTAGTTGTACCCTGCTTTCACCAACCTCGTCCTCGACTTCGCAGTCTCTCACGCGTGCCCTCGTCGGCATTCACCGGGACATCACCGTGTTGTCTCATTAGCGTTAGTGCTGCGTGCCGGTCCAGAAGACCTCCGCGATTCATCGCAGCAGGCCTGTGAAGAGCTATCCCCAGATGTATGCTGTCAGTTTGAGCGGCTCGCCCCCTCACGGCCGCCATCTCCTGTAACACGTGAGCAAACGCTATGAGAACATCCTTTCTCTTGAAGTGCCTGCTCTGGAGCATGCTGATCTTTGCATTCTCCGTTGCACTTTTCAGCTTTCGGTCTCTCCGCGACCTTGAACTGAAGGTCGCCAACCTCGGTTCACCATTCCGCTCCAAGCTCGCAGCCAAACTCCAAACGAAAGCCGAAGCGCCCGCTGTTCCCCTCTCGCTCTGGGGACAGGCGTCTCACGACGCATATCTGAGCCACTGTCTCACGATTGTCAAGAACCTGAAGAAAGTCGGCGCGAAGGTCGTTGTGCTTCCGTTGCCAAGCGACATCCTCCCTGTTCCAAAGATCCTCGATCTCCTTGACAAGCTCAAGAAACAAGGCATCGTGGTATTTGGCGCCACGACCTCTTCTTTGTCGTCTTCCTGGCGCTCGGGTTCTTATCTTGAAGATCCGCAGAATTGGTGGGTCCGGCACCCCGCCCTGCACCGCGTGAGCATCCCGTGGGGTGTTCTATCAATCCAGACCGAGCCGTTTGCAGCTTTGTATCGCCTTGTTCCCAGTCAATTCAGGGATTTTGATACCGGTGAGCCTGTTCCTGACGTTGCCCTCCAAGCTCTGAAACGATACCTTGACTATCCGGATTCTCTCGAGATCCGCCACACGCCCTATTGCGATTTCCTTGGTCCACACGCGATCCCACTTGAGCGTGACGGCTTTGCCTATGTGAAATACTCATTCCATTCGTCGTTTGATGGCGGCGTTTTTGCGTCCCTGTGGCCTGAAACAGATTCGTTGATCTTCTTCCCGACTCGCTGGAGCGGGAAAAAGGAACTGATCAATCTGGATTCCTCATGGGCATTCTACCATGGGAAGATTGTTGTTCTCGACTGGGCCTACCTCTCGCCATATCAGTATCCAAGCCTGGGAACAATCTATGTTCAAATCATCGACGCTATCCTTCATGAGAACTTCGTGGATCGGCACAACGAGTATGATCTGGTTTTCATTATCCTTGCTGTAGCTGTTCTCTCCCTCGTGAGTTATCGCTTCCGCGGGATCATAACCGTCCTTGTTTCTCTCGTTCTTGGCGTGGGGATTCTTGTTCTGAGTATCTGGCTCCTCGATCGTTACAGCATTCTGTACGACCCGGTGTACGTCCTTGTCCCCATCGTTCTCTGCGGTTTCATCCTACCCATCGTAAAACTTGCAGAGGAGAAGCGGGCGCTGGAAGAAGCTGTCAAGAGTTTGGAAGAAGAGAAGAAGCGCCTTGAACACTTGAGGCGGGATCAGCCTACTCCGCCCTAATCTCATTTCTCCTTATGTAGACACATGTTCGCTTTGGCCCTGCTGCTGTTCGCCACTTTTTCGGGATCGTACCTCTTCCTCCGCAAATTCAGCCAATTGGCTTTGGCGAGGGGGCCTCGGCAATGGGAGGTCACCGTCGCTGGCCTGCTTTCCTGGCTCTTCATTCTCTCTTGCGCAAGTTGGGTACTCTTGACCCTTTTTCTGCTCTATGCTCTCTTGGTCCTCGGCGCGCTCGGCAATATGTTGATCTTGATGTTCATCGGTTTGGCTTCGGGATTGGTGTTTCAGTTCAAGGAAATTCTTGATGTGGTAACCGTGTGGGACTTCTTCAGGACAGCTCTCTTCTTTCGTCCCTACGCTCCACAACCGTTGCACTTCGGTGAGGAGCTTGACAAGAAGAACATTCGCGCTGTCTACCGAGAGACATCAAACAAACCTTTCCCAACTGTCCGTAAAGAGAAACCGCTTCTAACTGAAGAGGAAGTTGCCCGATTGCGTCAGGAGGTCCTCGCACTGACCGACCGCCCAACACAATCGGCTCGCCTGAAGGAAGAATTGCAGCAACTCAAGGCCGGTCAAACGGTGGACATTTCTGACCAGTGGAAAATCTACACGTTTAGCCGTTCATCTCACGATCTTTACGAGCGAATGTCCCGTCTTACGCTCGAGCCGGCAACACGGACGCTCAGCTTCAGGATCGACATTCAGAACGCGACTGAACGCCAACTGCAGAATTCCGTCATCGTTTTTCAGCTGAAGCAAGATCTTTATCAGTTATTGCAGGTGTTGAACACCGACCCTTGGCTGAAACCGTACTCGAGCTTCTGCGATCATCTTGCTGCCACCTGTTACGGGATTGAATCGGACAGCTTCGGCCTTCACCAACACTATCCATTCCTCCACATCAGCGTTGCAAAAAAGGAGTTGTTGCAGCGGGAGGGTGTGTTCTTCAACGCTGGAGACCTTCATAAAATCTCCACTCTCACCTTCAACAACGGTAAACCACTCCAGTTCTGATTGATATGAGACGACCTTTCCTTGCGCTGCTGCTGATCGCCGTCGTGCCCGCCATACATGCTCAAAGTGGTTCCGGGCGCTTTGCAGAGTATGGCCAACTGATCATCGCACAGCTTCCATCGGCTCCTTTTCCCCATCCGCTACGAGCCACGGGACATACTTACGGCGGTCGATCCTATCCCGTGGACGCGCATTACAGTGACAGCAGCGTTGCGATTTTCATCCCCAGGGGATTTCGGCAGGCAGGGGCAACCGATTTCATTGTGCATTTCCACGGCTGGTGGAACAACATCGATACGACGCTCAGCCGCTACCAATTGCCCCAGCAGCTTGTTGAAAGCGGAAAGAATGCCATCCTTGTTGTCCCCGAAGGTCCTTGCAACGCGCCGGATTCGTTCGGCGGGAAACTGGAGGAGGCTGGTGCGTTCAAGAAGCTCATCGAAGATGTTGTTGATGTGCTCGTTCGGCAGTCAAAAATCAAGACGAGAACGATCGGAACAATTATCCTCTCCGGACATAGCGGGGGCTACCGCGTCATCTCTTTTATTCTGATGCGCGGCGACATACCGGAAAAGATCAGGGAAGTCTACCTATTCGATGCGCTGTACGGACAAACGGAGAAGTATGTGTATTGGCTCGACCATTATCAGGGAAAGATGATCAACGTGTTCACCGACTCCGGTGGAACGAAGGAAGAAACCGAACTCCTCATGGCAGATCTCGAGGGATGGGGCATTCCTTACTTTCTCAAGGACGAAGTCGGTATCACGTCTGATGATCTCCACAAGCATCGGCTGATCTTCATTCACACAGATCTGGATCACGAGGCCGTCATGCACGGAAGGTCTCAATTCCTCCAATACCTCAGGGCAAGCTGCCTTCGGAATCGGTGATGCGCTCTGTAAGAAACCTTCGCGCGTGAATGTGCGTTATTCTTTGAGGATATTTCGCAAGCCCTTTCATTTTGTCGTCAAAGATGTTTGAACCTCACCGTCAGGTACGTATGTGGTACGATGTATCAGATTTTGAGCAGGAGGTAATTCAGCGGAGCCATGAGGTTCCGGTTCTTGTCGACTTCTGGGCGGCGTGGTGCGGTCCATGTCGGGTTCTCGGCCCTATCCTAGAACGACTCGCTCAGCAGAATGACGGCAGATGGGATCTGGCGAAAGTTGACACTGAGAAACACGTGGATGTGGCACAGCAATACGGGATCCAGAGCATTCCCAACGTAAAGCTTTTCGTCGACGGACAGATCGTTGATGAATTTCTTGGTGCGCTTCCGGAGCATGCCGTCCAGCGCTGGCTGCAGCAAGCTCTCCCGAGCACCCACCGAAAACAATTGGAGCAGGCGCAACAGCTCTTCCAGGCAGGTAAGCCCTCTGAAGCACAACCTCTCCTTGAACAGGTTGTGCGCCTGGAGCCGGACAACGCTCGGGCGAGGGTGCTGCTTGCACGACTCGTCCTCTTCAACGATCCAAAGAGAGCTGCACAGCTTGTGGATAATGTCGAAGATCCGCGCCACCTGGAGCTTGCCAATGCTGTACGAACCATCTCACGACTACACGATGCTATCGAGAACCCTGATGCGATTCCGCCGTCGAGCGTGCGGGGATTGTACCGCAGCGCTATAGAGTCCCTGTTTGCTGAGGATTTTGATACAGCGCTTCGAGGATTTATCGGGATCATACGAAATGATCGCTACTACGACAATGATGGGTCTCGGAAGGCCTGCATTGCGGTTTTCAAGATCCTCGGTGAGGAGCACGAAATCACACTCAAACACCGCCGTGATTTCAGTAGTGCGCTTTACGTGTAGCGCCCGATGCTCGGGGGATTGAAGCTGAGGGATTTGTACTGTACATTGGGCGTGGCGATGTGTCTGTCAGTGGTTTGTGATGATTGTGATTATCGCGGGGCCCGTTATGACACGCCTTTTTGTTGTTGTGGTTTTTCTCCTTGGGGGTTGCGCGTCGCTTCGGACGACCGAAGAACCCGAAACGCTTCCTCAAATCATTTACCAAGTTCCTCTCCCTCTCTGGCCTTCTTCGTCAACCGATCGCGAGATCATTCTCGACCTGAAGATCCGTATTGGCAGCGACGGCTCGGTGCGCGATGCTGCGTTCGTGACACCGACAGGATTTCGCGAGTGGGACGCTCAGGCATTGCAGGAGGTGCGGAAGTGGCGTTTTTCACCCGCCATGGTTGATGGGAAGCCGGTTCCTCTGTGGATCCATCAGACCGTGCGAATGCGGTTTGAGCCGCCGGCGTTTATGGCATTGGCTGAACTTGCGTGCATCGAGGCCAATCTCGCTGATTCGATCCATACGCTGCTGGGATCGGGCGAGTCCTTTGATTCGTTGGCCAAGCGTTTTTCCGTCGCTGGTTCGCGGGAGCGCGGAGGACTGCTCGGTGAGGTTGATGTGCGCACGTTTCCAGCCCATATCCGGCACGAGCTTGTAAAATTGCAGGAGGGGCAGTTTACCAAACCTCTTCCGCTCGGGCCGCAGTATGTGATCTACAAGCGACTGGCGCGCGCTATAGAGGCCAAGGCGAATTGAGAAGCGGTTTGTCGCCGATTGTGTGACGCGAGGGTTGCCACCCCCCCGTCCGTCACATTTTTGTGCTTCACCCAAGGGATGTTCTCTCTCCGCGCTGAACGCGCGGCCGTGGGCAACCGATGTACCGTTGTTCGTTTCAGCCCATCCTCCCGGTTGTACAATATTCTGCCTTTTTTTACATCTCAAGACGAGTGGATTTTCCACGGTCCATCATCGATATATGTTAAAGTGATGTTACGGGGGGGGCCGAACTTGAGCCATGGGCCTGATGGCGGTTGATCAGCGGCTCGTGACGGAGGTGCTACACAATGAACATTGCGTACCGCAAGTTATGATCTCTGACAGTACAATAAGAAAAACTGTTGCTATCCTTGCGTCGCTATTTTCCATCACGGTTGCACAGAAAGGACCCGGGATGATTCAGCTGGAGAAGGCAACGATCGGCGCCGGATGCTTCTGGTGTGTGGAAGCCGTGTTCGAGCGACTCGAGGGCGTTCACTCTGTTGTCTCGGGTTATACAGGAGGGACAAAACCCAACCCCACATACGAAGAGGTCTGCGGTGGAATGACCGGCCATGCCGAGGTAGCACAAATCACCTTCAACCCGTCCAAGATTACCTATGAGCAGCTCCTTGACGTCTTCTGGCAGAGCCACGATCCTACGACACTCAACCGGCAGGGCGCTGACGCAGGTACCCAGTACCGCTCGGCGATTTTCTATCACGACCAGAAACAGAGGGCCTCGGCGGAGAAATCCAAGCTTGAAGCGCAGAAGCATTTCCAGGACCCAATCGTCACGGAGATCAAACGATTGACTCAGTTCTACCAGGCAGAGAACTACCACCAGGATTACTATCGCAGCAATCCTGTCGCGCCCTACTGCCTCCTGGTTATCAAGCCGAAGCTGAAGAAGCTTAAACTCGAATAACCGGCCCGGTCTCTTTCTGCACCGGTCACTCTCCGGCAAGCTCATCAGACCCAGCACCGAGGTCGCACTGTCTCACGTTTCTCTTCATCTTACCCAACATTTCAAAATATTTTCTACATTGAGCTTGAAAGAGGCCCCCGCCGCATGTCCACAATCCTAGTCAAGGATACCGACCTCAAGCTTCCGGATTTCACCCTCATCTCGGCGTCAGCCGGATCGGGAAAGACCCGCACCCTCACCCACCGGTACTTGCAGTTGATGCTTTCCGGTCTCATTCCGCACACAAACCTCAAGAACCTCCTCGCCATCACCTTCACCAACAACGCTGCTATCGAGATGAAGCAGCGGATCATCGAGTACTTGAAGAAGGCAACGTTCGGTGACAGTGAGACGCTGCGGGAGTTGGACCAACATATCTCCCTGAAGCACGACAAGCTTCGAGCGCGAGCCGAAACCCTTCTGGATGAAATCCTCGATTCTTATTCCGACTTCCAGGTCCAGACGATTGATAGCTTTCTCACGAGGGTGATGAGGGTGTCCGCCGTTGATTTGCAGTTACCCTCGCAGTTTGAGGTTATCCTCGACAGCAATGCTCTCCTCGATGAAGCGTTCGTCCTGTTTGCGGAACAGCTTGTCAGCGACCGGCAGAAGCGAGAATTGATGGGAGCGTTGGTTGACCTTGTGAACGATAACCAGGGGGGAGACCGGAAGTTTATTTGGAACCCGTATGATGCTATCGCGAGCGAGGTAAAAAGTCTCTACAAACGTCTTAGCTCGCACATTGGCCAACCCGCTCTTGACGGTCTCTCTGCTGATCTCTCGAGCCTTGAACGCCAGATTATCGAAGTAATCGATGCAATCGGTGGGATTGCAGACGCGGCCGGGTTCGCCGCCAGTGCCAACTACCGTAAGATCATCGAGGCTGCGCGGGCGGGCAATGTCTCCTTCGTGCTCGACAAGAAGCTCGATCAAAAGGTCCTCAACAAATCCACCGACCCGCGCTACAACGCAACCCTCAAGCGCGTTGAGAGCTTGCAACGAGATCTCCTGGCCGTGCTTTCACGATACTTTGTCGCTCGAGCGGAACAGTATTACCGGCCCTATGTGCAGGCATATTTGCTCCTGCTGGACACGATCGAGGCGGTCAAGCGGCAGAGAAACCAAATCGACCTCGGCGATGCGAGCAAGCGGCTCGCTGCGTCGCTCCGCGGGGAACAGGTACCAGAGATCTATTTCGCGCTGGGGGAACGCATTCACCACTACTTAATCGATGAGTTTCAGGACACAAACCCCATACAGTGGATCACGCTTCGGCCTCTCATTGAAGAATCACTGGGGCAAGAGGGGAGCCTCTTCCTGGTAGGCGACACCAAGCAAGCGATTTATACCTTCCGCGGCGGCGACTGGCAGATCATGGCCCGCATGCTCAGAGACGAGGAGTTTGCTTCCGCCGGGTGCAATCGCCGGACACTTCCTTCCAATTATCGCAGCTCCGAGGTAATTGTGAGGTTCGCCAGGAAGGTATTTCACGAAATCGTTCCAGCAGAAGTTGGGGACGAGATTGCAGACCTGAGTGGATTGGCCTCGTTTCAGCAGGACGTACCCGGAAAAGCAAGAGGCAGAGGTTATGTTGAGGTCGTCTCGTTTGATCCGCTTGAGACAAAGACCGATGATCCACCTGAGAAGAAACGCCTGTTGGAGATAATCGGGGAATGTCTGAGCCGCGGCTATCGGTATCGGGATATCGCGATCCTCACACCGAAAAACAAAGATGTCGTGAAGGTGAGCGGATGGCTCAACACGCGGGGGATCCGGTTCCTTTCTCACAGCAGCCTTGACATTCGCACGCGCAGGATCACCGGTGAGCTCTTCGCCCTTTTGAAGTTCCTCGACTCTCCTGTTGATGATCTCTCATTTGCTACAGTGTTGATGAGTGGGCTGTTCACCTCTACAACGCGCGAGCCCATTGCCGAAGAGATGCGGCAATACCTGTTCCAGCAACGCCAGTCGAAGGATCGTTCACGGGCCCTCTATACCTCGTTCCGCGAACTATACCCTGACCTCTGGGAACAATCGTTTGAACACCTCTTCAACGTTGTCGGCTACCTGCCGGTGTACGATGTTGTGGCTGAGGCATATAAGGCGTTCTCCGTTTTCAGCAGGCACCCGGAAGAAGAGGCCACGCTTGTGAAGCTGCTGGAAGTCATTCGCGAGTTCGAGTCGAAAGGGAACAACAACCTGAAGGACTTCCTCCGCTTCGCGGAAACCGACTCTGAAGATGACTCGTGGAACATCGCCGTCGGGCCAGGTCAAGACGCGATAACCGTGATGACAGTCCACAAAGCCAAGGGCCTTGGCTATCCCGTGGTAATTCTCCTGTTCTATGACGGTCCCGCACAGCCCAACAATCTCTTCATTGAAGAGCGCGAGGGTGCCCTCCACCTTCTGCGGATCACGGCCGATTGGGCAAAAGCAGATGACCACCTTGGCGCGGTTTACGGTGCCGGCAAGGCTCTTCGGCGAGTCGATGAGCTCAACAAGCTGTACGTCGCCCTCACCCGTGCAGAAAGTGAAATGTATCTCCTCTCGGTAAAAGCGAACAGGGTCTCATACCCTTCAAAGTTTTTCCCGCCCGGCGGCTTCTCTGATGGTGTGCGGAGTCCCATCGAGCGGGAGCAACCCGAGAAGGAGCTCGTCGCTCCTATCATCCACCCCCCAACGCGAGGTCTTCAACAGTCTGTCGGTCCCGGACGCATCGGTCTCGAGGAAACAAAGCGCGGTGAGTTCATTCACTCGATTTTGTCCCGAATCGGTTATCTCGGCAAGGATCCGGCGGGACAGATCGACGAGGCCGTTCAGTTCTTCAAACTTAATGTTCGGGATAGCTTTGACCTTCCCTCAATCAAGCAAAGAACCCTTGCTCTGCTCCATAATCCCGAAATCACGGGATACTTCCTTGAACGAACCGACCGGGTTGTCAGAATGGAACAGGAGATCGTCGCGGCGGACGGAACATTACAGCGCCTCGATCGGCTCGTTGTCGATTTGGGTGGGGTCGCGGTCATCGACTACAAAACCGGCGGCGAGTCAAACGAGCATCACACCCAAGTTCAGCGTTATATGAAACTTGCGGCAGAATTGTACACAGCCCGGCCGGTGCAGGGATTCCTGGCCTACGTCGATTTGAATATTGTCCGGAGGGTGACGTGAGCCAGGCGAAAATCGTGTCACCCCGGCAGAATCTGATACAGATGGTCGCTGAGTATCTCCGGTCAGCCGGCGGAGATTATTCGAACTCCATTGTTGTCTTTCCCGGAAAACGGCCCGGGCATTTTTTGCGAAAGCTGCTTGCTGAGCACGCGGGAACGAGCATCATCCCGCCCCGGATCCTCTCTGTCGACCTTTTTGTCGAGTTCCTTTTGCGAGACCGGCTCGGCATCCATATGAAAGCAATCGAAACGGTCGATGCGATCGCCATCCTTCACTCCGTTCATCTCGAGCTCGACTCAAAACTCGGCGGCACATCCTACACGTCGCTCGACACATTTCTCCCTCTCGCCACGAAACTGTTCGGCGAGCTTGAGGAGATCGTTCTCGCTGATGTTCCTCCACGACGACTGCGCGAAGTAGTTCAGGCCCTGGAATATCCAAAGTTCCATTCGCTTGTAGACTACTACGAGCGCTTCTATAAGGAAATAGAGCAACGCGGTTCCCTCACGCGAGCAATGATGTACCGCTCTGTTGCGGATAATCTTGAGGCCCTCGATCTGAGCACGTTCGAAAGGATTATCCTAGCCGGGTTCTACGCATTTACAAACACTGAGAAGCGAATTGTCTCTAGCCTCCGGAATCTCGACAATGTGGTTCTCCTTTTCCAGAAAGGCGTAGGACTTCAGAAGCAGCTTGAGGTGCTCGATATCAAGATTGGGGAGAATGAAGAAATAGAGGCTGGGCCTGCAAACCTTTCCACGCTACGCTTCTATCGAGCGCCCGACGAACACGGACAGATCCTTGCCCTCGCGGCAAAGTTGGAGGAAAGACTTAAATCCGGTGAGCCGATTGACGAGCGATCCGTCGTTGTGCTCCCGTCGGCTGAGGCGCTGTTCCCGGCCATTCACGCACCCCTTTCTCTCCTTCGCGAAGACCAATACAACATCTCCCTGGGCTACCCGCTTGCGCGCACACCCGTCTTCGGGTTTCTGAACAATCTTATGGAACTCGTGAGCGGATCCTTTAATGGGAGATTCTCCGCCCACGGATACCTGCAATTCGCCCTGCACCCGTATACCAAGAACATACGGTTTGGCTCACGTTCTGACCTGACGCGCATCCTCTTCCACCGGGTCGAGGAGTTTCTTGCGGAGCGCAAAGCTAAACTCCTGCTGACGCTCGACGAGCTGGAACAAGATGTTAGGCTGTATGATTTCATTCTCAAAGGCTTTGAGGGGCTCGGCGAGCCGATCACAAGGGAACAGCTTCAGCAGCACGTGAAGATGATCCACGACATGACGATCCGCGGGTTCCTCTCGTTCTCATCGCTCGGTGATTTTGCTCAGAAGGGCATCGACGTGCTGGGCTTCGTTTTCGACCACAGCACCGCAAGCCTTCATCCTTATTTCCGTCCGTACGCACAGCACTTTATTGAAATTCTCGATGGTATCAGGTCGTCCCTCTTAGGTGACAAACGCTTCGTCAGCACTGCTGCTTACTTCACTTTCTTGCGGCAGTACATCACAACACAGTCTGTCCCCTTCACCGGCACGCCGCTCAAAGGTCTGCAGGTCCTCGGGCTCCTCGAGACACGTAATCTCAAGTTCGATACACTTTACATGCTCAGCGCGAACGACGACATCGTCCCCTCAAAACCCGAGGAGGATTTACTTCTCCCGCAATCGGTGCGGCAAAAGCTCGGACTGGACACCAACCGGGACGGGGAACGATTGAGCGAGTACTATTTCACTCTCGCCATTGAAAGCGCTCGCGAGGTGCATCTTTTTTACACGGAGACAAAAAGTGGGGGGAAAGAGAAAAGTCGCTTCGTGCAAAAGCTGATATGGAACATGGAGCGGCAAGCGCGACGACCTCTGGAGAAAGAACTCGAGCAAAGCATCAAGTACTCGGTCAATCTTGCAAATCCGAAGCCCCAGAGCATCTCCAAGACGGGCGCGGTTATTGAGTTCCTCCACCGATGGAACCGGTTCAGCGCCACGCAACTGGACACCTATCTCGCCTGCCCCCTGAAATTCTACCACAGCGCGGTACTTGGACTCAGAGAAAAGGCCGAAGCAAGCGAGGATGTCGACCAGCGCGACATCGGCAGCCTCGTGCACCGCATTCTCAAAGAGTACTTCTCACCGTTTCTCGGCCGGCCAATGAGATCGGGCGATCTCAAGTCATCGCAGCTCGATGCAGCAATCGACCGATGTCTTGCAGAAGAGTACGGCGCAGACCTACTCGGACCCGCACTGTTCTTGCGCCACCAGATCCAGCTTCAACTGCAGAAGTTCCTCAAGCAGTATCAGGCGCCAATCACACAGTCAAACGAAGTCGTTATCACCGGTTTGGAGCAGAAGCTCACGGTCGAAAAGGGTGGCATTCAGTTCACCGGCTCAATTGATCGCATCGAGACGCGAAACGGGAAGCCCTTCATCCTCGACTATAAGACAGGAAAAGATGACGCCTTCATGAACATTCAACCGACGAAGATTGACCCGAAAGATCCCGAGTCGTGGCGGGACGGGATTGGCTCGTTTCAGCTTCCGATGTATATGCTCCTGTACGCCGAAGCAAACCAGCAACCGATCGATGATGTTGCACCAGCCTTTCTTTTCCTTGGCAGAAATGAGGTCGGTGTGGACATCGAATCACGAATTGGGGGTGACGAGTACACCCCTGCGGATGTTTATCGGACCGTTGAGCCGGTGATGTTTGCAATGATCGAAGAGATACTCAATCCCGCGGTACCGTTTAAGCCCACAGACCATCTCGAAGAGGAATGCCCGCGGTGCCCTTATGGTGCAATCTGCGGAACCCGATGGGCGCGGGGATGGAAAAAAGACTGATGTGCTTGAAAAGGATTATGAACCACGAAGACACAAAGGGCGCCAGGTAAGATGGTCTAAACCGCTTGTCGATCTTTGGCGGGGAAACTGGAATCACCGACGTTTCGACTGCGCGTCAAGCTTCATTCAAAGGATACACTATGAACAGAATACTAGCCGGCCTCTGTGGAATTGTTGACATCCCGTGGAAAGAAATCTTCTCACAGATCCTCACTTTCCTGTACTCGATGGCACATTATGTCGGATTGTTGATCGTTTATCTCCTGGGTCTCATCATCCCAAATGTGAAGACACCGGGAGACCTGGTAGATCCCATTGGGTATCTTGCTCTCCTCACCGCGTTTCTCATCCTCGTCCAGGTCGCAAGGAAAATCGCGTGGATTGTTATCATCGTAGGGTGGGCGTTGATTGCAGTCAGGATAGTTCTTGTGATTTTCGGCTACTGATACGCTTGCACGGCAGGATCTGGCGCTTTCCATCCCCCGAACCTGTTTCGTGTCAGGCGCCAGCGCCTTCCGTCATCCCGAAATTCATTTGCCACATAATCCCTCCCCTTTTTCTGTCCACAAAACACTGCGATAATACCACACGCCGAACTTTCTGACCCATCACAATATCCTATCGTATGATACGTTACAATTCTTCCCTTCCTTGAGCTAAACAGCCTAGAAGCTCGCGTCGGCTGTTCGTATTGATTCTTACCACACACTCCCCTAGCTTGATATCCACGCGCCCTGCCCGCCATCAAAAATCAAACTGAATACAGGTGGGACGGGACAACGCGCCAAGGGGCAGAGTGTTTCGGTGTGATTTCCTAGCACTGTTGCTGGTGAAACCTCAGTACACGCAATCCACTCAGCACGATGGAAGGTGGTGCAGTGGTGAATGGTTAATTGGTAACTCGGAGAGCGCTCATGGCCAAAGACTACGACCCGCAAATGCACTCCGCTGAACATATTCTGAATCAGACCATGGTTCGAATATTCAACCGCGGCCGGTGCTTCACCAGCCACCTGGAGTCCAAGAAGTCCCGACTCTACTTCCACTTCGACCGTGACCTTACATCACGGGAGGTGCAAGAGATAGAATCGCGCGTGAACCAGATCATCCAGAGCGATCTGCAGGTGAGGGAGGAATTTCTATCCAGAGAAGAAGCGGGTAAGCAGTTTAACCTTGCCCGTTTGCCTGAGCAGGCGGGGGAAACGGTCAGAATTATCAGGATCGGCGACTATGACGCCTGCCCCTGTATCGGAGCGCATGTCAGGCGGACAAAAGACATCGGGACATTTCGGATCACGACGACAGGTTATGAGAATGGAGTCTTGAAGGTGAGGTTTAGACTCTCCTAGACCTTCCGAATGCTCGGGGGAAGCGGGCGATTCTTTCGGAGGGTTCATAAGCGGGGGCCCGGTGTGTAACTCTCCCAACGATGTACAACTCTTTTTCTGAGCCTTGTAAAAGACCCATCTCTATCCTATCTTGAAAAGCACGTCGATTCCCCGCACCTTTCACAGGAGTCCAGGACCATGAACATCTCCAGAAAACACTTCCTCCGCGCGCTCGGTCTCGGCACAATCTTCGGCGGTCTGTCAGAAACCAGTCCTCTTCGCTCAGAGACATTGCACCAGGCGCGAACGGCTGTCAAAGGAATGAAAGTGAAAGAAATAGAGATCTTCCATTATGACCTCCCTTTGATCGAGCCCTTCACTATTTCCATCGGTACAATGTACGCAGCCAACGACGTGCTTGTAAGAATCCACACGGATTCAGGAATCGTCGGACTCGGTGAGGCATGTCCCTTCACGCCCATTACAGGTGATACGCAGGAGACGAGCATTGCAGCGGCCAGGGACATCCGCACGCTCGTGCTCGGCAAGGATCCGCTGGCAATCGAGAGCATCATCAAAGACTTCGGCGCGTTCGTTCATACGAGTCCAAACACGGTCGCCGCATTCGACATGGCACTCTATGATATCCTCGGCAAGGTCGCGTCGCTTCCTGTCTACAAGTTGCTTGGAGGAGACAGGCCGTCGTTCGAGACGGATATCACCGTGGGTCTGGACACGACCGAGAAGATGATCGGCTGGGCGAAGGAGCATGCTTCCCGGGGGTACAAGACGATCAAGATCAAGGTTGGCACGAATCCGGACGTTGACGTGGAGCGACTTCAGGCGATCCGCGAAGGGATCGGACCTAAGGTCAACATCAGGATTGACGCAAACCAGGGGTGGACAGTGCCGCAGGCGATCTACGCCTTGAAGCGGATGGAGCCCTTCCGCATCCAGTTCGTCGAGCAGCCGGTGGTCCGAACAGACCTTGCCGGTATGAAGCGCGTGCGCGAGGAAAGCCCCATTCCCGTCATGGCTGACGAATCGCTCTTCCTCCCTGCCGACGCAATCCAACTGATCCGCGCCGATGCGTGCGACTATTTCAACATCAAACTGACGAAGTCGGGCGGAATGCTTAACGCTATCAAGATCGCGCACATCGCCGAGGCTGCCAACATTCGCTGCATGATGGGATGCATGTTGGACAGCCGCCTCGCACTGACGGCGGCCGCTCACGTCGTTGCGTCCAACAGCAACATCATCTTCGCCGATCTTGACGGGAATGCCGAGCATACCGTTGACCCGGTTATCGGCGGGATGACAGTGAAGGAAGGTATGATTACGCTCCCCGAAGGTCCTGGGCTTGGCCTCGATATCGATCCGGTCTTCTTGAGAAAGCAAAAGAAAGTGTAACAACCTGGTAGGTCATATCGCTCAACCTGAAGAGACGGCGCTGGCAGGTATTACACTTCGTCATTTTTTGCCCTTTCATTCAGAAGAAATCACCCCTGTTACCGGTCGCCTCTCTCGAATCGTCTCTTCGCTCGCTTCCATTCATGCTCTCATTCTGTCTCGCACTTAATTTATGTCTCCACGCTCTTTGCTCAGGGCATCATTCATCCGCGATAGGAAGCCGGGCAACAACGTCGCGAACGAGAGTGAAGAAGCTGTCAAGCAGTTCAACCTGAGCCGCCTGCCTGAGCAAGCAGGAGAGACGGTTAGGATCATTAGAATCGGCAATTACGATGCTTGCCCTTGCATCGGCAAATACGTCGGGAGGATGAAGGAGATCGGAGTCCTCCAGGAATGCCCAACATGGTACGAGGGGAGGGTGATGGTGCAGTTTAAGCTCCTTGATGGCCCTCCGCGGTGCTTCTTCTGTTGGAAACGTGCATGAGTGCGGTTACAGGATTTGCGTCCTTGAAGGATTAGAATGATTTCTTTATATTTGGCGGCAGGTTAACGCGGGCGTAATTCAGTGGTAGCCCGCCACAAGGCACGGCGGGTAAAAATGCCAGTCCCAAAATGGCTGACGAACGAAGTGAGTCGGTGCCATTTTGAGAATCCCGACGCTGTCTGTCGGGACCAAGCTAGCACGAGGTGTAAACGCGGGCGTAATTCAGTGGTAGAATGCCAGCTTCCCAAGCTGGACGTCGCCGGTTCGAACCCGGTCGCCCGCTCTGAAGTAAACAACCGGCTCACCTACTTTGGGGGATGGGCCGTCGTCTTATGTCGTGTCCCTTCACTATCCAAAGGTCTGACACGCGTTGCCGATTCAAGCTTTTCAAACCATCGCTCCATTCACAATTATTCTTCAACCATTAATGAGGAGAATGCCATGAAGAAAGTCCTGATTGGCTTCGTTGCCGTGTTTGTTGCAATGGAGGTCATGAGTCTCATTGTAGACTACTGGCTGCTTGGCTCAACCTACGAATCCCTCAAGAACCTCTGGCGACCCGACATGGATTCGAAAATGTGGATCTTCCACGTCGTTATGCTTGTTGGGGCGTTTTTCTTCTCCTTTGTGTTCTCAAAGGGGTATGAAGGGAAGGGAATTATGGAGGGTGTCCGGTACGGGCTCTACATCGGCATCTGGATGAGCATCGGCATGGCGTACGGAACCTATGCGATGATTGCAATTCCATACTCGCTAGCTCTCCAGTGGTTCATCTATGGTGTCATCCAGTACATTATTTACGGCGTCATCCTCGCTCTCATTTTCCAAACAAAGCCCGCTCCCCCGGCAACTCAACCATGATTGATCGCCGATGCCACTGATCGCGACACAACGAGCCCGGTTTAACCCGGGCTCGTTTGTTCTTGCAGGCATGCGCAGATGCGTTGCATGACTTCGGGGAAATTGCGTGAGCCGGGATTTTTTTGTAGATTGCGCTCGCTCTCTTCTTGAGAAGGCAATTCCCGGGGATCGCAACAACGAAGAACGACCACCGTCACCGGGGATAACCTTGCACAGACTCCAGGCGAGCCGCCTTTCAGGTTCATGCTCAGCCAGAAGCTGACCCGCCAAAGAGCACGGCAGAGAATCTGTTGCGTGGCTCGAATCGTTTGTACACCACCAAAAGCGCGGAACAGTTCCGCCTTTTTTTTCGTCAAACAAAGACTACGGAACTTTATCAGGGACAATGATTTAGGAGGATCGAGTGGATATTAAGACGATCAACGAAATGATCCAGCGCGAGAGCGGCTTTGTGGATACCCTTACCGCGGAGATCGGCAAAATCATTGTCGGCCAAAAGCAGATGGTGGACCGGCTGCTCATCGGCCTTCTCTGCAATGGGCATATCTTGCTTGAGGGGGTCCCAGGTCTGGCTAAGACGCTCACCATCAAGACGCTTGCTGCAGCCATCAGCGCAAGATTTCAGCGCATTCAGTTCACTCCCGACCTCCTCCCCGCCGATCTCATCGGCACGATGATCTACAACCAGAAGGATGGCAAGTTCTTTACCAGGAAGGGACCTATCTTTGCCAACTTTATCCTTGCCGATGAAATCAACCGCGCCCCGGCAAAGGTGCAGAGCGCGTTGCTTGAAGCAATGCAGGAACGACAGGTGACCATCGGCGAGGACACGTTCAAACTCGACGAGCCGTTTCTCGTGCTCGCTACCCAAAACCCGATCGAGCAAGAGGGGACGTATCCGCTACCCGAGGCACAGGTAGACCGCTTCATGCTGAAGGTCAAAATCGGCTATCCCTCCCGGGAAGAAGAGCTGTTGATCATGCGACAGAACGTCATTGGGGACCAACGCGAGACGAAGACGGTTGTTTCCCCAAAAGACATCCTTGCCGCCCGCGAAGTTGTCAGGAATGTTTATATGGACGAGAAGATCGAGCGGTATATCCTCGATATCGTCTTCGCAACGCGCCAGCCGGGCGACTTCAAGCTCGAAAAGATCTCCCCGATGATCAGCTATGGCGCATCACCCCGCGCGTCCATCTATCTGGCTCTTGCATCCAAAGCACATGCATTCATCAAACGCCGCGGGTACGTTATTCCCGAGGATGTCCGCGCAATAAGCCTGGATGTCTTGCGACATCGAGTGGCTGTGACGTACGAAGCCGAGGCAGAAGAAGTCACGTCTGAGCACATCGTGCAGGAAATCCTGAATCACGTTGAGGTCCCATAGCGCATTTACAATTTTCAATCTTCAATCCACAATCTACAATTTCCGTGGAAACAAAGGAGCTTCTCAAAAAAGTCCGGCAGCTCGAAATCCGCACCCGTGGGGTGGTGAACCAGGTGTTTTCTGGAGAGTACCACTCTGTGTTCAAGGGTCGCGGCATGGCGTTTTCCGAGGTTCGTGAATATCAGCTCGGCGACGATGTCCGCACGATCGATTGGAATGTGACAGCCCGCTTCGACCATCCGTTTGTAAAGGTGTTTGAAGAGGAACGCGAACTTACGGTGATGCTTCTGGTCGATATGAGCGGCTCCCTGTTCTTTGGCTCACAGGGGCAGCTGAAGCGCGATATCGCAGTAGAGCTGAGCGCCATTCTTGCGTTCTCTGCAATGAAAAACAACGACAAAGTCGGTGCCATCCTGTTCTCGGATCAAATTGAGAAGTTCGTTCCTCCACGCAAGGGGCGATCTCATGCGTTGCGGATTGTGCGCGAGCTGATCTCGTTTGAGCCGAAACGCCCGCACACAAGCTTGCGAACGGCGCTTGAGTACCTCAACCATATGCTGAAGAAGCGAAGCATTGTGTTCGTTATCTCAGATTTCATCGACAGCGGCTATGAGACGGCGCTACGGATTGCCGGGAAGCGGCATGACCTGATTGGCATCGTTCTGCTCGACCCGCGTGAACACGAAATTCCCAGGGTTGGACTGATAACGTTCCGCGACGCAGAAACCGGCGCTCAACGATGGATTGACACATCCGATCCGCGGGTGCTTGCCGCGTATCGCATATACCGACGGTCAACGGAAGCTGCTCACCGGTCCATGTTTGTCAAGGCAAAACTCGATGGCGTCGAGGTCCGGCTCGACCAGCCCTATATGAAGCCTCTGATTGATTTCTTCAGGCTCAGAGAACGACGCTGGTGATCGCAAAGAATGCGAATACCTCATTACATATTTCCATTCTTGTTGGTATCTGCCGCATTGGCGCAGGAGCCCAAGCTCTCGGCCCGGGCAGATTCATCCCACTACAGAATCGCCGAATGGGTTATCCTCCACGTTGAAGCGGAATTCCCAAACCTCGTGCAATCGATTGGGCCCGCAGTCAAAGATAGCTTGGGGCCATTCGAGGTGCTCAAGGTCGATACTGTTGAGTTGCAGCATGATAACGGCCAGCAACGGCAGGGGTGGACATTTCGGCTGATAACCTTTGACACCGGGAATGTGTTCATCCCACCTATTCCGTTTGGCTACAACACTGCTGGTGATACACTTTGGCGAACGGCATTCACAAATCCCGTTTTTCTTTCCATTGCCGGTGTCACCGTCGATCCGAAGGGCGACATCAAGGACATTAAACCACCGCTTGATGCGCCCTGGAAATTCGAAGACGTTCTCCCCTACATGATCGCCCTCGCTTGCATTGCCCTTGCCACAGCGGCGTACCTCTACTACCGCAAAAAGAAACGGCAGCGAGAGGAGGCTCTGGCACCGCCCAGGCCCGCGATCCCAGCCGGTGAAGCGGCAATCGTCGCGCTGCGCATTCTTGAAGACAAGCGTCTCTGGCAACGGGGCAAAATCAAAGAGTACTACTCCGAGGTAACGGAGATTGTGCGCAGGTTCTTGGAAGATCAGTTTGGCATGCTCGCCCTGGAATCAACATCGGACGAGATCATGCAACAGCTGAAACCACTCTCCCAGGCGCAGCCTTTGGTGAACCAATTTCGGTCTTTCTTCACTACGGCGGATCTCGTCAAGTTCGCCAAGTACGAGCCAACATCGATGGAACATGATAACGAGCTGCGCTGGGCTTATGAGTTTGTTCGCACGCTGATGCCGCGCTTGACTGAGCCGGCAGCCAGGGTGGAGGAGACCGCCGATGTTCGGTGACGGGTTTGCATATCCATGGATCTTGTGGGGACTTCTGGCAATTCCCATTCTCGCCTTTTCTTACTGGAGGCGCCGAGCCAGAATGGTCACCGAGGTAACGTTTTCGTCGCTTCAACCGTTTGAGCACTCGCCACGCTCGCTCCGCGAGAAGCTTAGGGATACTCCTGTCGCGCTTCGGCTTTTTGCCTTAGCGCTGTTCATCATCGCGCTTGCCCGTCCACAATCCGTCTCAAGCAGAGAAAACATCAGCACTGAAGGTATCGATATCGTCCTCGTGCTCGACATCTCCGGCAGCATGCTTGCAGAAGATTTTAGCCCGAACCGGCTGGTGGCGGCAAAGCAGGTCGCTGACGAATTCATCGACGGTCGGATGAATGACCGAATCGGGCTGGTGATTTTCTCCGCACAGAGTTTTACGCAGTGCCCGCTGACGATGGATTACCCCGTCCTGAAGTCGCTCCTGAAAGAAGTTAGGAAGGGAATGATCGAAGACGGAACTGCGATTGGACTGGCTCTCGCCAACGGCGTCAACAGGCTAAAGGACAGCAAGGCAAAAAGCAAGGTGATGATCCTGTTGACCGATGGCGTGAACAACAGGGGTGAGCTTGATCCGATCACGGCGGCAAAGGTAGCAGCTACCTATGCGATCCGCGTGTACACCGTTGGTGTCGGCGCACAGGGCGAAGCTCCCTATCCTGTCGAGACACCCTTTGGAATCCAGCGACGACTCGTTCCGGTTGATCTAGATGAGAAAACTCTCACCGCGGTCGCCGAGATGACGGGCGGAAAATACTATCGCGCAACGGACAACAGAAAGCTTAAGGCAATCTACAAAGAAATCGATCAGCTGGAGCGGACAAAAATCGAGGTGACGGCCTACAAACGCTACTCCGAATTGTTTTACGGGTGGCTTGCAGGTGGTTTGCTTCTGCTGTTAATTGAGGTCGGGATCGCGGCGACGGTGCTAAGGAAAATACCTTAGAGCTGTCAGCTATCAGCTTTCAGCTGTTAGCTAACACCAAGTAGCATGGCGAAGGCAACTAAGAATTATCCTGCAAAAAAGAGCAGATCATGAAGAATTTCAGAGATCTCGCGGTGTGGAAAAAGGCCCATGAATTGACGCTTGCGGTCTATCGCGCCACCAAGCACTTTCCAAAAGACGAGACGTACGGTTTGACAAGCCAGATGAGGCGCTCAAGCGCCTCGATTGCTGCAAATATTGCTGAGGGTTGCGGAAAGCGAACCGATGCGGACTTTGCCCGGTTCGTGCAAAATGCCTTTGGTTCGGCAAGTGAGCTGGAATACCACCTTTTGCTTGCGCGAGATCTGGGCCTATTGAAAGCGGCTGAATACGAAGACCTGTGCCTTAACACTGTCGAAGTGAAAAAAATGCTCTCTGGTTTGCTTCGAAAGCTGAATGCAGACCGCTGATTGCTGAAGGCTACAATGCTACGTTTCGCACATCCCGAATACCTCTGGGCCCTCTGGCTCATTCCGGCAATGGGGATCGGTTTCTTCTTTCTCCACCGCTGGAAGAGGCGATTGCTGCGACGATTCATTGCCGAACCGCTCTTCCCGCAGCTTGCGCCCGAGGCGAGCACGGCCAAGAGGTTTCTCAAGCACAGCCTGGTACTCTTGGCCACCGCGTCCCTCATTGTGGCGATTGCGAATCCGCAGGTTGGCACTCGGCTCGAAGAAGTAAAGCGCGAGGGGATAGACCTTTTTGTAGCGCTCGACGTTTCGCTGAGCATGAAGGCAGAGGATGTTCGTCCCAGCCGCCTGGAGAAAGCCAAGCGCGACGTTTCCGATCTTTTACGGAAACTCCATGGTGATCGCGTTGGACTTATTGTCTTTGCAGGGGATGCCTTTGTGCAGTTCCCGCTCACGGCTGATTATTCTGCTGCCGACCTGTTCATTAATGCCGTCGATGTCGATGCTGTGCCCACGCCCGGGACGATGATCGGAAGGGCGATCGAGGTCTCACTTCAATCGTTCCGAACCGACCTTCCAACGCAGAAAGCCATTATTGTCGCGAGTGATGGCGAGAACACCGAGGGGAATATCACAGACGCTGTTGAACAGGCAAAGAAGCAGGGCGTACGAATCTACACGATTGGCATGGGCACGCCCGACGGAAGCCCCATCCCGATTTACGACAACGCCGGAACCCGCGTGGATTACAAGCATGACCGGTCTGGAAGCGTTGTGCTCTCGCGCCTCGACGAATCCATGCTTCAGCAGATCGCGTTGCCGACGGGGGGAAGCTATCGTCGCGCCACGAGCGGCGGGAACGAAATTGAAGATATCTTCAAAGAACTCTCCACGCTACAGAAAACCGAGATGGGAAGCCTGCAGGTGACCGGGTTTGAGGATGAGTTTCATTATCCCCTGCTGCTCGCGATCATTTTGTTGATTGTTGAATATCTCCTTTCAGAGAGAAGGGGAAAAATTCTTCTGAGAATAATGAAGCTGGTGCCGGCCGGGAGGATCTTACCTCTCTTCCTGCTTCTCGCGGTCTCATTCACGCACGCTCAGACGGTTCGCTCTCACGTCAAGACCGGAAACGAGGCGTACGAAAAGAACAAGTTTGCTGATGCAGAGGCAGAGTACAAAAAGGCCTTTCAACTGGACCCTACATCACGTGAAGCTCAGTTCAATCTCGGCAACGCCTATTACAAGCAACAGCGTTTTGACGAGGCTCAACGGAGCTACAACACGAGCGTTACAACCGCCAAGAAGCCCGTTGATCAATCTATGGCATACTACAATCTGGGCAATGGCCTTTTCAGGTCTGACAAGATCCCCGAGAGCCTTGAAGCCTATAAACAGGCATTACGTCTTAATCCTGCCGACGAAGACGCTCGATACAATTACCAGCTTGCGAAAGATCGCCTGAAACAACAGAACCAGCAACAGCGCGATCAGAACAAGCAGCAGGATCAACAACCGGATAAGCGGGATCAGCAACAGCAGAACAGCAATCAACAGAAAGACCAGAAGAATCAACAGCAGCAGCAACCCCGGCCACAGCAATCGAAGCAGGATAAGCTGAATCAGCAGCAGTCGCAGGCCCAACAGCAAAAGAACCAAATGCCGAAAGAGCAGGCAGATCGCATACTCGACGCGATGCGCAATAACGAGAAAGAGCTCCAGAAGCAGCTTCGGAAACGCCAAGCAGCTCGAGTTTATATTGAGAAGGATTGGTGATGACGTTGTTGTTGAAATGCGCACTCTCTCTCATCTGTGTCGCAGCGCTTGCCGCCGCACAGGATGCCACGTTTGTTGCAACTGTTGATCGGACAACGGTGAGCGCCGGCGAACAGTTCGAAGCCTCATTTACCGTGTCTGGCTCAGATGTCAATGGAGTGAAAAACTTCCGCGCTCCAGACTTTGGCCCATTCGTCGTTCTGAGCGGACCCAACCAATCGACCAGCATGCAGATCATCAATGGTCAAATGTCCGGTTCGCTGACATATTCCTACTATCTTTATGCCCGTCAGGTAGGTAAATTCGCCATCGGTGCGGCTTCTGTCGATTACCGGGGGACCACGATTCGCACACAGCCGCTGCAAATCGAGGTCGTCCAAGGCAATCCTCAGGCTCAGCGAAAGGGTACAGAGGATGCTCAAAACATTGCGGACAACTTGTTCATCCGGGCAATTCCGGACAAGCAGCGTATCCGCCAGGGAGAGCAGGTTACAATCACCTATAAATTGTACACTCGCCTCCAGGTTTCTGGCTATGATCTCGCCAAAGCACCTGTATATCAGGGCTTCTGGTCAGAAGAAATTGAGCAACCGAAGCAGCCGGCCGTGGCCACCGAAACGCATGAGGGAAAGCAATACCGCGTGGCCACGATACGGAAGACAGCCCTCTTCCCTACCCAGGCGGGCAAGCTCGCTGTTTCTCCTCTTGAGGTTCGGTGCGCTGTTCAGATGCAGTCGCGCCGCAAGACCAACGATCCGTTTGACTCGTTTTTCAACGACCCGTTCTTTTCTCGCCTGCAAACGGTTGAGCAGGATTTCAAGTCCAACGCTCTGACGATAACTGTCGATCCTCTTCCCGGCGGTGCACCAATGGATTTCAAGGGCGCCGTTGGGAGATTTAGCTTTGCCGCGAGCGTCGACAAAAAAGAAGTAAAAACCGGCGATCCGCTTACGCTTCGCCTTTCCGTCTCGGGATCTGGAAATGTCAAACTCCTAACCCTGCCAAAGCCGTCGCTGCCGGCAGATTTCGAAGCCTACGAGCCCAAGATCTCAGAAGAGATTTCGCGGGAAGGCGGCGTCATTCGTGGAAAGAAAACCGCGGACTATCTCATCATCCCGCGCAATGCCGGCGAGCGGGAAATTGAACCGATTGCGTTCGCATACTACGACCTCGAAAAGAATGGCTACAGCACGCTCCGGTCGCCGAGATTCGAATTCACGATTACCCCTGGGAAAGATCTGAGCGGCGGGGCGACGATTGCTTCCAAGTCTGATATTCGTTTGCTCGGAGAAGACATCCGATTTTTGAAGCTCTCCCCGGGTCAATTGCGGCCCATTGGCGAATCGCCCTTTGCAGGCGGTTGGTTCGCGGTTGCCCTTGCACTACCCCCCGTTCTCTTTGTAGGCTCTCTTGTCTATCGCAGGCGCCAAGAGAAACTTTCCGGGAATATCTACCGGCTTCGCTTTGAGAAGGCCGGAAGGGAAGCAACCAGGCGGCTCAAACATGCGAAGAAACTTCTCTCGCAAGGAAACACAGAGAGCTACCACGCAGAGATCTCCAGGGCGCTGCTCGGGTACCTCGAGGATAAGCTACATCTCTCGCGCGCGTCGCTCACGCTTGATCAGGCGGTGGTGTTGCTCGAGGCGCGTGGAGTCACCGCAGAGACACTTCAATCCCTGCGGTCGTGCGTAGAGAGGGCTGAATTCGCACGCTTTGCTCCGGCGGCAGACACCCGGGAAGCGCGCGCGGACTTGCTTGGCGGTGCGGCCGAAGTGATCAACGGCGTGGAAAGGACCTTCGAGAGAAGAGAATGAAACTGCGCCTACGCATATTGATTTGTCTTGGCTTCTTCTGTTCGAACCAGTCTGCCGTAGCCCAAACCGCTGTCGACGAATTCCAGCGGGGTAATGCATACTATCGCGAGAGTCAATTTGAGCGGGCCATCGATGCGTACGAGAAGATTTTTGGCCAGGGCGTGACAAGCCCGGCGCTCTATTTCAATCTCGGTAATGCATACTACCGGACAGGCAAAAACGCTCGCGCTATCCTTGCCTACGAGCGGGCCCTGCACCTGGAGCCCAACGATCCCGACATCAAACACAACCTCGATCTGGCAAACCTCAAAACCGTCGATCGCATAGAGCCACTCCCTGAATTGTTCTTCATTGAGTGGCTTCGGAACCTTTCTGCCTTCGTTCCCCCCGGCACGACTGCGCTACTGTTTGCGGTGTGTTGGATCCTTTTGTTTGGTGCTCTCACCGTTCTGAATCTTCTGACCCAACCCACCCTCCCTCTTCGCGCCCTTCGCGGCGTCGCCATGGGATCGTTCCTGCTGTTCATACCCCTGGGCGTGCTGCTCGTGACGCAGGCAATCGAGTCGCGGTCACATAACGATGCGATTGTCACGGCGGCTGTCGTTACCGCAAAAACATCTCCGGATACTCAGAGCGTTGATGCCTTTGTCGTTCACGAGGGATTGAAAGTGAAGCTGAGTGATTCGGTCGGCGAGTGGGTAAAAATAACACTCGCCGATGGAAAGGTGGGTTGGGTGCGCGCTCAGGATTGTGAACGAATATAGTCCTCGTCGCTCTTTCAGGCCGGCTTTCTCCCTGCTCGATTAAACGGTCCGCCTCATTTCACATGTCGGCATCAGCAGGGCAGATGGGAACCGTACACCCCAAAAGCTTGTTTTCAAGGAACGAACAAAAGGGTTGGCCTCTTTCGTCCTCCCTTTTTCTTCCACAATCCCTGGTTCTTCCCTCGTCGGCTTATGTCGTTAGAGAATCAAACGGCTGATCTTACAGCCCTTCGCATAAATCGCTCAAACAGTCCGGGTCCTCCATCCCCTGGATCTAAAGCCCGATTCAAGCTTCTCGCTGGACTTATCGTTATAGCTGCGCTTGTTTTTGTGGGCTTCTGGCTTGTTCCCCAAATCTTCGATCCGCCTGCTGAGGTTCAACTCACGCCGGTTCTTCTGTCTTCTCCTTCACAGGCAAACGCGGTGCTCACTGCGAGCGGCTACGTTGTCGCTCAACGGAAAGCGGCTGTCGCGTCCAAGGCGACCGGCCGGTTGGAGTACCTTGGCGTTGTTGAAGGCGATCGCGTGAAGAGGGGCCAGATCCTCGCGCGACTCGAGGATGCAGACCTCCGGGCCAGTTTCGATCAGGCCCGAGCAAATCTACGGCTGAACGAGGCCGAGCTCAAAGATGCACAGCAATGGCTTGCCCGGCAGAAAACCTTACTGGAAAAAGGATTGACAACCCAGGCTGATCTCGATGCTGCAGACGCGCGGCACCAGCGCGTGCTTGCCGCAATTGAAGTCGCGAAAGCGTTGGTTGTCGGCGCCGAGGTGTCGCTTGAAAACACGCTTATCCGCGCGCCGTTTGACGGTACGGTTCTTACCAAGAACGCCGACGTTGGTGAAATGGTCGCACCCATGGCGGCAAGCGTGAGCTCCCGCTCGGCTGTCGTGACCATTGCAGATATGAGCTCTCTGCAAGTAGAGGCTGATGTCTCTGAATCCAACATCGAGCGCATAGTGCCGAATCAGCCCTGCGAGATCACGCTTGATGCTTACCCTGAAATGCGGTATCAGGGCTTTGTCGCGAAGATCGTACCAACCGCCGATCGTGCAAAAGCCACGGTCATGGTAAAGGTTGGCTTCAATTTGTACGACAGCCGGGTCCTGCCGGAGATGAGCGCAAAGGTCTTGTTCCTCTCAAAACCTTCCGATGTATCTCCAGCGGCCATGCGGTCGATGCTGACGGTTCCCCTGAGCGCTGTGGCAACGCGTAACGGCAAGAAAGTTGTCTACCTTATTCGTGAGAACCTGGCGGTTGAGGTTCCTGTAACGGTCGGGAAAGAGCTTGGATCGCTCATCGAGATTAAAGAAGGACTCTCTGTGGGCGAAAAGGTCATCGGCAAGCCCGACGAAGGGATCGCCAACGGAACGAAAGTGAAAGTGCAATAGGCTCAAGATCAGGACTGGTGGATCCGCAGTTCACACTGCCCTCATCAGCCGGACTAACATTCGCCATCAACCGCTGGATATACGCATGACGTCTCTTATTGACATCCAAAACGTTTCAAAATCATATTGGCGCGACAGCTTTGAGATTCCCGTCTTGAACAATATCTCCCTTCGCATCCCGGAGGGCGAGTTTGTTGCTCTCATGGGTCCTTCCGGATCGGGGAAAACAACGCTGTTGAACCTCGTCGCAGGAATCGATCGGCCCAACAAAGGAACGATCACCATCGCGGGAACGGAAATCGTCAGCCTCAACGAATCACAACTTGCTAAGTGGCGGTCAACCCACGTCGGATTTATCTTCCAGTTCTACAATCTTATCCCCGTGCTCACGGCGTACGAAAATGTCGAGCTGCCCCTGCTGCTCGCCCCGCTCTCCAAGAAGGAGCGCCGACAGCATGTGGAAATGGCTTTGACCGTCGTCGGCTTGAAGGACCGCATGCGCCACTACCCCAAACAACTGTCGGGCGGTCAGGAACAGCGCGTGGCAATTGCCCGCGCCATTGCAACTGATCCGACGATTCTCGTTGCCGACGAGCCAACCGGGGATCTTGACAAACATTCCGCCGACGAAATCCTGTTGCTGCTGGAGCGGCTAAACCGAGAATTCAAGAAGACCATTGTCATGGTGACCCACGACCCGCGTGCAGCAGAACGGGCGCTTGTCGTCCGCCACCTTGAAAAGGGAGAACTGAGATAGAGATCGCGTATGAAGGTCTTCAAGCTCATTTTCAAGAACACTCTTCGCCATAAGCTTCGTACAGCGCTTACGATTCTTGGAATTGCCATTGCTGTTATGGCGTTCGGATTGCTGAGAACCGTTGTAACGGCATGGTATTCCGGCGTTGAAGCCTCCGCGGCAAACCGTCTCATCACGCGCCAGGCGGTTTCGTTCATCTTTCCCCTTCCGTACTCGTACCGAGATCAGATCGCGAAACTCCCGGGTGTCGAGACGGTCACGTACATGAATTGGTTTCAGGGGGTGTACATTGATAAGAATCAGTTCTTTGCTCGGCTCGCTGTCGATCCGGAGACGATCTTCGACGTGTACCCGGAGTTTTTGATAGACCCGGATCAGCTTGAAGCTTTCAAGCGTGAGCGAGGTGCATGCGTGATCGGCTCTGAGCTTGCAAAGCGGTACAGCCTGAAAATCGGCGATGCCGTGCCGATCGACGGGGATATTTATCCCGGCAAATGGGAGTTTGTCGTCAGGGCTATTTACCGACCGCGGGATAAATCAACCGATGCGACCCAGATGTTCTTCCACTGGCAATACCTCGATGAGCGACTCAGGCAGGAAGAATCCACGCGCGCAGGAGAGGTGGGATGGTACATCGTTCAAATCAGCGATCCCGCACAAAGCGGGGCCATCTCCAGCAGCGTCGATGCACTCTTTCAGAACTCACGCGCAGAGACAAAAACGGAGACCGAACGGGCGTTTCAGCAAGGTTTCGTCGCCGCCGCGGGCGCCATCATCACAGCGATGAATGTTATGTCCTTCGTTATCGTCGGGATCATCATGCTCGTGCTTGGTAACACCATGATCATGTCTGCCCGCGAGCGAACACGAGAGTACGCTGTGTTCAAAACCCTTGGCTTCACCGGCGGGCATCTCGTTGGACTCATTCTTGGTGAGTCGCTCTTGATCTCGGTGCTCGGCGGTGGCTTTGGCTTGCTTTTCACGGTTCCCCTCATTGAGGGCTTTGCCGCGCTTGTGCCAAAGGGTTGGTTCCCAATTTTCAACCTCGAATCCATCACGATGATCCTGGCTGCTTCTTCAGCAATTCTTGTCGGCGTCGTGGCTTCGCTTTTCCCCATCCAGCGAGCGATTGGAACGCGGATTGTGGACGGACTGAGACATCTTGGGTGAGGGAGGGAACGAGCACGGCGGTTGAAGTAAACGGTATAGATTTCGTCGCGGCGCCGATCCTTTAGCGCTGAATTTCTTTCTTTTTCATTGTCTATGAAGATCCCTTTCAAATATATCATCCGAAACGTGCGCACCCGGCGTCTTACCACCGGCATCACTATTCTCGGCGTTGCCCTCGTTGTCTTCGTGTTCGCTGCCGTCTTGATGATGGCGTATGGAGTTCAGAAAACTCTTGTTGCCACCGGTTCTGATGAGAACGTTATCGTCGCACGCAAGGCAGCCAACGGAGAGATTTCGAGTATCATTGATCGGGAGAGCGCGAGTGTTATTCTCACCCTTCCGCACGTCGCCAAGGCAGCGGGTGGAAAACCTATTGCCTCGGGCGAGCCGGTTGTAGTTATTAACCTGAACAAGCTCGAAGGGGGTGGACTTAGTAACGTCACGGTCCGGGGCGTGTCACCGGAGGCGTTCCTGCTCAGACCACAGGTTCGGCCCAAGGAAGGTCGGATGTTCGCCCCGGGTGCCCGCGAGCTCATCGTTGGCGTTTCGATTGAGAAACGCTTTGCCGGCGCCAAACTGGGCGATATTGTGCGGTTTGCAGGCGACGCATGGACTATTGTCGGTGTGTTTGACACTGACGGCAGCGGCTTCGACTCAGAAATGTGGGGAGATGCAAATCAATTGCTGGATGCATTCAATCGGAATGCGTTCTCAACGCTTACCTTCAAGCTGGATCAGCCTGAATCCTTCGGAGATTTTGTCGCTGCGTTTGAGAAAGATCCGCGTTTGCAGCAATTTGAGCCGAAGATCGAGAAGCGGTTCTTTGAGGAACAGTCCGAGCTCATGGCGACGTTCATCAGAATTCTAGGGATTTTCATCACGATCATCTTCAGTGCGGGGGCAACGATCGGCGCGATGATCACAATGTATGCCGCCGTCGCACATCGCACCGTTGAAATTGGAACACTCAGGGCTTTAGGATTTCGCCGCCGAAGCATTCTCGCCGCATTTCTCACCGAATCCCTCTTTCTCTCTTTCATCGGCGGCTTAACCGGCCTTTTCTTTGCCGCGTTTCTTCAGTTCTTCACGATCTCCACGCTGAATTTTGGGTCCTTCTCAGAACTGGCGTTTTCCTTTGCGCTCTCGCCGACGATTGTTGTCTCATCGCTAGTGTTTGCGCTCGTGATGGGGTTGCTCGGCGGGTTCTTGCCGTCGGTTCGCGCTGCACGGCTTGGTATTGTGAATGCTCTAAGGGCCTCATGACTTCACAGCCATGCAGGGTTGGGTGGTACTAGAAGGCGGATATTTTGCCGTCCGACGCGACCTCTGCTTTTCCCTTGAATCCTTCGCCTCCTTCCTTTATTTTGATGTATCTACCGCCGGGAGTCGTGCCTCCTCCCGGCCTGCATTCTCCAACTCAAAACCCTGAACTCCAAACTTTCAAACTGTTTCTATGTTCTGGCTTCAGATCATTAAAAACTTCATCAAAATCTTGCGCACAGGCCAAACGCCTGCCCAGATCGCTGGCGGGTTCGCTCTTGGCTCAATGGTTGGTCTCTCACCGGCTTTCACACTGCAAGGATTGCTGATTTGGCTTGTGATTTTTCTTCTTGACGTAAACCTCTCGGCGGCCATTCTGTCCTTCACCCTTTTCGCTCTGATCGCGTACATCCTGGATCCCGCCTTCCACGCGCTCGGCTACTATCTGCTCGTCGATGCTTCATTCCTTCATAGTCTGTGGACATCGCTGTACAACGCTCCGATCGCACCCCTGACGCGGTTCAACAATACCGTCGTCTTGGGGGGTTTTCTGAGCAGCTTTGTCTTATTCTTTCCCGCGTATTTCGGGATGAAACGCTTCGTTGTGGCGTACCGCACCCATATCGGGGCCAAGGTGGAGCGGTGGAAAATCTACCAGGTCATTAGCAAGAGCGCTCTTGTTCGCTGGTACGACAGAATTCGTAACCTGGGGGATTAACGATGAGAAAGAAGTTCATCTTTTTCGCCCTCGTGCCGGCTCTCGCCGTGTGTGTTGTTTTGTATCTGTTTGCCGATCAATGGATTGAATCCGGATTGGAGGCCGCTGGCGAGGGCGCCATCGGTGCAAAAGTCGAAATTGATAACCTGACGCTGTCGATCTCCCCCGTCGCGATTGAATTCTCGCGCCTTCAGGTTGCGAGCCCGAAGGACCCCTGGAAGAATATCTTTGAAACTGGCAAGGTCCGGTTCGCTCTGAACTTTGGACAGCTTCTCAGGAACAAATACATTATCGAGACCATGGAGGTGAACAATCTGATCTTCGGGACGAAGCGCTCGACAGATGGGTCGTTGCCAAAGGCTCGTCCTGAGTCCGAAGAGCCCCCTTCGGTCATCTCCGAAGCTGCCTCTGCGTTGACCCGCGAGGCGGCAAAAGCCCCTGTTTTCGACCTGGAGAAACTCAGGAAAGACCTGAAAATTGACAGCCTCCTGAATGTTCAAATCCTCAGAACCGTCCAGCATCTCGATTCGCTCAGACAACAAGTACAAGAGGCGAGCCAGCAATGGCAGGCAACCCTCGCAGATATCGATAAATCGAAACAGCGCGTCGCAGAGATTGAAACGAGCATCAAGGCCATCAACTTGAACGAGCTGAAGACGATCGAGAGCATCTCGAGCGCCATCAACAATGTGAACAGTGCGTACAAAAACATCAACGAGCTCAACGACACTTTTAAGAGCCGGCGCACCGCCATTACCGATCAGATCAATCACCTGTACGGCTCGGTTGCTCTTGTTGACGATCTCGCGCGAGCAGATTATGAGACGGTCCAGGGCCTTGCTCGCCTCCCTGATCTGAGCACGCGGGGACTCGCAAACCTCCTCCTCGGCAGAGAAATCCTCCAGAAGGTAAACAATTACCTTTCCTGGATCGATTTTGCCCGAACGACTATTCCAAAGTACACACCTGAACCTGAGTACGAAAAGCCAAAACGCTTTCATGGGCAGGACATCCATTTCCCCGTCGAACGCTCCTATCCCAAGTGGTGGATCAAAAACATCGTGATCTCCGGAGGCGAGGATATGGCTCAGAATCCCGACTACTTCTACGCCAAGGGCGAAGTCCACAATGCCACAAACAACCAGCGCATCGCCGGCTTTCCGTTAACAGTTACCCTGTCTGGCTCAAGGGCCCATGGTGCGTTCTTCACCTTTGACGCTTCGTTCGACCGCCGACCCGATGTTCCTATTGATAACTATGAGGTAAACGTCCGACAAATCGCCGTGGGCGATGTTGAATTTGGCCAAGCGGATTTTGTCCCCTCGAAAATTACCCATGCCGTCGCCAACGCAGCAGCCCGGGTTTCTGTTCCAGGTAATCGGTTCGACTCGAATCTGAGGCTTGATTTCCACGACCTCGCACTTGCGTTTGACCGCCCCCCACGGAATGATGTTGAGCGCATCGCCCGAGATGTTCTCTCATCGATTTCTGCGTTCAATGTGCAGCTACGCATGTGGAACACGGCGGGCGGCGTCGATCTTGCCATCGCGACCAACCTCGACGATCAGCTTGCTGCTCGCACGAAGAAAGTTATCGGCGATGAGCTTGCTCGACTGCAAAATGCGATTCGAGCGAAAGTCAACCAGCGCATTGCCGAGAAAAGGGCGGAATTCGACAGGCTTTTCAATCAGAAAAAGGAGGAGGTCCTGGCGCGGGTAAGGGCTTACGAGTCTCTTGTCAATGAAAAGATGGCGATGGTTGAGGGTAAGAAGAAAGAGCTTCAGGCTCGCGTTGAACAAGAAAAGAGGAAACAAACCGATGCGGCAAAGAAGAAGCTCGACGACGCGGTGAAAGGACTCTTCAAGAAACAGTAGTGCACGCTAGCCTCCGACGCAGACCGTGGGAAAGAAACCCTTTACAGCCATAGACAGCCTACGACGGCCTCGCAAAAGGGGTGTTAATTGGTATGCGGCTGTCGTAATTACTCTTGTCGCTGTCGTGCTTCTCGTCCTTTTTTCCACAAGCCCAACGAAGCGGATGACATCAGAAACGCGCGCCCCCCAGCTCTCTCCTGCACAGACGGCATATGAATTCCAAAAACAGGGTGAACTACGGTTTCTCAGTGCCAAGGGCCGATTGATTACCACTGTTGACATTGAGATTGCGCGTGAGGAATCGAAGCGCGAGCTTGGCCTCATGTACCGCGCACAGATGGCAGAGAATCAGGCGATGCTGTTTGTTTTTGACGGTGAGGGCCCACGTTCGTTCTGGATGAAGAACACAATTCTGTCTCTTGACATGATTTTTGTGAATGGAAAGAACGAAGTCGTCACTATTCACAAATATACTACTCCGTACTCAGATGATTCGTACGCCTCAACGCGGCCGGCGCAGTACGTCGTTGAAGCGAATGGGGGATTTACGGATAAGTACGGAATCGCGGTGGGTGACCGCATTGCGTGGCGTGTTTTTTAACGCCTCTGTTCGCGGTCTGACGATGTGCGTCGCCCCCTCATTGGATCAGGTCTAATGAAGGGAATGCTGAGTCCCGGGAGGAGTGCTCGCGCGGCCAAGCCCCATGCTATTTCTTCTTCTTGCCGGGCTTTTCCGTTTCGGCTTTCTTTTCCGCGGGCGTTTGCTTCTCCGGTTGTTTTGTACCTCCCGCGTGTGTTTCTTCGTTACCCTTCCTCTTTTTTGAATTTTCTCTCGCTGCCAGCTTCTCCGCCAGTTGTTTCTCCTCTTCTTCTTCTCCAACGGCGATAGCGATGTCTGCCACCTCGTCTTCCTCTGCAAGACGGATCAGCCGTACCCCCTGTGTGTTCCTCCCTGCGACTCGAATGTCCGAGGCATGCTGCCGAATAACCATACCGTTTGATGTGACGACAACAACGTCGTCGGTGCCCACGGCTTCCTTGATGGCGACCATTCTCCCGGTCTTTTCCGAGGTCTTTACGGTGATGATTCCTTTTCCACCGCGGTGGCTAACCCGGTATTCGCCCTCTTCGCTCCGCTTCCCATAGCCCTTGTCTGTTGCAATGAGAATGGTCGTTCCCTTGCGCCGCAGGTTCACCACGCCAACGACCTTATCACCCTTGCTCAGGTTGATGCCCCGTACTCCGGTGGCTGTTCTGCCCATCGCTCGCACTTCGTTTTCGTGGAACCGAATTGCGATTCCCTCGTGGGTCCCAATGATGATGTCTTGGCTTCCATCGGTGAGTTTAGCGTCATTGAGCGCATCCCCTTTTCGCAGCGTTGTCGCTGTGATCCCGTTGCGGCGCGGGTTGCTGAACTCCGTAAGCAGAACTTTCTTCACCAGGCCCCGCTGTGTCACCATGAATACATAGTGTTTGTCGTCAAATTCCTTTACCGCAATGAAGGCGTTGATTGCCTCTTCCGGTAATTTCGCGATCAGCGCGTTGATTGGCTTTCCTTTTGCCATGCGTCCAGCCTCGGGGATCTCGAACACCTTCAACCAGTAGCACCTACCGGTATTGGTAAAGAACAAGATGTAGTTGTGCGTGCTTGCAACGAACATGTGCTCAAGAAAATCGTCTTCCTTTGTCGCTGCGCCCGTTACCCCTCTCCCACCGCGCGACTGTCGGCGGTAACCTGAGACGGGGTAACGCTTGATGAAACCCTGGTGACTGATGGTGATAACAACCTCTTCTTCGGCAATCATGTCCTCGATGCTGAATTCCTCTGCTTTGTAGACAATTTCCGTCCGTCGTTCGTCGCCGTACTTCTTCCTCAGCTCCAGCAGTTCTTCCTCGACAATTTTCATCTGCAACGGCTTGCTCTTGAGGATTGCTTTCAGCTTTTCGATCAGTTTGATCGTTTCTCGATATTCATCCTCTACCTTTTTGCGCTCAAGCCCGGTGAGCTTCTGTAAACGCATATCCAGTATGGCCTTAGCCTGGATCTCCGAAAGCTTGAATTTCTTCATCAGGCCGGTCCTTGCCTGCTCGACATCCTTCGATTGCTTGATCAGCCTGATAACGGCGTCGATATTGTCGAGGGCAATGATGTAGCCCTCAAGGATATGCGCTCGTTTTTCCGCTTCATCCAGCTCAAACTTCGCCCGCCGCACAACAACATTGTTTCTATGCTCGACGAACTTCTGGATCATCTCTCGAAGAGTCAGCACTCGCGGCCGTCCATCCACAAGCGCCAGCATGATGATGCCGAAGGTCGTCTGCATCTGAGTATGCATGTAGAGATTGTTCAGTACAACCTCGGCGTTTGCATCCCGCCTTAGTTCAATGACCACCCGTAAGCCATCGCGATCGGACTCATCCCGCACATCGGTGATATCCTCAATCTTCTTCTCGTTAACAAGATCCGCGATCTTCTCTACAAGCGCAGCCTTGTTGACCATGTAGGGCAGTTCTGTAACGATTATGCGCTGCCGGTCCCCTTTACTCGTTTCCATGGCCGCTTTCGCCCGCACGAGAATGCGTCCGCGCCCTTTTGTATATGCCTCCCTCACACCTTCATAGCCATAAATGATTCCCGCCGTCGGAAAGTCCGGTGCTACAATATGCTTCATGAGCTGTGCATCCGTAACGCTCTCGTCCCGTATGTACGCCACACAACCATCGATAACCTCCTTCAGGTTGTGCGGTGGAATATTGGTCGCCATGCCGACAGCTATCCCGCTAGCGCCGTTACACAGGAGATTGGGAAACATGCTCGGCACAACGGACGGTTCTCTCAGCGTCTCATCAAAATTCGGAACGAAATCCACGGTGTTCTTCTCGAGATCGCGCAGCATCTCCTCTGCAATCCGCGCGAGCCGGGCCTCCGTGTACCGCATGGCTGCCGGAGAGTCCCCGTCAACCGAACCGAAATTGCCTTGACCGTCCACCAGCGGGTAGCGCAGCGAGAAGTCCTGCTCCATCCGCACCATGCTGTCGTAGACCGCGGTGTCGCCGTGTGGATGGTACTTTCCGAGCACTTCACCAACGATGCGCGCGCTCTTTTTATATGGCCGGTTGCTTGCCAGGCCAAGATCCTGCATGCCGAACAACACGCGTCGATGAACCGGTTTGAGGCCGTCGCGCACGTCCGGCAGCGCTCGCGCAACGATGACCGACATCGAATAATCGATGTACGATCCCTTCATCTCTTCTTCGATATCAACCGGAATGATCTTTTCGCTGACGGTGGCCATCTTCTACTGCTTTCCTTTTGCTCGAACTGTTTCTGGTTCGCGCATCAGACATCCAAATTGCGAACGTATTTCGCATTCTTTTCAATAAACTCCCTGCGTGGCTCAACTTCATCTCCCATAAGAATCGAAAACGTGCGATCAGCGTCAGCCGCATTCTCAATGGACACCAGCAGAATCGTGCGCGTCTCGGGGTTCATCGTCGTTGACCAGAGCTGCTCTGGATTCATCTCGCCGAGACCCTTGAATCGCGAAATCACAATTCCATCGGTGCTGACCACCGCCCCTTCCTCGCTCACCGCCTGAGTTGGTGCGGCCTCTTCTTCCTTTTGGCTGCGCACAGATTTCTTCTCGCCCTTCAACCGCTTGATAATTTCATCCCGCTCGTCCTCATCAAACGCGTACTGTTCAATTTTGCCTTTCTTGATCTTGAACAGCGGCGGCTGCGCGATGTACACGTGACCAAGTTCAATGAGCTCTTTCATGTAGCGGAAAAAGAGGGTGAGCAAAAGGGTACGGATATGTGAGCCATCAACGTCCGCGTCGCACATCAGGATAATCTTTCCGTACCGGATCTTGCTTGAATCAAAGTCCTCCCCAACGCCCGCGCCAATAGCTGTGAAAATTGCCCGTATTTCCTCGTTTTCGAGGATCTTGTGGAGGCGCGCCTTCTCAACATTCAGGATCTTCCCCTTCAGCGGCAAGATTGCCTGGAATCGCCTGTCCCGCCCCTGCTTCGCACTGCCACCGGCCGAATCGCCCTCAACAAGGTACAGCTCGCAGTGGTCCGGATCGCTGATGGAGCAATCGGCAAGCTTCCCGGGGAGTCCACCGCTGTCAAGGGCATTTTTTCGACGGGTGAGGTCCCGGGCCTTCCGCGCGGCCTCACGAGCCTCGGCCGCTCTCAGACACTTGTCGATAATTCGCTTTGCGTCGGGCGAATTCTCCTCAAGCCATGTCTGCAACGCCGAACCGACCACCGACTCCACAATGCTCTTTACGTCGCTATTCCCGAGCTTTGTTTTTGTTTGGCCTTCGAATTGCGGTTCGGGCACCTTTACGCTGATGACCGCCGTGAGCCCCTCGCGGAAATCGTCTCCAACAAGCTGGACACCTCCCTCCTTCATCAACCCGTTTTTGTATCCGTAGTTGTTGATCGTCCGCGTTAGCGTCGTCCGGAAACCTACAAGATGTGTTCCCCCTTCATGCGTGTTAATATTGTTGACGTAGCTGAAGACATTTTCCGTAAACTGATCGTTGTATTGAAATGCTACCTCGACCTCGACGGCTCGTCCGCTTTCATCGTTGTCCTGGCCCTTGACATAGAACGGTTTCTTCATGATCGCCGATCGGGTTGCATCAATATACTGAACGAACTCCTTGAGCCCGCCCTCGAAGTGGAACACCTCTTCCTCTCCTGCCTTCGATCGAAGATCCTCGATCCGGAGCACCGCTTGTGGATTCAGAAACGCCAGCTCGCGCAGTCGCTCTGCAATAGTTTCAAACTTGAAGGCCCTGTTCTTGAAAATCCCACCGTCCGGGAGAAATGTAACCTTTGTGCCGGTCTTTCCCTTTTCGACCTTACCTGTCACCTTCACTGCCGCAACGGGGTCCCCCCTCTTGTACTTCTGATAGAACACCTTTGCGTCGCGGTACACCTCCACCTCGAGAGTTTCGCTTAGCGCGTTAACGACAGAAACGCCCACGCCATGAAGGCCGCCCGACACTTTGTACGTGTTCTTATCAAACTTTCCGCCGGCGTGCAGAACAGTCATGACAACTTCTAGCGCCGATCGCTTCTCCTCGGGGTGTATCTCTGTGGGAATTCCTCGTCCATCGTCTTCGACTGTTGCTGAGCCATCCTCATTTAACGTAACCGTTATGTGCCGGCAGTACCCTGCAAGGGTCTCGTCGATAGAGTTGTCGACGACTTCATAGACAAGGTGGTGAAGGCCGCGCGCGCTCGTGTCCCCGATGTACATCGCTGGACGGCGCCGTACGGCTTCCAGCCCCTTCAGGACTGTAATGTCGTCTGCGGTGTAGGCCCGCTGTGTCCCGTTCGATTTGTTCGCTTCGGTTTTCTGACTCTTCACAATTGATTTCTCGTTGCCTTTGCCTCTTGCACTCTTCTTTGATGCTTCCGTTGGAGTCTCTCCCATAAGGTCTTTTTCGATCTACTGAAACTTGATGTCTAGTACAACTTCCTGCCCGAGCGTGCTGTTGATTTTCAGCATGATCTCTTTCTTCCGCATGGTCAGTTCGTTTCTCCACGCGCTTGTTCTTACTGAGACGAAGAGCACGCCGCGTGAAATTTTTGTCGCCGTTGTCGCACGCGCAATCTTCTCTCCAACGATTTCCTCCCAGCGCAACACCGCCTCATACGCCAGCAGCTTTTTCTTGATACCGAGCTTCCCGACAAGCTCATCCAGCGCCTCGCCCAACGGCTTCGCAGATGATGTTGCCCGCCTCATCCTAGGCGACCGCGCCCTGTTGAACAAAGAATTTCCTGCTTCGTGTCCCCCAGTCGAAATCAGCCGGGAACACCGCTTCGCTTGTCGATGTTATGAACGCCTGCCCCAGCGAGTGTATAAGCCCGAGCAGTCCCTCTGAACGGTGAGCATCAAGTTCGCCAAAAATGTCATCTAACAGCAAGAGTGGGCTCTCGCTGCGGGCGTTCTGCAAATAGAAGAATTCTGCTACCTTTAGAGCTATCAAGAGGCTTTTGTGCTGCCCTTGGGAGGCATACCTTCGCAGATCTAAGCCGTGCATTTTTAACTCCAGCTCATCCCTGTGTGGTCCAACGCTTGAAGTGGCGGTTTGCATTTCTTCCTCTCGTCGGCGTTCAAGCTCCTGCTTAAACAGCCCTCGCAAGTCTTCCTCGCTTGTTGATTCCTCGTGCTCCACGGATGCCTTATAGTGCACCGTTGGCTCCTCGCCTTCCCCTGCCAGTTTCTCATAGGCTTCCTGAACGAGCGGCTGAAATTCCGCGAGAAACGCTTTCCGTCGCACCATAATCCTCGCGCCGCGATCTATGAGCTCGGTATTCCAAGGGTCTAGCAGCTCGCTCCGGTCCACCCGCGCCATCTTTGCGTCCAGCAGGATCCTGTTCCGCTGTTTCACCACGCGCCGGTATTCGACGAGATCTTCGAGATAGACTCTGCTCGATTGTGCAATAACAAAATCCATGAACTTCCGCCGCTCGGCCGGCGCCCCGGCTGTAATCGCGTTGCTCTCTGGCGACAGAACAACGACAGGAAACTGTCCAATGATATCTGCAGATCGGTCAATTGGCGCCTTGTTAACGCTGATTTCTTTCTCCTTTGCTTCCGCATCGTACCGCACTCCCACGTCATATCGCACCCCGCTGTCCCCCACAAACTCTCCGCTTACTGCAAACCTGTTCTTGCCGATTTGCAGAACGGTGCTGTCGCTGGCCCCAAAGAAGCTTTTCGTCAGACACAGGTACGAGATCCCCTCCAGCAGATTCGTCTTCCCCTGACCGTTCTCGCCGATGAGTCCATTCACGCAATCGCTGCACTCGACTGTTGTGCGCGCGTGATTACGAAAACTTGATATCTCAAGATGCTTCAGCTTCATTCACCGGCCGCTCACTTACAAAGCGATAGCCCCGCTCCCGCCGCGCGAGATGGGGCTATCCACAAGAGTACATCAACGCCTCTTCTCCAATTACGCATTCAAACGCATTGGCATAACCAACATCAGCACATCCTCGTTCGGCTTCTGCTTCGCAGGCATCACGATCGCGGCCCGAACCGCAGTTCCGAGCTTGAACTGAACCTCGTCGGTGTCAATGTGCGACAGGATGTCCACCAGGTAGGTGGAGTTGAATCCTATCTCGAGGTCCTCGCCTGCATAGAGGCACGGTATTTTCTCCTTTGCCTCTCCACCAAAATCAATATCTTCCGCCATAACCCTAAGTTCGTTTTTCTTGAGAGAGCAGCGAACCTGCCGGGTCGTTGAGCTTGAATACAATGCAACGCGGCGAACGGAGGCCAGTATCAGCTCCCGGTTTACCGTTAGGCTCTTATCGTTGTCAAGCGGAATAACAGATTCATAATTCGGGTAGCTCTCCTCTATTACCCTCGATGTAAGCGTTGTTGTGCCGAAGCTGAACTGCGCGTGCGTTGAGTCCAGCGAAAGTGTATTCTCGCCGTCTTCCACTGAGCGGCCGACCAGATTCAGTGCTTTGGCCGGCACGATGATTTCTCTCTTGAGCTTTGAATGTTTGAGCCCCGTGTAATTGATTCGAACCAGTCGGTGACCATCCGTTGCGACTGCACGAAGCTCGTTTTCTTTCACCTGCAGGAGTACTCCTGTCATCGCTGGTCGGAGTTCGTCGGTACTCACGGAAAATATGGTTCGATGAATAAGCTTCCGCAGTAGGTCCCCGTCGAGAACTATTTTTTCCTCCGCTTTGAATTGGGGTGTTTTTGGAAATTCCTCGCTTGAATCCCCCATTATAACATACTCACCCATCTCTGTTATCATCCTGACTTTGTTCGCGGCAAGGTCTGCATGAAAAACCAATTGGACTTCTGGAAGGGACCGGATTGTTTCCATGAGCCTTTTCGCCGGCATGGCGATCGATCCATCTTCCCCTCCCTTTAGATCCAGGCTGGTTGACATTGAAATTTCGAGATCGGTTGCAGCCAGGTGGAGAGTATTCTTGGAAAGTTGGAAGAGGATGTTTTCTAATATGGGAAGAGTTGATTTCGCAGGAACAACACCACTAATCTTGCTCAACGCTTTCTGGAGTTCGTTGCTACCAACGGTGAATTTCATTCAAATCTCCTTAGGAAGGGGTTGATCAGACGGGTGAGTTTGCATCAAAATACGATTTTTTCTGACCATTTACAACCTTATGTTGAGCGTGCTCTGACGGTTTATACTGGTATACTAAGTAAGTACATATTAGAAAGAAAATAAATAACAACACTTCTTATGATGTTGATATGAGTATATCATCGGTGATTTCAATCAAGCATGTCGTGTTCAGATGGGAAGAAAGCATGGTTAGAGATCAGAATTTGTGTGGAAAGGTAGTTGACGAAGAGGACAGTTATCAACAACAATTGCAAAAACTGGGAGATCTCAGTACACGAACCAGAGTAATTAACACGAATCTAACATCTAGTCACACAGTTTTACAGGGGGAAGCAACATAAGGACCGCAAAGAAGGTTAAAACAGCCTACAGTGAGTTTAACGGAAGAGAAAACAGACCGCAATGAAGGAAAGCAAAGCAGCCAGGCGTGGTGTCGAAGCCGACTATTTGCCACTCATCTCTATTCGTCTCCGCAACTGATCAAGATTTTGCCTGAAAGCAGGGTCATTTCTTGTGCGATCAACAATTGTCTGGTATGCGTGGATGACCGTGCTGTGGTCGCGACCACCGAAATGCAGACCGATGGTCTTGAGAGAGGAGTTTGTCAGTTCCTTGGCAAGATACATCGCTACCTGCCGTGCGTTCACAATCTCCTGTTTTCGCGTCTTTGCTCGCAGCAAATCGTCTGGAATATCATAGAATTCGCAAACGATGCGTTGAATTTGATCAATGTTAATGGGCGATTTGAGCTCATTTACCACTACTCGCAGAACGTCACGAGCAAGCTCAACGTTAACCTCTCTGTTGTCGAGAGATGCACGGGCAATTAGGCTAATGAGGCAGCCCTCGAGCTCGCGGATATTGCTTGTGACATTTGCAGCGATAAAATCAATAACATCAGGAGGCAATTCAAAACGATTGTCTTCACTCTTCTTGCGGAGAATTGCGATGCGCGTCTCAAGATCTGGAGGCTGGATATCAGCTGTCAGGCCGGATTGAAACCGCGAGATCAATCGCTCGTCAAGACCTTTGAGTTCCTTTGGAGGGACGTCAGACGAGAGGACAATCTGTTTACCAAGCTGGTAAAGCGTGTTAAAGGTATGAAAGAAATTGTCCTGCGTTTTCTCTTTTCCGGAGAAGAATTGAATATCGTCGACAATCAAGAGATCAACACTACGGTAGAAATGGGAAAACTCGTTGACACGATCAGCCTGAATCGCTTCAACGAATTCAATGGTAAACTTCTCGCTGGAAACGTACACCGCGCGCTTGGTCTTACCTAAAGCAAGGGCATGGTTCCCAAGGGCATGCATCAAATGTGTCTTCCCCAGACCGGTTCCCCCATAAACGACAAGCGGGTTGAACGAGGTGCCGCCGGGGTTGTTGGCAACAGCCAGAGCTGCAGCCCGTGCAAGTTGGTTGCTGTCGCCCTTGATGAAGTTCTCAAAGGTGTACCGCGGATTGAGATTACTCTGGGCCGGTAGAAAGTCAATCTGCCGGAAGGCAGTCCGGGGTGGAAAAGGAGAGGATGTCGAGGACAATACGGCCAGCGATTCACTTGCTTGACGGCCGCCAAGTGGAACATCGGGGTGCTCAGCCACCTCGGCGGGCTTCTCTTCTACAGCGATCGAGTAGTACAGCTTTGCATGTTCGCCGAGCACACTGCTAATCGTTTCCCGAACAAGGGAATTGTAGTGTTGCTCAACCCAATCGTAAAAGAACTGGCTCGGGACCTGAACAGTGAGTTCATTAGCGACGAGTTTTTGAGGTGTGATCGGTTGGAACCAAGTCTTGAAGCTCAGGCTTGTAACTCTCTGCCGGATTTTCTCTAAGCAGATATTCCAAACGCGTCGCGCTTCTGTTTCAGTCTCCGTTAAGTCTCGGTCAACTTCTTCAACCGGCATGGCGGCTTCTTTGTAGTCCATACAACGGATATTAAAGGAAAGATTGCGAAAGTTATCAACGGAAAGCGCACACAGAAACTAACAGCGTGGAAATATAATAATCTAGAGGCTTAAGTTAAGGAATCGACTTATCAACATGACATGATCGCAGCAACTCCAAGTGTTTTCAAGGACTCTTGCGGTTAATAACAGGGATATCAACATAAGAACCGAGGAGAAAAAAGCCCGACGGCACAGGCGGAAAAGTAAGCAGCAGGTCCCGCAGAGATTGTCCACAAGTTATAAACATCAAAACTATTATCCTGCGGGGGCATGAGTATAACACGACAATAGTCATTACGCAAGGAAAAAAATTACAATACGCGTGTATGTGGAGGGGAGATCCTCCCGATAAGTACAGGTTAGGGTGAGCGGGTGTTGAGGGGGGCCGAGCCGCACGGCCACATGAAAGGGAAAAGTTTAGGTAGTAGAGGTTTCTTGGAAATGGGGAGAAGGTTTCGTATCGTACATAGCTAAAGTGAAGAATTATAGGTGTGCATAATGGCGAAGAGGAGCAATGAAGAGAACCTATCAACCACATCGTCGCAAACGGCAGAATAAGCATGGCTTTAGGGCCCGCATGGCAACCCGGAATGGTCGCAAAGTGCTGGCAAGACGGCGGGCAAAAGGACGGCATCGGCTGACGGTGAGCGACGAAAGGTAAAACCACACGCCAAACGGTGATGCCGCCACGGCTGACATTGAGAAAACGAGAAATCCTTCGGGGCTATCAATCCTTCTCCACCATTCTTTCGAAAGGCCGATCTCTTCAAGCGGGAACGGTACGCTGCTACTTTCTGGTTGGCCAAGGCGAAGGGAAGGGTGTGAAGGCTGGATTTACCGTCAGTCGCAGCATTCGCGAAGCTGCAGCGCGAAACCGGCTGCGTCGATTCTTAAGGGAAGCGTACCGAATGAATAAACAAATCTTGCTGAAAGCCGGAATTGAACGCGCGCACAACGTCGAGCTCGTGCTGATGTGTGCTCCTGCCGCCGAGACAAATCCGAAAAGGCTAACCTACGACTCGATCGAGCGCCCGGTCATCAGCCTGCTTACAGATGTGAGCCGACGGCTGTCGTAGCCCCCAATGAAGACCGCCCTGATATTCATGGTACGAGCATACCAAGCCGCGGTATCACCGATACTGCCGTTTAATCACTGCCGGTTTGTGCCGTCCTGTTCTGATTACTCCATCGAAGCAGTTGAGAGGCATGGGGTAGCCAAGGGCATGCTCCTTGCTACGCGCAGGATCCTCCGATGCCAGCCATTCCATAAGCATAATGTCTACGATCCGGTTCCTTAGCAGTCAATCCACACGAAACCCATTCTAAGGCCTTCAATGGACCGGCAAGCGATTCTTGGGTACGTCCTGATCTTCATCCTTCTCGTTGCATGGTTGTGGCTGAACTCGCCGCAACCAAAGCAGCAGGATCTGCCGCAGCAGGATGTCCGCACGCAAACACAGGTTCAAGACACCGTCAAAGAAAAACAAGCGGAGCCGGTACAGGAGAAAGCCGTCCCAACCGCCCCAGCCGAGCCGCTGGGGAAATTCTTTGCAGGCCGGGGAACAGGCGCCGAGAGAGTCATCACGATCGAGACCGATCTTTTCACGGCAGAGATAACAACTCGGGGCGGGTTGGTGAGAAAATGGGAGCTCAAAAAGTACACAACCTGGGACGGGCAGGCGGTTCAGTTGGTGGATTATGAGAAAAAAGGAGATTTTAGTCTTTTATTCACAACGACGGATGGACGGCTGATCAATACGCGAGATCTCTACTTCGGTGTCGCGTACGCTGGTGGCGGAACGGTCAAACTATCAGGCGAGGAGGAATTTAGCGTTGATCTGATCCTGGCAACGACAACGGGTGGGAAGATTGCAAAACGGTTCCGATTCAAGAATGGTGAATACGGATTCCACGCGGAACTGAAATTTAGTCGCATGACTGACGTCATTGCAAACTTTGAATATCAGGTAGTTTGGGAAAGCGGTCTTCGGTATGCGGAGCACAACAGCATTGATGAGTCGGGTTTCGCGGCGGCGTACGCCTACGCGGGCAAAGAACTGACGGAGATCGATGCACCGCAGGTTGATGAACGACCGCAGAAGAACCTCTCGGGGCTCATTGATTGGGTTGCGACGCGTACGAAGTACTTCGCGCTCGCGCTCATTCCGAAGGAAGGCACAAGCGAAGGGGCATATCTTGAGGGTTCCCATCGGGCCGCACCCGACAAGGGAGCCATTGAATCATACAGCATTGCCGTGCGGATGCCATTTAAGGGAGGGACTGAAGAAACCAGCGAGTTCAGAGTCTATTTCGGCCCAGTCGACTATGATCTCCTCAAATCTTACGGCAAGGGGCTTGAGCAAATCGTTAGCTTGGGGTGGGCTTGGCTTATCAGGCCGATCTCCGAGTATGTCATGCTGCCCCTGATGAGCGCCCTCCACTATGTTGTGCCGAACTGGGGGGTTGTGATTATCCTTTTCTCCATTATCATAAAGATCGCTCTCCACCCGCTGACCAGAAGCAGCATGCGGTCAATGAAAAAAATGCAAGCGCTGCAGCCGCTGATGAATGAGATCCGGGAGAAGTACAAAGACGACCCCCAGAAGATGAATCAGCAGGTTCTGAACTTGTACAAGGAATATGGGGTTAATCCGGCGGGCGGATGCCTGCCGATGCTTCTCCAGTTACCGATTCTCATTGCACTCTACAACGTTTTCCGTGCGACCATCGAGCTGCGTCAAGCCAACTTTGTCTGGTGGATTGACGACCTGTCGATACCCGACAAAATTGTCACCCTTCCGTTTGAGATCCCATTCTTCGGTGTTAGGGATGTTAGCGGTCTCGCGCTGCTCATGGGCATTACAACCTTCATCCAGCAGAAAATGACCGTTAAAGATCCTCGCCAGAAAGCGATGGTCTGGATGATGCCCCTATTGATGACCCTTCTGTTTAACGGATTCCCTTCGGGTTTGAACCTCTATTACTTCGTATTCAACATCCTCTCTATTGGTCAACAAATGCTGATCAACCGCCAGGCGGAGGAGGAGCCACTGCGCAAGGTCGAACCGAAGAAGAGAAAGCAAGGAGGAATATTTGGAAGGATCGGAAAGGATCTTCCGCGGTTGAAGAAATGACGTCGGCTGAACCCGAGAAATCTCGAGGCCCCGCTCCAAACGAGCGGGGCTTTTTTGTTTTACCGTGCTTGGTTTGTAAATCGGAATGCGTTTTTGTACATTGACGTTTGCCGAAGAAACAGCGATGGGATGTTATGGTGATGTTGATCCACGAGTCTGATACAATAGCCGCGATTGCCACACCGATAGGAGAGGGGGGCATTTCTGTAATCCGAATCAGCGGCCGAGATGCGATTGCGATCGCACAGCTGGGCTTCCGTGGAAAAGCCGATCTGGACAGCGTTGCGTCACATACAGCCCATTTTGGGACGTTTGTTGACACGGCCGGTGGGGCCATTGATGATGTTGTGGCGCTTGTTTTCAGGAAGCCGCACTCCTATACCGGGGAAGATGTGGTGGAATTGAGCTGCCACGGCGGGATGTTCATTGCTCGGAAGCTTCTTGAAACAGCCATACGACTTGGAGCGAGGCAGGCTGAGCCCGGGGAGTTCACAAGGCGCGCCTTCCTGAACAGCAGAATGGATCTCGCGCAGGCGGAAGCGGTTGCCGACCTCATTCATGCGCGCTCCCAAACGGCCCACCAATCATCGCTTTCTCAGCTGAAAGGAGCCCTCTCCGAGAAAATCAACTCCGTTCGAGATCAGTTGATTAACACAATTAGCCTTCTGGAGCTGGAGCTCGATTTCGCTGAAGAGGGCTACGAGTTTGCTAACAAGTCGGATGTCGTGTCTCAGATTAAGAACATTCTCAAGGAAATCGACGAACTGATTTCTTCATACCAAACGGGGAGAGTTTACAGAGACGGCGTGAGAGTTGTACTCGCAGGCGCTCCAAACGTTGGAAAGTCAAGCCTGCTAAATGCCCTCCTTGAACAAAACCGGGCGATTGTCACCGAGATCCCCGGGACAACTCGCGACACGATCGAGGAATCTTTGGCCATAAGCGGTTTATTATTTACCGTAACAGATACTGCTGGGTTGCGGGAAACGACGGACCCCATTGAACTGGAGGGGGTCAGACGAGCAGAAGAGCAACTTTTGAACTCAGATTTGCTGCTTCTGATGTTTGATTCCTCTCGCGATCTTTCGGAGAGAGAAGTTACCTATGCCAGGAGATTGTTGGGGGACGCCAAAGCTATCGAGAAACCGGCTATGGCGGTTCTGAACAAGATTGATCTGAAGGAGCCGGACGAAGGCTTCTTAGCTCGGCTGGGAAGGCTGGGGGACGGACAACTGTCGGTTGAGATTTCGGCAAAAACGACGGAGGGACTTGACAAGCTCAAATCCCTACTGGTGGATCTAGCCCTCAAGGGGAAACGGATACCCTCCGAGAGCGGCATAACAGTGACTAACGCCCGGCACTATAGCGCCCTCGTCAAGTCGAAGGAGAGCTTGGAGCTGGCATTACAATCGTTGTCAGTCAGGCAAAGCGGGGAGTTTGTTGTAGTAGACCTGAGGAGTGCTTTGGACTCGCTCGGCACAATCACTGGGGTGGTCACAACCGAAGATATCCTGAACAGCATTTTTGCCAGTTTTTGTATAGGAAAATAGACAGCTCTGATGTTTCACGTGAAACATACGTATTTCGTGAGATCATGTCATTTGTTGGAACATATTGGGATGTAGTTGTGGTCGGCGGTGGGCACGCCGGCATAGAGGCCACATTGGCGGCAGCTAGGATGGGGTGCACAGTTCTGATGGTTACGATGGATAGGAAAGCCATAGGAAGGATGTCCTGTAATCCTGCCGTTGGAGGTACCGCTAAGGGACATCTGGTTCGTGAGATAGACGCACTCGGCGGAGAAATGGGTAAGATTGCAGATGCGACGGGTGTTCAATTTCGCCTCCTAAACAGATCAAAAGGACCAGCGGTTTGGTCTCCCCGCTGTCAGAATGATCGTGAGTGGTACTCAAGAGAAGCGAGAGGACGCGTTGAGAATGAGCCTGGCGTGGCGGTTGTTGAGGATGCAATCGTTGATCTCGAGACAGAAGTCGAGCAGGATTCAGGGCGAAGCCGCGTGCTTGGGGTGATCACCAAGTCTGGGGCGAAGATCGGGTGCAGGTGTGTGGTGCTTAGCGCGGGGACATTCCTCCGCGGTCTGATGCACACCGGGTTGAAGAACAGGGAGGGTGGGAGGTACGGAGAGCCCGCCGCTGGGGGGCTCACCAAGAACCTTGAGCGGCTCGGGTTTGTGAGCGGCAGGCTAAAGACCGGTACCCCACCGAGAATCGATATTTCGAGCATTGATTTCAGCAGGCTTGAGGAGCAGCACAGCGATAGCCCACCCCAGCCGTTCTCGTTCTCTACCCCGAAAATCACCAACAGGCTGATTCCGATGTACCTCACTCACACGAATCAGCAGACCCATGCGGCGCTCAGGAAGGGTTTCGATCGCTCCCCTCTGTTTACCGGCGTAATTAAGGGGGTTGGACCGCGATATTGCCCCTCCATTGAAGACAAGATCGTGCGGTTCGAAGAGAAAGAACGGCACCAGATTTTCCTGGAGCCTGAGGGCTACCACACAAACGTTGTGTATGTCAACGGGTTCTCGACTAGTCTTCCTGAAGAGATCCAGTTCGAGGGGCTGAGAACAATCAGGGGACTGGAAAACGTGAAGATGTTGCGACCAGGTTACGCGGTCGAATACGACTTCTTCCCACCGCACCAGGTGAAATTAAGCCTTGAGACAAAGCTCGTGGAGGGGCTGTTCTTCGCGGGCCAGATCAACGGGACGTCAGGGTACGAAGAAGCGGCCGCACAGGGCCTTATGGCGGGCATCAACGCGGCCTTAAGGATTCAGAGCAAGCCGCCGTTTACCCTCAAGAGATCAGAGGCATACATTGGCGTTCTGATCGACGATTTGGTTGACAAGAGCACGGATGAGCCGTATCGAATGTTTACCTCGCGCGCAGAGTACCGCTTGTTGTTGCGACAGGACAACGCCGACCGCAGACTCATGGCAAGGGGTCACTCGCTTGGCCTGGTAACGAACGCCATGTTTGAGAGATTGAAGACAAAGGAGGAGATGGTTACGAGCGGTATGCGATTTGCGAACGAGTGCTCACTTGCGCCCGAAACAGTGAACCGGTATTTGGAGAAGATCTCGACCGACAGGATCAACGAAAAGGAAAAACTGTCCAAGCTGTTGAAGAGACCGGGTGTAAGCTTGTTTGAGCTTTTGAGCTTGGATTCCCTCGGCTCGCAACCGATAATGAGGTCAATCTTAGGCCTTCCAGATGAAAAGCTTAAGAGGGAAATTGTTGAACAAATTGAGATCGAGGTAAAGTACGAGGGGTATATACAGCGGCAGATGGAACAGATCGAGAGGCTTGAGCAGTTCGAGGCGCAGCGAATTCCTATTGACTTCGATTACGCGAAGATCAGGTCTCTTTCCATAGAGGGAAGGGAAAAGCTCGGCAAGGTCAAACCCGAATCGCTCGCGCAAGCATCACGCATAAGCGGTGTTACCCCTTCGGATGTTTCGGTTCTCATGGTCTACCTGAAAAGCTGACCGGTTCCACGTGGAACGAGTCGCCCAACCCATTACAAATCAACACATTAGAGGCGCGTCTTGGAACGGAGTATCTGGTTCAGAACTGCTTGCAGGCAAAACGGCATTGATCTGACGGACGAGCAGCTCGAGAAAGTCGAGAGCTATGCAAAGTTACTGCTCCAATGGAACAACGACATCAATCTTATCTCGCGAAGAGACGAAGGGAACGTCTGGTTAAGCCATCTACTGCATTCCGTATCAATCCTCTTCAAGGTAAATATTCCTCCAACGGCATCCATACTTGATCTTGGGACCGGCGGCGGCCTACCGGGAATTCCGTTGAAGATTCTACTCCCCGAAGCCTCGATCACTCTTCTTGACTCTACTCAGAAAAAAATCAAAGTTGTGCAAGAGATCGTTGAGACTCTTGCGCTGGAGAATGCGGTTGCATTGTGGGGAAGGGCGGAGGAGATCGGCAAGCTGCCGAACTACCAAAAACACTACGACATTGTTGTTGCTCGTGGAGTTGGCCCACTGAAGGACCTCGTGCGGTGGTCATTGCCCCTACTGAGGGAGGGTCGTGGATCGGACGGGGAATCGGAACATCACATTGAATTGCATGCGGGAGAACGCATCAGCGTCGAACCGCCGGCGCTCATTGCACTAAAAGGGGGAGATCTCGGCAATGAGATGAAAGCTGTTCGGGACGGCAAACGCGTGCGGTGGATGGGGGTTATCGACCTTATACTCAAAGGCTCCACGCAGTTTGAACAGAACGACAAAAAGATTGTGCTCGTGAATTTCTAGAACAACCGCGCACACATACCCCATGGGCCAAACATTGAGCGATCAGAAAGCACTATTCAACCAGCTAGCTCACCTCAGCACCGAGCAGCGAAACCCGGCCAGCATGGACATCGATGCTCGCTCGGTGGAAGAGATTCTGCGAACCATCAACGACGAAGATAAGCGGGTTGCATCAGCGATCGAAGAGGAAATCCCACACATCGCCAAAGGGGTGGAGTTTGTGGTAAAAGCATTTAAGCAGGGAGGTCGCCTGATCTATGTCGGGGCCGGAACAAGCGGAAGGCTGGGGGTCTTGGACGCGGTTGAGTGCCCCCCAACATACGGGACCCCACACGGGATGGTTCGGGGCATGATCGCTGGGGGGGAGAAGGCAATGTTCAAAGCGCAGGAGGGGGCGGAGGACAGAGAAGAGAACGGCGCGCGAGACATTGATGAGGTGAGCGTAAGCGACAAAGATGTCGTGTGTGGAATTGCCGCGAGCACAAGGACACCGTATGTTGTCGGCGCGGTAAAAAGAGCAAAAAAGCAGGGCGCAAAAACCTTGTATGTTACAACAAATCCCCGGGACAAGCTATATTCGCCAGAGTTTGCGGAGCTCACCAAAGCGATTGATGTAGCGATCTGCCCGGAGGTGGGTCCCGAGGTCATCATGGGGTCGACCCGAATGAAATCGGGGACGGCCCAGAAACTCGTGCTCAACATGATTAGCACGGCAGCGATGATTCGGCTGGGAAAAGTGTACGAGAATATGATGATTGACCTGCAGATGACGAACCAGAAACTGCGGGAGCGCGCCAAGCGCGTTGTGATGACGATTACGGGCATAAGTTATGAAGAG
>CAZTKU010000002.1:0-50071 GCA_964614245.1 uncultured Ignavibacteriaceae bacterium
TGTCTAGTGACTGACTCTCTCGATTCGTGTACTGTTTGCTGATCTTAACCATTCGGTTGTCACCTTGTACTCAATGCAAGCTGAGATCCATCGGAAAACCACGGATGTCGCACTTATATAACAACTTCACGGACAGAAAAGGTTCGCATCCCCTGGGTAAAAATGCTCAAACAAAACGACTCAAAATCGGGATTTTCAAGAACTGCAATTCACCCAGTTCCAGAAATGACCCCGCCTGTTGGATGATGACTCTCCAGAAGCCGGGCTGGCAGGACCCGTAATGCCTTCACCATTCTGTATCGACTCGGACGCCCAGTCAAGATCGGGAGCTTGCTCTCGACACAAAGCCCGGCAACGAGGAGATCAAAACTTCTCTCCTTACTCTCTCTTCCCCGCCGAACAAGCAGCCCAACTCTTTTTGCGCTCTTGCCGTTGAGACCCAGGATCTTCAACGCACACAAAGAGTCCTCAACTGCCTGGATTTCCTTTTCGTTTTCACAGAGCGCGAAAACCTCTATGGCATTGAACACTGTTGTGTAGCAAAAAAAACTGGACATCGCCCTGCGAAAGACCGAGGCATTGCCCGCGGTCCCTCCCTTTCGAGTGTGTAGCAAATGCTCGAGGATGATGTCCGTATCGACGACGATCTTCTTGGGACTCAATGAGAGAATCCCCCCGCTCGTCGATGGAACTTCTTGTTCTTCGCCAGCCTACCCTCCGCAGCAAGAAACCTGAGGACATTGTCGCGCTCTTCCAGTTGTATGCGTCCAATCCGTTCCACCTCTTCCTCAGTGACCATCCGCTGAATCAGAGCGGCGTCGAGCTTCTCTGACGTCAATCGAAGGTGCAGCTTCGACCCCCGTTTCGCTCCGAGGCGCGCTACTACCGAAGCGGGAAGCACGACATTGCCATTGTCGTCCACTTCAACATCAAATTGAAAGCTGTGCTCCGTCCTCACCATGCTTAGACCATCGATTCGAGAAAACTGTTCCCTGCGATGCTCCCTCCGCTGATCAAGCCGAAGTAATGCGCCACGGTCTTCCCAGCATCCGCGAATGATGACCGGATACCGAGATCGACATTCTTCTTGCCGGACTTGCAGAAACACAGCAGGGGGACATACTCGCGGCTGTGATCTGTGCTTCGGTCGGTGGGATCATTTCCGTGATCCGACGTGATGATCAGGATGTCATCTCCGTCGAGCATGCCGACGATCTCCGGCAGGGATTGGTCAAACTCCTCCAGAGCCCGCGCGAGTCCTTGCGGGTCCTGTCGATGACCATAAAGCATGTCAAAATCCACCAAGTTCGTCATAAGAAACCCTCTTCGCAGCCGGCTGGAGACATCGAGCGTCGTCCGGATCCCCTCAGCGTTCGACGTTGTGTGTATCTTCTCACTCAACCCGCGACCGCAAAAGAGATCATCGATCTTGCCGATCCCGATCGTCTCCACTCCCTCCCTTGACAGGAGGTCAAGCAGAGTCGTGCCCGGCGGCTCCAACGCGAAATCCCGACGGTTTGCGGTGCGAACATATTGACCACTCACACCGACGAATGGCCGTGCAATCACCCTGCCAACCCGGTGTTCCTCAACGGCAACCTTGTCCCGCGTTTTCTGACAGATCTCGTACAATCGCGGAAGCGGAATTACCCGCTCGTGAGCCGCTATTTGGAACACGGAATCCCCCGAGGTGTACACAATCGGGAATCCCGTCCTCACATGCTCATCGCCGAGCTCCTTGATGATCTCGGTTCCAGAAGCAGGTTTGTTGCCAAGATACCCCTGGCATTCGGTGACCGTCAGGAATTTCTCAAGAACTTCCCGCGGGAATCCGTGCGGGTAGAGCGGAAACGCCCGCTCAGTGATGATCCCTGCAAGTTCCCAATGCCCCGTTGTGCTGTCCTTTCCGGCGGAACGCTCCGCCATCTTCCCGTAGCACCCTTCAGCAGCAACCATTGATGCTGCGTCGTCAACCCTCGCGATGTGGCTCAAGCCCAGACGCGCGAGATTAGGCACCGCAAGGCCGCCCACGACTCGAGCCGTATTGACGAGCGTATTCGCGCCTGCATCCCCGTAGGCATCGGCGTCGGGAAGTTCCCCAACGCCGATCCCATCAAGGACAATGAACACGATCTTTCCCGGCTTCAACGTGTTGACTCCCAAGGCGCCTGCCTAAAGATTGTAGCGCAGGCGACTCGTTGAGCAGTGGGCTGATACTGGGGATTACGAGGAAAGAGAACAAATGTTATGCAAACACTTGTTTTTCGTTGCACTTGCAAACTTGAATGCGCGTCCGATTGAAGCGATATGAGCCGTGAGTAGAACGAACTGACTGCACATATAGCGTGGGAACTTTCACCGCCCCACACTTTGGACACTTCACACCCTTTTCCATCGTTGCTTTTTTTGCCTTCTCAGCAAAATCTTGTGCCTTTGCCATTCTAACCTCCAGAGATCATCGATTTTTTAGAACACTCGTACGATATTTCCGCCTGCTTCAATTGCTTTCTTCAATGTCTGGCTCGCGTTCTCCAAGAGCTCGATGTCACTGGTCTGGCTGACTGCTCCACACACTCCGATACTCACCGTCACAGAAAAGCTCTTTTGATCGACATTGATGATATTGCTGGCGATGTTCTTTCTTAGTTTTTCAGCCCAGAGATTCGCCTCGTTCGCCGGTGTGCTCACGAGAAGCACCGCAAATCTGTTGAAATCATAACGCCCAACTAAATCATAGGGGCGGATGGACGATTTGATCATCCTCCCGACATTCTGGAGCACAAAATCGAACCCATCTTTCCCGTACCGCTGCATGTGCTCGTTCATCGAATCGATCGAAATCATCACAACGGTCAGATCTGTGCCAAAATCATTTGCCCTCTGCACCTCATCCTGCACACGGCTGATGAAGTATCTCCGGGTCGCCACGCCCGTCGCCTCATCGATCAAAACATAGTTGTTCACGGCATCCGTCAGACTGAGGATTTCCAGACCGAGGGCAGCGGTTTCAACGAGCTTTTGCAGGAGTTTCACCTCCACATCGGAGTACGTCTTGAGATCTTTGGTCTCGACCGCCAGGACGCCGTAACACCGGTTCATGGAAATGATGGGGAGCAACATCATCGCGCCGTTCGAATCGACACGTTCGGCTTTGTAGAAGCGCGGCAACTCGACGCCCTGCAAGCTGTCAACAACTCTTGGCATGCCGGTCTGAATGACGCCTCCGGCTAAGCTTTGTTGGGGATCAACCTCCTGCGTCGGCGAGACGTAGGCATCGTTCATTCTATTCATCACAAACTGAACGACCCACGATTTCCGACTGTCGTCGAACAGGACAACCGAGACGTAGTCCCACGCAACGAGCCGGGACGTTTCTTCGGCGAGTGTCCGCACAACGTTGTGGAAGCTGAACTCAATTCTCAATTGATCCCGCACCCGAGAGATGGATCGCAGGACCTCAGAATCGAGCAGCAAATCGTACTTATCGGTGTAACTCTTGATCAGAGCCGAAATGAGTTTCGTGATCTGCCCAAGAGAACCGAGAGTCTCGGGCCCATAGGCGTCTTCGTCGATGCAGTCAATCGTCAACACGGCAACCGGCTCGCGCGGGGCGGGCTGAGTCTTCGAGTAGAAAATGGGCACGGCCACGAAGGTCTTGACAGGCTCGATCCCTTCATAATATCCCAACATCTCGTTCTGGCCAGCCACGTTGACCTGGTTCAAGAACTTCGGCTGGCCGGTCAGGGCAACCTGGCTGATGATATCAGTTCCCAGCTCGCGCCTCCGATGCGTCATGAACTTGTCACTATCGGAGATGAAGGTCTCGAGGACAGCCTGATTTTTCTCTCTGTCGACCCAGAAGAACGCGACCGTATGCGCAAAGTTGACGTCCTTCACGACGGTCAGAACCTTTTTCATCAAGAATCCAAACTCAGATTTTGGCCCCCCCTCACGGACGTACAGATCTTCGTTCACATCAAAAAAATCCGCGAGCTGAAACTCGTAGTCGTCGATGGCTGCTGCTCGTGCCGGCTTTGCTGACCTTGGACTTCCGCGAGCTGCAGTCTCCGCTGCGACATCCACTCTGTATTTCTTGCCGCCGGGCTGTGAATCATCGAGGGCCAGCTTTTTCATTTCGGATTCGCGCTCCTCCGAGGTTGTCGAAGATTGTTGTTCCTGTTTTGCTGTGGTTTCTTCAGGTCGACGACGCCGAGCAGCCACAAGCGCATAGGCAAGAGCACAGCCGCAGAGCACAAACGCTGTGATTCTGATCGCCGACGCAGGGGACAACAGTCCGACAAAAAACAAAATGACGCCCACAGCCACAATCAGTTCCTGCCTTAACGGAAACCTATTAATCCAGGAACGAATTGTTTCCAGCATCCGGGCGTCAATCCTTGCAAGTCTTGAATTTGAGTCTGAGCCTCAAATCGTATCAAATTTAGCCATTTAATGCCAGAAAGTCAAGGTAAAAGCTGATGTCTCCCGCGTAACACCGCACCAAGACAAGTGACTAGGATTCATTTTTCCGAGGAAGCCGAGAGAGGATCGAGAGGAGGGCCGTCCCTTGCACGAGTATGATTTTTTAGCTACTTTTTGACGAATCATCGCGTTTCACACATCATTCGATTGTTCGCACTCCGATGAAAGCAGTAATCATGGCGGGGGGCTTTGGAACCCGTCTGCGACCCCTTACCTGCAACATCCCTAAGCCGATGGTACCTATGCTCAACAGACCGATGATGGAGCACATCGTTGAGCTGCTGAAGCGTCACGGGATCAAGGATCTGGTCGCAACGCTCTATTATCAGCCCGATGCCATCGCCACCCACTTCGATGACGGGAGCAAGTTCGGCGTTCAGATACACTATGTGAAGGCTGAAGCGGACTATGGGACTGCAGGCAGCGTTCGCAATGCGAAAGACATGCTCGACCAGCGGTTCTTGATCATCAGCGGCGATGTCTTCACCAACTTCGACCTGTCCGCTGCTGTGAAGTTCCACGAGGACCGGAATGCAAAGGCCACGATGGTGTTGACCCACGCACCCAATCCGCTCCAGTTCGGGGTAGTCCTGACACAAGATGATGGGAAGATCTCTCGCTTCCTCGAGAAGCCGTCATGGGGAGAGGTATTCAGCGATACGATCAACACGGGAATCTACATACTGGAGCCCGAGGTTCTGAATCTCGTGCCTCCCAAGGAAGATTTCGACTTTAGCAAGAACCTGTTTCCGCTGATGCTCGATCATGATATGGGTCTGTACGGGTATGTTGCTGATGGATACTGGCGTGATATCGGAAACCTCAATGAGTATCAGGATGCTCATTTCGACGTATTGCGCGGCTCCGTCGATGTGACAATCCTCGGTGAACGCAGCGGCGCCGCCTACGTCGGCCACAACACAATCATTGACACCGACCCGAAGAACCTCACTGGCACCGTCGTCATAGGGGCAAATTCGCGCATTCACAACGACGTGACGATAGCGAATTCCGTTATCGGCGACAACTGCGAGATCCTTCCCGGGAGCGCTATCAGGAACTGCATCATCTGGAGCGGCACTCAGATCGGCACCAATGTCGAGATGGCAACGGATGTTATAGGCTCCAAGTGCCTCATCGGCGACGACGTTGTCATCTCGGAAAACGTCTTCATGAGCGATCAGTGCGTCATCGGCAAACGCAGCAGGCTGTCCGCGAACATTAAGTTGTGGCCGGAGAAGGTCGTTGAGGAAGGGGCCGTCGTTACGCGAAGCCTCGTCTGGGAAGACCGATGGCTGCGAGAGCTCTTCCGGGAATCCAAAGTCAGTGGTGTCTCGAACGTCGAAATGAATCCGGAATTCGCGGCGAAGCTGGGGGCCGCGTTCGGCGCACTCGTTGGATCAGGCGCTTCCATCGTTACGAGCCGTGACTCCGACAACGTGTCGCGAATGATCAATCGTGCCTTCATCTGCGGGCTGATGTCTTCAGGCGTGCATTGCAACGACCTTCGTGCGACATCCATCCCCATTGTCCGGCACGAACTCAGAAGCGGGAAGGAACGCGGAGGAATCCACGTGCGGAAATCCCCGCACGAGCGAAACATCACGGACATCATCTTCTTCGATGCGGATGGCAAGGATCTTCCGTCGAGCAAGGCAAAGTCGGTGGAGCGGTTATTCTTTGGGGAGGATTTCACGCGGTCGAGCTACGACGCGGTCGGGTCGATCCACTTCCCCGAGCGATCCACGGAGAGCTACATTGAGCGCGCGTATGCGACGCTCAACGTTCAGGCAATCCGCACGGCCGGGCTCAAGCTGGTCATCGACTACTCCAATGGGATCGCCAGCACCATCTTTCCAAACATCCTGGGGAACCTGAACGTTCAAGCCGTCTCTCTCAACGCGTACCTCGATAGTCAGAAGCTCACGCGCACCAAGGAGCAGATTGACCAGGCGGTGAAAGACCTAGCGCACGTTGTCACATCGCTACAGTATGATGTTGGGTGCATGCTCGATCCCGGCGCGGAGAAGCTTCTGGTCGTCGACGAGCGCGGCCACGCGATTGACAATGACCGGTTGCTGACGCTGATGACGAAACTGGTTGTTCTGGCTCACCCTGAGATGAAGAAGATCGCCGTGCCCATTTCCGCCTCAGGAGAAATCGACCTTCTGGCAGAGGAGTTTGGTTTGACGGTGGTGAAGACTCGCGACAGTCATCTCTCCCTGATGGAAGCGGCATCGAACAAGCAGATTCGCTTTGTTGGCGGCACGAAGGGCGGGTTCATCTTCAACGACTTCCTGTTTGCATCCGATGGAATGTACTCGGTTGCGAAGCTCTTGGAGTTCCTCGCTCTGACGAAAAAGCGCTTTGGTGAGCTTGACAAAGAAACCCCGCACTTGCATCTGATTAGAAAAGCTATTCCTTGTTCTTGGAACGTCAAGGGGCAGGTCATGCGTCACGTGATGAAAGATTCTGAACGTCTTCCGCGTGAGCTGATCGATGGCGTGAAGATCTTCCCGCGCGAGAAGGACCGCATGACATCCGTTCTCTTGAATCCGGATCGAACTCGGCCGCTGTTCCACATCAATGCCGAATCGAAGGATCCCTCGATGGCGCAGAGACTTGCCAACGAGTACGAGGCAAAACTCTTTCGATGGATTAACAACGAATGACGAGAACCGAGCGCCGATCGACGGATGACGCCGGATAGCGCGAACGAAGGATGGACTTAAAGGGAGTGTTGGATGAAGATCATTGACATCTTGAACGAACAGGTTGTGCAGACAAACCTACCGGGAGCGACGAAGGCTGAGATCATCAACGCCATGATTGATCTTGCCGCGACACAGCCCCAGGTATCAGACAAGGAAAAGCTGCGTGAGGCAATTCTGGAACGCGAGAAGATCATGTCCACCGGCGTCGGGTCTGGATTCGCCATCCCCCACGGCAAAACGGATGCAGTAAAGGACATCGTAGCAGCCTTCGCCGTGACTGCCCAACCGATCGACTATCAGTCTCTGGACGACCAGCCCGTTCGCATTGTCTTCTTGCTCGTCGGGCGCGACAATATGGTCGGACCCCATATCAAGCTCCTGAGCCGCATCTCCCGTCTGATGAACAAAGAGGATTTCCGCAAACGACTCCTGGAGGCAGCTTCGACCAAAGAAATCCTCGAGATCTTCCGCGAAGAAGAAGCTTCCCATTTTGAACTCTGACATTCAACACTCCAGCCCTCCTCCACCGGACTCCTCCTTCAGCAACGTGCGGGCTTTCTGCAATCGATTTTCCGCGCAATCTTTCGTATGTTTGTGGCGCTGACGATAACCTCATGACCCCCAGGAGAAGCGATTGAAATTCAAGTCGATCAAAGGAACAAGGGACGTCCTCCCAGGCGAGGTCGAGACGTGGCAGCGGGCCGAAGCGGCCATCCGCCGCATTATGCACAGCTACAACTACAGCGAGATCCGGACACCGATATTCGAACAGACAGCCCTGTTTGCCCGGAGCATTGGCGAGCTGACCGATATCGTCAGCAAGGAGATGTACACCTTCAAAGACCGGAGTGACGAAAGCCTGACGCTGAAACCGGAGGAGACTGCGTCCGTTCTTCGGGCATATATCCAGCATGGCCTCGGTGAGCAAGCCCCGCTGACAAAAGTGTACTACATTGGACCGATGTTTCGCCAGGAGCGCCCGCAGGCCGGGCGACTGCGGCAGTTCCATCAGTTCGGTGCCGAGGCAGTGGGAAGCAGTTCGCCCCATCTGGATGTCGAGATGATGTTGATTGCCCTTGATATCTACCGCAACATGGGGATACAGCAGTTTTCGTTGGCAATCAACTCGGTTGGTTGTGAGAAGTGTCGGCCGGCATATAAACAGAAGCTGGTGCAGGAGCTCAGGAAAATCCACGACCGGCTTTCCCCCGAGAGCCAGGCGCGTGTGCGCCAGAATCCGCTGCGCGTGCTCGATTCGAAAGACGAACGTGATCGGCAGCTCACGAAACACGCTTCCTTGATGAGAGATCACCTCTGCACCGAATGTGGAGAGCACTTCGTGCAAGTCCAGGCGCTGCTGAAAGCCACGCGTACGCCGTTCAAGATCGATGGCAGACTCGTTCGTGGGCTCGACTACTATACGAAGACGGCATTTGAGATCACCAGCCCCGCCCTGGGTTCTCAGGATGCTTTGGCCGGTGGCGGTCGTTACGACCTCCTGGTAGAGGAGCTTGGGGGCAAGCCAACCCCGGGCGTTGGATTCGCGGCCGGGATGGAACGACTCCTCATCGCCTTGGAGAAAAGCGGCAGTGGGTCCGACGAGAGCGTCAATCTCATCCTCTTCATCGCAGCTGCCGATGAGCCGGCACGTCAATGGGCATTTGTCAAAGCGCACGAACTCCGCATGAAGGGCTTAATGGTGGAGATTGACTATCTCGGCCGGAGCTTGAAATCACAGATGCGCGAAGCCAACCGTCAGCAGGCACGTTACGTCATCGTTGTCGGAGAGAACGAGCTTGCCTCAGGTTCCGCCAAGCTCAAGAACATGCAGAGCGGCGAGGAGACAGTACTCGACCTTGGTGCGATCGAGAAGGCATTGAAGGCGTAATGGCAAGGAAAAGACATCGCGACCCGGAATATGCGCTTCACGTCTTTCACCACGTCGATGAGCAAACGCAGAAGACGAGCGTCGTGTTCCTTCTCCGGACGACAAAAGAATTCACGAACTTCAACTATCAGATTCTTCTCGACACGTCGCTCGACGACCGCGCGATTCAATTGAAAATTCTCGGCCTCCGCACGACTCCACTCATCATGCCTGGGGTCGGACCCGCACAATGCCGGAAGGACTTCACCAATCTCGAAGGCGTGTACGATCTGAGCGTGACCAAACTGGACGAGGAAAGAAATCAATTTCGGCTCCACATCTCCCGCACACGGATCAAGATCGAAGAGTCGCCGCTAAAGCCATTTGTCATTGTTTCAAACAAACCCGTTGAGCTCCCAGGACGGTAGCACCCCCACGATCATCATGAGAGGACTCTGAGTTCGCGCCAAAAATCCTATGTGCCCACGACTTCTCGAGATTGGACCCTTTACGATCTACAGCTACGGTTTGATGCTTGCAATCGGGTTTATCGCTGCAAGCTACCTGCTGTCTACGGAGCTCAAGAGAAGAGGGCTCGACCCTAATCTCGGCAGTGCCATCACTCTCATTGCTCTTGTTGCCGGAGTCACAGGCTCGAAAATCCTCTATCTCGTCGAGCACTGGGATCTCTTCCTTTCCGACCCGTTCGGCATGGCGCTTTCACCGGGCGGATTGACCTTCTACGGTGGATTCTTGCTGGCGACGTATTGCATCTACCTCTACGCCAAAAAGAAAAACGTCCGATTCCTGACCGCCGCAGATTCTGTAGCGCCTGGACTGTTGTTGGCCTATGGGGTTGCACGCCTTGGCTGCCATTTTGCAGGCGACGGGGATTACGGTTACCCGACTACATTGCCGTGGGGAACCGACTATTCGAAAGGGACCTATCCCCCGTCGTTGGCGTTTCGAAACGTGCCCGAGATTGCCAGCAAGTACCCTGGCGGCGTCGTCCCTGATAACACGCTGTGCCATCCAACACCGGTCTACGAACTCATCCTCTGCGCAATCCTCTTCTGGATCCTGTGGCGCTTCCGAAAGCGGATTCAGCCTGAAGGGCGGATGTTCATGCTGTATCTGGTTTTCGCCGGACTCGAACGGTTTTCCGTCGAATTCCTTCGCATCAATCCTCGGGTTGTGTTCAACCTTAGTGAAGCACAACTCATCGCCATACCGTTGATGATTGTCGGGCTGGTTGGATGGTTCCTCCTCGCCAAGAAGTCCGAGAAGAAAGCTGCATGATCCCTGTTGTTGAACTCTATACAACCGAGCACTGCGGGCTGTGCGCAGAGGCACGATCGTTCCTTATTGAGCTTCGGGCAACAATTCCATTCGAACTGCGAGAAGTGAAGTTGAGTCCGGGCCACCCTCAATATTCAAGATACTTCACTTTCGTCCCCGTCATCATTATCAACGGCAAGCATGAGCTCACCGCTCCGATCGACCGGAAGCGCGTAGCATTCCTATTGCGAAAAGAACCTCACCGGGACGTGGCTCGCTCTGCCGGTATCGTCTTGAAATGGATGGGTTTGATGGCGGCTGTCGTCGGAATTGTGATTCGGCTTGTTGGAGAAGCAGCCTGGGGGTATCTCATATTTGTCGGAGCGATCGTGGTCTTTTCAATCGGTTGGATGGTCGCCCGCGACCGACACGGAGGCGTCAATCAATGAGCGAATTGATCGTCGGGAGGCAACCCGTTCTTGAGGCACTCAAATCAGGCGGGCAGCTGGAGAAGGTCATGCTCGTATTTGGAGTGCATGGAGCAGCCATCCAGCGAATTCGGCAACTCGCCCGGGAACAAGGTATCGCAGTGTCGGAGATCGATAAGAAGCGCTTCGGCGAGCTTTGTCATGATGTTGCTGCCCAGGGTGTTGCCGCGGTTGTCGCAACGAGAGAGTACGTCGATATCGACGAGATACTCAGCGTCGCACGACGTAAAGGAGAGCCGCCCTTCGTTGTCATACTCGACGAGATCGAAGATCCGCACAACCTCGGCGCGTTGATTCGGACGGCCGAATGTGCAGGAGCTCATGGTGTCGTCATACCGAAGCACCACTCAGCAATAATCACCCAGACGGTCGTCAAGACGTCAGCGGGGGCATCGCTCCTCATTCCCATCGCCAAAGTCACGAACCTCACCCGCACCCTCGAAGAGCTCAAAGGACAGGGGCTCTGGATTGTCGGTGCAGATATGAGAGGCGATAGGATGTATGACGATTTCGATTACTCTGGGGCGTTGGCGCTCGTCGTGGGAAGCGAGGGAAAGGGTATTCGCCGGTTGGTGAAAGAGAAGTGTGACTTTGTCGTGAAGATACCGCTGTTCGGAAAGATCGAGTCCCTGAATGCATCTGTGGCAGGAGCGATCATGATGTACGAGGTAGCACGGACGAGGCACAAGAGACAGCAGGAGAGATAACTGCACAGCGGCGCGAAGCCTATCCTGACTCCTTCCTACCCGAGTCTGATTTCTTTGTTCGAACGTCTTCCTTCCTCGGGCTTACTCTCTTCTTGAGTTTTCCGGCGGAGAGCACGAATTTCTGAACGCTCTCACGCGGTCTGACAATCATCTTCTGTCGATTATTGATCCCCTTCATTGACCTTTTCCTTCGTCTTCCGGCTCAGACGGATTCGTCAGTCCATATCGTTTCATTTTCGTGTAGAGATGGCTTCGCTGGATATCGAGGGCTTCTGCAGTCTTTGAGATGTTCCACTTGTGGAGTTCGAGCTGTCTCTTGATGAATGCTGCTTCTGCCCGCTCCTTGAATCCCTGAAATGTCCCACCCAGGTTCACGATGTCCTCAAACTCTCCACGACCGCCGGCCTGCCCGGAATCGAGGAAGGAAATATCCACGCTGTTTCCGGGAGAGAGAATAACGAGACGCTCGACCGTGTTGCGAAGCTCCCGGACATTACCGCGCCAGTCCAGATTCGCCAGCCGGTCCAAAGCATCTTCAGAAATGGTTTTGCGCGCCATGCCGTTCCGGACACAGACATCCTCGATAAAAGCTCGGACGAGCAGCGGAATGTCACCCCTTCGTTCTCGCAGCGGAGGAACATGGATGGGAATCACCTTCAAACGGTGGTAGAGATCATCGCGGAAGGTTCCCTTCCTGATCTCTTCTTCAAGGTTCTTGTTGGTGGCTGCGATGACCCGAACATCGACCGAGATAAGCTTGTTTCCACCGACCCGCTCGATGGTTCCCTCCTCGAGCGCTCGAAGCACCTTCGCCTGTGCGCGGGCGCTCATGTCTCCGACCTCGTCAAGAAATAGCGTTCCTCCATCCGCCTGCTCAAACTTCCCTATGCGCTGTGAGGTCGCACCCGTGAACGCTCCCTTCTCGTGGCCGAAGAGCTCCGATTCGATCAGCTCGGAAGGAATAGCGGCACAGTTGACTTCGACAAAGGGCCTGGAGGAACGCTTGCTGTTCCGGTGGATTGCACGTGCGACCAGTTCCTTGCCCGTCCCGTTCTCGCCGGTGATGAGCACGCGCGCATCTGTCGGCGCTACCCGGTCGATGACAGCGAGATTGTCCTTGATCTTCGCGCTCTCCCCCAGGATCTGCCACTTGCCCTCAACCGATTCGCGCAGGGTACGGTATTCTTCCGACAGTTTCGCCTGGTTCAGTGCGTTTCGCACCGTCACCAGCAGTTTATCTCGGTCCAGCGGCTTCGAGAGAAAATCAAATGCTCCGAGCTTTGTTGCTTCGACGGCCGTTTCGATCGTTCCGTGACCGGATATCATGATGACGGGAAGATCAGTGTTCTTATCACGCACCTTCTGCAGAACCTCAAGTCCATCCATCCCCGCCATCTTCACATCGAGCAGAATCAGATCAATCGCTGCAACGGCGAGCTGCCGCAGTGCGAGCTCACCACTGTCTGCGAACAAGACCTCATAATGCTCGTACTCGAGAATCATCTTGAGGGAGTCTCGAACGCTCTCTTCGTCATCGACAACAAGGATCGTCTTCATATGGCTGCGTTATTGATCAACAGGCAAATTGAAGTAGTCAGACGGCAAAAGAGTCCTCACCGTCAAAAGGTCGTGACCGAATCGTCCCCCCTGCTTGTTCGCCCGCCGATCACGTGGATCGTCCGACCCTCCGACGACAAAATCCGCTTCTCCCCGTTCGACAAGATCCCCCGAAGCACGCGCAAAACCTGGAGATTCCGACTCATGGGCAAGATATGCTGAGGCAAAGAAGTGCTGCAGCTTGTCTTTGTCGCCGCCATCGCCGGGCGGGGTATCGGAATAGAGCCGTGAAGGAAGATTGTTTTGACGCGCTTTGAACAAGGAGTCTTCTTCGAACGTCAGCGGAAGTCTCAGTGCTCCAACGACCGGCACCTTCAGATCGATGTTTCGATGTTCGAGAGTTGCCACCATCGAGAGAAACAGCGCGCGCCCGATGTTGTAGTCTGCTATCTTCAGCGCCTTCAGGTAGATGGCATCAACGGCGCGCATATCGCCGCACCGTTTCATCAAGATGCCAAATTTGTCGTCACGAACATAGGCGCGAATTTCGCGAGTGTCTCGAATCAACTCCGGGGTAAAGAGATCCCCGATGGCCCGAAACAACGAAAAGCCTGATCTTTCACTCTCATCGAAGTTCCAGGAAAGACCGTCGGGTCCCGGCTTGCCGTCGCACTGCGCGAGCGCGCCCACGCGTAGAACCAGCAGTAAAACAACGACCGTTAATGTGACTCTCATCGCGACCACGTAGTCCAAGTTGCCGGCGACCGCCGATCCTGCATCCCGCCACGTCTAAGTCTGAATGACACCGGGATTGAACTTCGGGATGTCCGGATTACAGGCAGCCATCTCTATTCCACGTGAGATTTGCCCGCGAGTTTCAAGAGGATCGATAATTCCGTCCACCCACAGCCTGGCAGCAGCATAGAAAGGGTCAAGCTCCGACTCATAGCGGTCTTGAGTTTCCTTGAGCAATTTCGACTGTTTCTCGCCGGAGATTTGCTCGCCTCCTCTTTCCATAGCTTGAATCTTGATACTGAGAAGCGTCTCACTTGCCACCTTTCCGCCCATGACGGCGATCTGGGCACTCGGCCAGGCGAAGATGAGTCTTGGGTCGTATGCCTTTCCACACATCGCGTAGTTGCCGGCTCCGTAGCTGTTGCCGACGATAAAAGTGAACTTGGGAACGACACTGTTTGCGACGGCATTCACCATCTTCGCGCCATCTCTGAGAATGCCGCCCTGCTCAGCCCTGCTCCCGACCATGAACCCCGTGACATCCTGAAAGAACACCAGGGGGATAAGCTTCTGATTACAGTTCATGATGAACCGGGCCGCCTTATCCGCGCTATCGCTGTAGATGACCCCGCCAACCTGCATCTCGCCTTTGTTTGTCTTCACCACAGCCCTCTGATTCGCAACGATACCCACCGCCCATCCATCGACCCTTGCATAACCGGTGATGATCGTCTTGCCGAATCCTGCTTTGTACTCGTCCAGCTCGCTCTCGTCAACGATACGGGCGAGGACCTGATACATCTCAAAAGGCTTTGAACGATCGGCCGGCATGATCCCGTACACCTCTTGTTCGGAGAACTTGGGTGGCTTCGGCGTCTCACGATTGAATTGCGCCCGAGGTCGTTCTCCCAGCTTCCCGATGATGCTCCGGATCTTCTTGAGGCACTCCTCATCGTTTTTCATCTTATGATCCGTCACACCGCTGATTTCGCAGTGAACGGTCGCACCGCCAAGCGCTTCGTTGTCGATTTCCTCTCCGATCGCGGCTTTCACGAGATGTGAACCGGCGAGGAACACGCTCCCCGTTTTGTCAACGATCATCGCTTCATCGCTCATAATCGGCAGATACGCCCCGCCAGCGACGCATGGCCCCATGATCGCCGCAATCTGTGTGATGCCCATCGAGGACATGACTGCATTGTTACGGAAGATGCGACCAAAATGCTCCTTGTCGGGGAAGATCTCAGATTGGAGCGGCAGGAAGACCCCCGCCGAATCGACGAGGTAGACGATCGGCAACCGGTTCTCTATTGCGATTTCCTGAGCGCGGAGGTTCTTCTTGCATGTGATGGGGAACCATGCCCCGGCCTTGACCGTAGCGTCGTTTGCCACGATCACAACGTCGCGACCGGAGATCTTGCCGATACCGAAAATTGTCCCCGACGAGGGCGCGCCACCATACTCCTCATACATGCCGTGGGCCGCAAACAGAGCAATCTCCAGGAGTCTTGATCCTGGATCGATGAGTTGCTCGATGCGATCGCGTGCGAACAGCTTCCCACGCTTCCTGTGTTTCTCGATCGCCTCTTTTCCACCCCCCAGCTTCACGAGTTCCCCCTTCGTTCTGAGGCTTTTCAAAAGGCCAAGGAAATGCTCCTCGTTCCTACGAAATGCTGCGTCTTTCTTGACTTCGCCGCCTATGAGAGCCATGAGTAACCTGTGTGAGTGCGAGTTCTAACGCTTCTTGGAGGAGTCGCGCGGGGCAGTGTTTCCCACAGTCCAGATCGTATAGACGAGATCTTTCGCCTCTTCGTTCCGGGGATTGATGTTCGCTGCCTGAAGGGCATATCCCGCCGCGCGGCCGTTATCCCCAAGATGACGGAAGCATTTTGCGAGTTGCAGCAGCAACGCATCTTGCCGGAGCCGGGGATCGGGCTGATACTTTTCCCGGACCTGAAGCGCACGGCGATAGTTTTCAAGTGCCGGGCGAAACTGTTGCGTTCCGAAGTAGAGATCGCCCAACCTTGCGTGGTAATAGTCGACGGAGTCGCCAGAGAGCTCCACACACCGTTTCAACAGCCGTTCGGAGACTTCGAAATGGAAAGGAGCAAATGAACTCGCGACCGGACGGTCGAATGAATATCTCAGCCACGCGTATTGCTCGAGGATCACGGGATCGTTTGGAGTGAGCACCGCGAGCCGCTCAAGGATTTTCAGATGCTCCTCCGGCCTCCCAAGTCGTTCCACGAGCTCACTCATAACTCTGAGCACGGCGATGTTGTCGGGATGTCTGCGCAAGTAGTCAATGAGCATCGAATAGCCGATGAGTGGATTTCCTCTGGCCTGATCCCCGTGGAGGAGGCCAATGTGCAACATCTCGTCGTCCGTCAGAGGTTTCTCGTCTATTCGTCGCTTCAAGAATATCGTGGATCCGCCGAACGCTCGTCGCTCGTCGAAGCGATTGATCTCGTTTGCCCCTCGATTAGCGAAGAAAGCCCGGGGAGCCCAGTACTCCAACACAGGCTTGTCCTCAGCATTCAGCGGACCTCCCCCCGCGTACTCCGCCGCTCGTCCACCAGAGAGCATTTGGAGGGAGAGCAGTGTAGCGACATCCGGGACGTGAATTCTCTCCAGGTCGGTCCGAACCGCGGCAATGCCAAGCTTGGCTTGAAGTGCCTCCTCGTTGAATGCCATCGGTTCCTTCGATCCGATCAAGAGCACATCGGAAACAAGCGATTGCCATACTGTGATGTGAGGAAACACCGATCGAAACGTCCGGACCACCAATCTGAACGTCTCATCATCAATTTCGTAAAGATGGAACCATTGCACCATCAGGCCATCCTGCTTCAGCCTCTCTCGACACTCGCGAAAGAATTCCACAGTGTACAGGTTCCCAATACCCGCTATCCAGGGATTGGAAGGCTCGCTGATGATTGCATCGTAGTTCGCGCTCGTCAGCTTCAGGAACGCCAACGCATCATCGATGATGAGCGTCATGCGAGGATCTAGGAGCGGATGGTTATTCACGTGTTCAAAATGCTTCGACGCTTCGATCACCTCGGGGGATATCTCGACACCCTGAACGTGTTTGACCGGATGAGTCAACACACTGCCTGCTGTTACCCCGCTGCCGTACCCAATGACAAGGACGGTCTCCGGCCGGGGATGGAACATCATGGGGAGCTGTCCGAGCAGTACCTGCGTCGGCAAATCACCGACGGATGACGCATCCCCTTTTCCGTTGATGAGAAGAACATTCTGCGTCCCGTGGTTCACGGGCGACTGAATGACTCCGACGGTGGCGGAAGCTCCTTCTTTGTAGAACAGTACCTTATTCGATCTGCTCGCCCGTTGGAACTCTGCGTAGCTGGACGGCGGCGTTCGGTCTTTTCCAAACTGGCGAAAGACACCGGAAAGCAGAACCGTCTGGTTCCAGTCAGTTGTCGTCACGAAGTACGCGCTGGCAGCGAACACGGCAACGGCAACGGTGGCGATCTGTCTCCACCGGCCGAATTCAACGGAAAAAAGAATGAGGAGAACGCCCGACAATAGATTGAGCATGAGGCCGACTTCGATGGCATGCCGGACGCCGATAATCGGGATGAGCACAAGGCCTGCTCCGAGGGAGCCCACGACCGTGCCAACGGTATTAACGGAGAACACATTGCCGACGGTCCGGCCGAGCACCGTCACGCTTCGGGCGGCAATCCGGCTGGCAAGCGGAAGGGACATGCCGAGAAAAATCGTGGGCATGATCATGATCGCAAACCCGATGAGAAACTGGATCGCGAGATAGATGGGATACGTGAATTCTGTTCTCGTGAGAATTGTGCCGACGTGCCAGAAGTAATAGGGGATGCGTCCGTACAGCGGTAACATCGCCGCCATCGAGATGCCAACGGCAAGTTGACAGAACGCGAGAGCGCCCATCAGGTTCTTCAGCCGATGAATGATGGTTGAGACAATCCAGCTGCCGATCGTGATACCGGAGATGAAGGCGATGAGCATAAGCGTGTACGAATACGTCGAGGATCCCAGCACGGGAATGAGCAGGCGCACCCACGATACCTCGTAAATCATCGACGCAAGCCCCGAGACTCCCGCAACGCCAACGGCGAGGCTGACCTGCATGTTGGAGAATTCACGAAGAGGTTCATGACGAACGGCCTCTGTTTCGATCGGGAAGTCAAATTTGTGTCGCGACAGGAGAAATGCCGTTGCCCCGATGATCAAGTTGACGATGCCGGCTGCATAGATCGTTGCGCGCAAGCCGGACACGGGGACGAGAAAGAATCCGCCCAACACTGATCCAACCACTGCACCAAAGCTGTTCACAAAATACAGCGTGGCAACATTTTTGCCTGACTCTTCAATACTATGAGAGATGAAGCGGACAAGCACAGGCAAGGTTCCGCCCATCAGGATGGTGGGGAACAGAAGCGTGAGAATACTGACAACCAACTTGAGAAAGAGAACAGCCGCGCCGTCACTTGGCAGGTCCAGCGACCGAACAAGCGAGACAAAGCCTGACTTGAAGATGCTGAGGAGAAACGGATAGAGGAGGCAATAGATACCGATCAGTATCTCCAAGAGGCCATACAACGCCAGCGGCCGCGCAGCGCGATCTGCCTTCCTGCCCCAAAGTGTTGCCCCAATGGCAAGACCACCCATGAACGTCGCGAGAACGATCGTTTGAGCGTATGTCGTGTTTCCGAGAAAGAGTGACAGGTACTTGAACCAAACGATCTGGTAGACTAACCCCGCAGCACCGGAGACTATGAAGAGGATTGCGATGATGCCGTAGATCGTCTGTTTGCTCATCGAGGTCTGCAGGATCATGAGGATGTCAGTCTTGGAGTAGGTTCTTCGCGATGACCATTTTTTGTACCTCCGAAGTACCCTCTCCTATGGTCAGCACTTTAACGTCGCGGTAGTACTTTTCCACAGGGAAGTCCTTAATGAATCCATAGCCCCCATGGATTTGAACCGCCTCAGTCGCTACCCTCTGCGCCACCTCGCTCGCAAAGAGCTTGGCCTGCGCAGCGAGAAGGTTGATATTCTCCCCCTTCGTCTTGGCAATCGCAGCCCGATAGGTGAGGAGCCGAGCCGCCTGGACCTCCGTCTCCATGTCGGCCAGCTTGAACTGGATGCCCTGGAATTCGGCAATCGGTTTGCCAAAGGCTTGGCGTTCTTTTGCATATTTCAACGCGGCGTCAAGCGCGCCCTGTGCGAGCCCTACGGAAAGAGCGGCGATGCCGATCCGCCCACTGTCAATCACCGCCAACGCCTGCTTGAATCCTTCTCCTTCATTGCCAAGGAGATTCGTTTTCGGCACTCTGACGCCATCGAACATCATCATCGCGGTATCGCTGGCCCGCATCCCCAACTTGTTCTCCTTCTTCCCGACACTCACGCCTCTCATTTCCCGCTCCACAATGATGGCTGAAATCCCTTTGTTGCCCTTCGAAGGATCGGTTTTTGCCAGCACGACATACGTCGAAGCTCGGGAGCCATTGGTAATGAACACTTTCGTTCCGTTCAGCGTATAAGCGTCGCCCTCGAGAACGGCAGTAGTTTTCATGCTGGAAGCGTCACTTCCGGAGCCGGGCTCGGTCAAACACCATGAGCCGATTTTCTTGCCTGTGGCAAGATCAGGCACATACCGTTTCTTCTGCTGCTCGTTGCCAAACATGGAAATGTGTTGGAGGCATAAGCCGCTGTGACCAGCCAAGATCAGACTGACCGAAGGATCGACGCGTGAGACCTCTTCCATGATGATGGCAGATTCAATCGCCGACAGTCCTGCTCCACCAAGCTCAGTCGGAATCGTTGCACCGAGGAATCCCAAGCCTGCCATTTTCTTCACCACCTCAACCGGGAACTCCTGGGCTTCGTCGAACTTCATCACGAACGGTTTGATTTCGGTTTCGGCAAATTCCCGCACAGTCCGCTTCAACATCTTCATTTCCTCGGTCAACTGGAAATCGATGCCGGGCTCCTGTGGAATTTCGTCTCCCATAGCATGCCTCACATTTAACTTCTGTGGAGAGTGCGCTCTTACCGCAGCAGTGAGTTAGTCTTGAAATCGTGAATCAGACTCGCGGCGACATCGTACGGATTCGATTGTCGCTGTATGATCTTTTCGATTCGGTTCTTCAACTCCGACGACCGCTCGCTGTTCCAGAAATCGACCCGCAATTGATCCTCGACAATTTCCCTGATACGTCTCTCGACACGGGCCTTTCGCTTACGCTCGAGCCCCCCCGTTCGCTCGAGGAAGCTGCGATGTTTCTCGATGAACGCTACGACTTCATCCACGCCCTTCCCCTCGCTCGCCTGCGTCTTGATCACATCGGGTGCCCAGCTCCTTTCATCATGCGGACGAAATCCAAGGATCATCTTGAGCGACATCACAGCTTGGTCAGCCCCCGGTCGGTCGGCTTTGTTCAACACAAAGAAATCGGCGATCTCCATCAGACCTGCCTTCATTGCCTGGATGCCGTCGCCAGATTCAGGCACCAGGACCACGATGGTCGTGTCCGCTGCACCTGCAACATCCAGCTCTGATTGTCCCACGCCGACCGTCTCCATCATCACGATGTCATGCCCCGATGCATCAAGGATGTCTGCTGCCTCTATGGCCTTTTTACTCAGGCCGCCCAGACTTCCCCGTGACGCCATGCTTCGAATGAACACGCCGCCGTCAAGCTCCACCTCTGTCATTCTGACGCGATCCCCCAGCAGGGCACCGCCTGTGAAGGGACTCGTCGGATCGACGGCGATGATTCCAACCTTGAGCCTCTGTTGCCGAAAGAGTTTCGCGAGCTTGTTCGTCAGCGTGCTTTTGCCGGCGCCGGGCGGGCCTGTGATGCCGAGACGGTATGCCTTCCCCGTGTGGCTATAAATGATCTTCAGCAAGTCCGTGGAGACGGAAGCTTCGTTTTCCACCTGAGTAATCGCACGTGCAACCGCTCGTCGATCACCCATCAACAGCTTCTCAATCATCATCTCTCCTATCCTTGATACCGCGGCTACCGGAAGTTCTTTCTGAAGTGCTCTGCCGTCAGACGCAGGCCTTCTTGGAGTGAGACGGTTGGAGCCCAACCCATTTCCTTCTGAACCTTCACGTAGCTAATGACACTCCGTCGCTGCTCGCCTTCCTTTGGAGGGCCATGCCGCTCAGGACATGCCGAATTCAAATGCGCACCGAGTCTCTGAAAGACCTCGTTCACATTCGTCTCTAACCCAGTCCCAATGTTGAAGATGTCCGACCGGCCGTGGCGGAGCGCAAGCAGATTTGCTTGCACAACGTCACCGACGTACGTATAGTCTCGAGTCTGCATCCCATCACCATTGATGATGGGTTGTTCTCCCTTCAAGAGTTTGTTCGCAAAAATCGCGACGACCCCTGCCTCGCCTTGCGGATTCTGACGGGGTCCGTAAATGTTGGCGTACCGCAAAACGACGTAGTCGAGTCCGTAAACCTGCTTGTAGAAGAAGAGGAATTTCTCCGTGGCGAATTTCGTGATCCCATAGGGGGAGAGTGGCCGAACCGGATGATCTTCATCGGCGGGGAAATACTCCTGCTCACCGTAGACTGCCCCGCCGGTCGAAGCGAAAATGATCTTGCGGACACCGCGCTTCCGTGCGATCTCAAAAATATTGAGCCCACCAAGCACGTTAACGCTTGCATCGAATATCGGGTCGGCTACGGACCGCCGCACGTCCATTTGTGCCGCGTGGTGATTGACCACCTCTATCGTGTGCCGTTCGAAGATCCGATCCACTTCGCTGCCTCTGATGTCCGCTTGATAGAAATGAGCGTCAGGATGAAGGTTCTTCATCGAACCAGTCGAGAGATCGTCGATGACAACGACGCTGTGTCCCTCGCCGATATAGGCATCAACGACGTGAGACCCTATGAACCCTGCACCACCTGTGACGAGAATATTCACGTTCGTCAACCTCTGGGATTAGACTTGAGCCAGTCTGCGGAGCGCTTTCTGCCCGATATCGCTTCGATAGTATGCACCGTCGAACGTGATCGTCCCGACACCGCGATACGCGCTCTCGATGGTTCCTTTAAGATCGTCCTCATAACCGACTGCTGTCACTCCAAGCACTCTTCCTCCTGATGTCAGAACCTTCTCGCCATCACTTCTGGTGCCCGCGTGAAACACGACTATCCCTTCTTCCGGACGCGCGGAGTCGAGCCCCTGAATGACCTTTCCTGTCTCATAGTCATCCGGATAGCCGCGCGAAGCCATTACGACGCAGACGGCAGAAGCGGAATGCGACTTGACCGCAGACGCGTCGAGGTTCCCTTCGGCGACGGACATCAGCAACTGGGCGAAATCGCCATCGATGAGCGGGATAACCACCTGAGCCTCTGGATCGCCAAACCTGCAGTTGAATTCGATAACCTTCGGCCCTGTTTCACAGATCATCAGTCCACAATACAAGCAGCCTTTGTATGTACTCCCTTCGGCTTTCATTCCCTTGAGGGTTGGTGCAATGATCTCGTCAATGATCCGCTTTTGCATCTCTTTGGTTACGACAGGAGCTGGAGCATACGCCCCCATACCACCAGTGTTCTTCCCTTGATCACCGTTGAGGATTCTCTTGTGATCCTGAGCAGGAGCCAGAGTCACAAACCGCTCGCCGTCCGTGATCGCGAAGACGGACGCTTCTTCGCCCACGAGGTATTCCTCAACGACAACTTTGTCACCGGCGGACCCAAATGACCTTTTCACCATCATGTCATTCAATGCGAGAAGGGCGGCCTCTGGCGACTCGCACACGATTACCCCTTTGCCTGCAGCCAGCCCATCCGCTTTCACCACAATCGGCGGTATGCATCTGCTTATGAATCGCTCCGCTTCTACTCGTTCGCTGAGGGGAAAAGTTTTGAATTGCGCAGTGGGGATTTTGTTTCTCGCCAGGAAATCCTTGGCGAAGGCTTTGCTCCCTTCGAGCATTGCTGCTGCCTTCGTCGGACCGAAGATTTTTTGTCCATTTCTTTCGAATTCGTCAACGATGCCAAGAACGAGCGGTTGCTCCGGCCCTACAACGGTCAGGTCAATCGCATTCTCCTTCACGAACCGAAGCAGACCCTGAAGATCCGTCGCTTTCAAAGGCACCAACTCGGCATGCTGCGCGATTCCCGCGTTTCCCGGCGCGCAGGAGAGCGCTTTCACTGACGGGCTCTGTCGCAACTTCCAGACAAGAGCATGCTCACGCCCGCCCGATCCAATGACGAGGATGTTCATGCTGCGTGTTCCTCCGTCTTCAGGAGAGCGTTCTTGTCTATGTCCATCAGTGATTCGAATTGGCGCGCGAGTTCACCCGTGAGAACGAGCCGGTTAAACTTTTGGACGAACTCAGCCGGAATTTGCTTCAGCTGATTTCGTTCATAGCGTGCAAACAGATCCAGAAGCACCTGTTCGTGTGCCTTGATATCTCTGAGCGGCACACACACCCCGGCCTTCGTTTCTAGAATGAGTTGTTTGATGTAACTTTCGATAACGGAGCCCAAGATAGGCTTACGCGCACCGATGTACTCGTACAACTTCCCGGGAGACTGAAAATCATTATCGAGCACGAGCCAGAGCACATCCGACTCGAGCAAATACCTGGTGCACTCCTTGTGCTCGAGGTATCCGAGGAACGACACATCGTTTTGCAGCCCCAACTTGTTGACCAGCAGCTTGTCCTCGTCACGAATGTTCCCGATCAAACTGATTTCAATTCTGCCGCGGAGGGCAGGCACATTCCGGACGACATTGTGGAGCGCTTGCAGAAAGACCGATGGATTTCGCGCCGCGTAAAAGGTTCCGGCGTGGGTGATCCGCATCTTTCTCCGTGCGGAGGCTTTCCGCGGCACCCCCGATTCGAGATCATCGGGATCATAGCCTTGCGGGACAATAACAACATCGTGGTAATCGAGACCGAGATAATGCTTCAGCAGGCTCTCTTTCACCCGACGCACAGTTACGATGATGCGGTCTGCCGCCTTCACGACGCGCTTCTCCATTCGATAATGCAGGTACCGATGGAGGGGTGTCGGATAGTACTTGAATGGATAGTCAAGCCACGCGTCCCGGTAATCCAGCACGAGCGGCAGCTTGAATTTCTTCTTGAGCGCTTCTGCGATGAGAAAATCGGTCTGTGGCGGAGCCGTAGCAAAGATGAGATCGAACTGTTCTCGCTGAAGCAAGTCCTTCGCAGCACGTAGGGCCTTAGGCTTCCAGCCGATTTTCGTATCGGGAATAAAGAATGTGTCCCCAACAAACTGAAGAAGCTTGCGCATTCCCTCGGAAGGCATTTTCACGACTTTTTGGTTCTTGAAAAGGCGGTTGGGGTCGAGCGAACTCGCGCGGACGATTTCTGTGCCCGCTTGCTCAACCTCGGCAAGCAACGAAGGATCAAGCGCATAGTAGCCGGTTGGTGAGACCGTCAGGACCGTCGGCTTCCAGCCGTACTTCGGGAGATACTTGACAAACTTTGCCGTCCGCTGAACTCCGCTCAGCCCCATGGGGGGAAAGTAATAGGCGATGACGAGCACCTTTCGAAAATCACTCTTCATAGAATCAGGAGTTCTCTGGGTGATCTACTCAAGACCTCTGGATGTGTGTTGCGAACGACGATATCGTCCTCGATCCTGATGCCGCCAAATTCGGGAATGTAAATGCCAGGCTCGATGGTCACAACGTTGCCGTCGAGGAGAACGTCCTTGCTCAGCGACGAGATGCGAGGAGCCTCGTGAACCTGCAGTCCGAGACCGTGGCCGAGCGAATGACTGAAGTATCTGCCAAATCCCTTCTTCCGAATATACGATCGCGCAACGCCGTCAAGCGCTTTCGCTGCCATGCCGCTCCGGGCAGCCTCAATTGCTATTCGCTGGGCATCCTGCACTACCTGATAGATCTTTCGTCCCCGCGCCGGCGGTCTACCGACCGCCACCGTTCGGGTCAAGTCGCTGTTGTAGCCCTTTACACGACATCCGAAATCGAGCGTCACCAATTCGCCGGACCGGATTTTCTTGCTCGATGCGCGTGCGTGCGGCAGAGCGCCCCTGCGTCCGCTTGCAACGATTGGCTCGAACGCGTCCGCCTCAGCGCCAAATTTGCGATGAAGATACCCGATTTCAGCCGCCACGTCGAGCTCCGCCATGCCCGGCCGCACGAATTCAACGATCCTCCGAAACACCCTCTCGCTGATATCCACAGCGCGTCGGATCGAACCAATTTCGGACTTGTCTTTAATTGCTGCAACCCGCTCAACCAGAGACTGAGTTTTCACGAACGTCACGCGATGCAGCCTCTTCTTTAGCGTGGCCAGTCCCTCAACTGACAGATACTGGCTCTCAAATCCCAGTCTCATCGACCCGGAGAAGACGGGTAGCCCGGCCGCTGCCTCTGACAAGCTCTTCTTCGTGATGACAACACGAATTCCGTGGACCTCCTCTCTGACTTGGTCGCGGTATCGATTATCGGTAAGGAGATACTCGGTCCGCTCGCCGACAAAGCAATGCCCGTTTGAGCCAGAGAAGCCCGTCAGATAGCGGACATGGGGCAGATACGTAACGAGCAATGCATCGAGATTGGATTGAGCCAAACTGCGTCGGAGTGCTGCAAGCCTTTGCTCGAACATTCGGCGGGAATCTTAGAGATGGTAGTTGGGAGCTTCTTTGGTAATTGAGACATCATGCGGATGGCTCTCGCGCAGCCCGGCGTCGGTCATCCGGACAAACTGGGCCTTCTTCTTCATTTCCCCGATCGATCGGCAGCCACAGTACCCCATCGCTGACCGCAGCCCACCCACCATCTGGTGCACGGTTTCACTCAAAGTCCCTTTGTAAGGGACCCGGCCTTCAATCCCCTCTGGTACCAGCTTCTGGATGTCGTCTTCAGCATCTTGGAAGTATCGGTCCTTGCTCCCCTGTTTCATTGCTTCCAGGGAACCCATACCACGATAGACTTTGTAGCTCCTCCCCTCATAAAGCACCTTTTCGCCCGGACTCTCATCCACACCAGCGAACAAGCTTCCGATCATGACGGAGTCAGCTCCCGCGGCAATCGCCTTCGCGATATCACCTGTCTGCTTGACCCCTCCGTCGGCGATGATCGGAATGTTGTGCCGCAGAGCGACCTTTGCACACTCTAAGATTGCCGTAACCTGGGGCACGCCAACTCCCGCCACCACGCGCGTGGTGCAGATTGATCCCGGACCCACTCCGACCTTGACCGCGTCAGCTCCGGCTTTGATCAGTTCCTTCGTCCCTTCGCTTGTCCCGACATTGCCCGCGATGACCTGGATGTCAAACTTCCCCTTGATCTGTCTGACCATCGAGAGCACGCCTTTGGAATGCCCGTGGGCTGTATCAACGACAATGACGTCAACTCCGGCTTGAAGCAGCGCAGCGACTCGATCCATCGTATCACTCGTCACGCCGACGGCAGCGCCAACCCGAAGGCGGCCAAGCTTGTCCTTGCTCGCGTTTGGATGGCGCTTCTTCTTCTGAATGTCTTTGAATGTGATCAATCCCTTCAGCTTGCCATTTTTGTCGACAACAGGAAGTTTCTCGATTCTATGCTTCTGGAGAATCACCTCGGCCTCCTCCAGCGTCGTCCCGGCAGGAGCCGTCACGAGATTGCCGGCCGTCATGACCTTGGAAACTTCCAGGTCCATGTTAGGTTCGAAGCGCAGGTCGCGGTTGGTCAGAATCCCGACCAAGCGTTCATCTTCCACGATGGGGATACCCGAAATGCTGTACTTCTTCATCAGGTCGAGCGCCTCTCGAACCGAGCGCTGTGGAGAGAGTGTAATGGGATCCCGGATCATACCGCTTTCTGAACGCTTCACCTTATCGACTTCTTCAGACTGGCGTGGAATCGTCATGTTCTTATGCAGGACACCAATCCCCCCTTCGCGCGCCAACGCAATCGCCATCGCGGATTCCGTTACCGTATCCATCGCCGCACTGACCAAGGGGATCATGAGCTCTATCCGCTGGGTCAATCGTGTCCGTACATCAGTCTCTCGTGGCAACACCGACGACTGTGCCGGCACCAGAAGAACGTCGTCATAGGTAATTGCTTCGTCAAGAATTTTCTTCGTGGCCATGGTCAGCATAGTTCGATAATTTGAGGTTGGTCAAACAAACGCCGGGATTCCTGTGATGTCCTCGCCGACAATGAGGGTATGCATTTCGTGAGTCCCCTCATAGGTCTTCACCGATTCGAGATTTGCCGAGTGACGCATCACGGGATATTCATTCAGTATTCCGTTCGCGCCGAGTATCTCTCGCGCCATTCGTGCGATTTCGAGCGCTTGATACACATTGTTTCGCTTGGCGAGTGATATCTGAGTGAAATTCGATTTCCCTTGATCCTTGAGTCGTCCGAGCTGGAGGCACAGGAGTTGGCCCTTTGTAATCTCCGTCAGCATATGGACCAGTTTCTCTTGAATCAACTGGAACGACGCGATCGGCTTGTCAAATTGAATCCTGGATTTTGCATAGCCGAGCGCCGTATCATAACACGCCATCGCTGCTCCTATTGCTCCCCACGCAATCCCGTACCGCGCCTGGCTCAGACACATAAGAGGCGATTTCAAACCGCTCGATCCGGGGAGGATATTTGTGTCAGGTATGAGACAATCCTGAAAAACAAGCTCAGAAGTGACCGAGGCCCGCAGGGAGTGCTTTCCTTTCATCTCTGGAGCAGTGAAGCCTTTCGTTCCTTTCTCGACGAGGAATCCGAAGATTTCCCCCTCCAACTTCGCCCACACAACCGCCACATCGGCGATCGTGCCGTTCGTGATCCACATCTTCGCACCGTTCAGCACATACCCCCCGCCCTTCCTCTCGGCCCGCGTGATCATGCCCCCCGGGTTCGAGCCGTAGTCAGGCTCTGTGAGACCAAAGCAGCCAATTGCCTTGCCCGAGGCCAGCCTCGGCAACCAGTAATCTTTCTGTTCCTCGGCCCCAAAAGTGTAGATCGGATACATGACGAGTCCGCTCTGAACCGATGCAAAGCTGCGCACGCCACTATCGCCGCGCTCGAGTTCCTGCATCATGAGACCGTACGAAACGTTGTTCATTTCTGCGCAACCGTACTTCGCAGGAAGAGTCGCCCCAAAAAGGCCGAGCTCGGCCATCTTGGGAATCAGGTCCATCGGGAAAGTCCCCTCCTCGTAGTGCTGCTCGATAACCGGGAGGACATTGTCCTCTACAAACTGCCGGACGGTGTTACGAACGAGGACTTCATCTTCCGAAAGCAAGCTCTCCGAATTGTAATAATCTACGCCCCGAAAGCTCGACATGAAATGTCCCTTAGGAGGGGTAAAGGTGTGTCTACTTTTAGCGACAGGCAGGGGAAAAGATCCCCTTCAATTGAAAAAATTACTCATTTAACGACCAAAAGTCAAGGTTACGCGATGGAGGACAGGGTTGGCAGAAAAAAGGAAGAGCCAGTTTCTCAATCGTCCCACCATAGGCGACCGATGACTGGCTCATCAAGAAGGAGGTAGCTTTTTTGCTCCCACTGAATTAGACGCAAACACAGAAAAAAGGTTGCACTCCGGCTGAAACTTTCTTTCCGCTTCCGTCCTAAAGCAGCAGCTTGACGATGAGAGATCAGAGAGCCGGTGTGAGAGATCTTCGTCGGAATGTCCAGATAATTACGCCGATGGAGCACGCTCATCTGATACTGTGAACCGACAAAGAAAGGGGTAGGCGAGGGGCTTATTCGGATGAGCCACCGACTTTGATGCGGTATTTCTTGATCTTGAGATAGAGGGTCTTCGGAGTGATCCCCAACATCTGAGCCGTCCTTACACGATTCCAATGATTGAACTTCAGAGCTTTCTCGATGTGTATTTTCTCCAGTTCTTCAAGCGAGAGAATCCCGTTTTCTCCATCGGTCGGGCGTCTGGAGTTGGACTCAGTCATTTCGCCGGAGAGTGCGGGATTGATCCAGAGATCTCGGGGCTCGATCTGATCCCCTTGACACAACACGATCCCCCCTTCTATAGCGTGCTCGAGTTCCCGCACGTTTCCGGGCCAATCGTAGCGCAACAACACCTCAAGCGCCGCTTGGCTGAGCCTCTTGGGACTGGCCTTTGATTTGCGTTTAAGGAAGTAATCGACGAGCAGGGGAATATCTTCCTTCCGCTCCCGCAGCGTCGGAAGCTGGATGCTCACGACGTTGAGGCGGTAGAGAAGATCTTCCCGAAATCTGCCGTCGTGCACTTCTTGCTGGAGGTTCTTGTTGGTTGCCGAAATGACTCGGACGTCAACCTTCATCGAGGTAGTCCCACCAACGCGCCTGAATTCTCCCGTCTCCAAAAATCGCAGGAGCTTAGCCTGCGTGGGCTGGCTGATGTCCCCCACCTCGTCCAGGAACAGCGATCCTCCGTTCGCTACTTCGACGAGGCCCTGTTTGGCCGAGTAAGCGTTCGTGAATGCGCCCTTTTCGTGTCCGAAAAGTTCGCTCTCCAGCAGTTGATCCGGTATCGAAGCACAATTGACCGCGACGAACGGCTGGTCTCTTCTCGGACTTTCATTGTGGATGAGATGAGCAATGAGCTCCTTGCCCGTCCCGCTTGCTCCTCGGACGAGGATGAATGCCTCGCTTGCAGCAACTTTTCGCGCGTTCTCGACCGCGTTGCGAAACACAGGGGTCTCACCAACGAGACCACTCGGTCCGCTAATGCGATCAAGCTCTCGTTGCATCACCTCTTTATCAATGACGAGCTGGCGTCGCTCAACGGCTCTCCGCACCGTGGCGATCAACTGCGCCGGGTCGTACGGCTTGCTGATGAAATCGTAAGCTCCGAGCTTAATCGTTTCGATGGCTGTCTTGTAGTCGATCACGTTGGTCAGCATGATGACTTGTGTGGTGGGGGAATGCTCATTGATGAACTTGAGGACATCGATGCCGCTCACACGCGGCATCTTGATGTCGAGGAGGGCTACATCGTAGATTCTGGATTGAACGAGGTTAATGGCTTCGGTGCCATTGAGGGCTACATCGACATCGAAGTCTGGGAGCTCTTCAAGTTCCGTCCGGAGGAGAAACGTGATGGATTCTTCATCGTCGACGACCAGAATCCGGTACTTTTTCGCCATATGGACTCCCCTGAACGGCGGCCTTAGACTCCGCTGAGGACACGTTCAACAGTGGTAAGCAGGTCCACAAGATCGTATGGCTTGCTGACAAAATCTTCAGCACCGAGCTTCTTGGATTCGATGGCATTTTTGAGGTCGGCAAAACCGGTGAGCATAATGACTTTTGTGGCGGGCTGGCTCTCCTTGACAAATTTCAAAACTTCGAAACCATCAACGTTCGGCATCTTGATGTCGAGAAGTATCAGATCAAACACATCGGACTTCAAGACGTTGATGGCTTCAGCGCCGTCCCCTGCAGAAGACACTTTGTACCCCTCCCCCTCCAACTCTGCGCTTAAGACGGTTCGAAGGGCATCTTCGTCATCGACCACAAGAATCTTGTTCTTTTCTGGCATGACAATTCTCCTTGGACGGCCTGCTTCCTGTTGAGCAATCCGCGCCTCATTCCCCAACAGCGAAAGTCGTCAGAGTATAGAGAATTTCCGTAAGAAAAGCAACCATCCTTCGACGCGATCCCCCGCAAAATGTCCGCCGACGGCGGCAATTGCAAGTGAATGAAACTTCTTTTACCTTCAAACAGCCTATGAGTACGCCTCTTCCTCCAAGAAGCCCAAAACCCATCAGCGTCTTGCTGGTGGATGATGACATCAGTTTTGCCAAGATCGTCCAGCATCTGCTCCAGCAGTTTCAGAACCGCGACTTCAAGTTGATCTGGAAGGAAAGCGTCGAAGACGCCCTTCAGGAAGTCAAACAGAACTCGACCATAGACCTCATCTTGACCGACTATGTCTTTCCAGGCTCCAGCGGGCTTGAGTTCTGCCTTCAGCTGAATCAGATGAATTCGGAGATCCCCATCGTTTTCGTTACGGCAACACGGGATTTCAAGCTCGCTATCGAAGCGATGAAACTGGGGGTCGAGGACTTCCTCATTAAGGAGGACCTCGCGGAGTCCCTCCTGCCCCGGACCATTATCAACGTCCTCGACCGGGCGCGCATGCACAAGCAGATCAAGGCCGTTGAAAAACGGATGCTGATCGCGGAGAAACGGGCTGAGGCTATACGCGAACTGGTTGTTACGGTGTGCCACGAATTCAACAACCCCCTTGCGGCCATCAAGATCAGTGCAGATTTGATCCGAAGACACGATCTCTCGGATGACGATCGGACCGTGCTGAAGGAGTTTGAAGAGAGTTTTCAGAAAATCGAATCAGAGGTCAAGCGGCTTCGCGACATCAGTTTTGAACGAATTGATTTACACGGGGCCGCCGGGGAGAAAGTGATGTGATCGCACCGTCGGCTACAATCACGAAAGCGTTTAAGCACCTGAGATCCCGCCCTTGAGCGGGATCATCCGTTTTTGATCGCGGCGGCCGACGATCGGTCCGAAGAAGATGGGGTATTGCTATTCACTCCAAAATTCCCTATAATTGTTGTGCCAGCGATGAGTTCCGAAGGAACATGCTGGCAAGTCCGCTTGACGTAGGGTTCAGTTTTCTAACGATGGCAATTAGAACAAGGGCTAAACAACTCGACTACAAGTTTCCCAGCACACTAGCTTCCGAAAAGTGTCCCGCCCAGCAAAGCGGGACACTTTTTTTTGTGCATGGTGGCACTCCGCATGACTGTTGCAGATATTGAGGAATTCTTTGACGACTGGGCTCCACGATGGACAGCCTGGGACCGGGACAACGTGGGCCTTCAGGTCGGCGATCGATCTCGAAGAGTCAAAAGAATACTTGTTGCCCTCGATGTGACGCCAGAGATCGTCGGCGAGGCGATCGCCAAGAAGGCAGAGCTGATCGTGTCGCATCATCCTCTCCTTTTTCGGCCCCCCTCATCCATCACCAGCTCAGATGCGGTGGGCAGGATGATCTTGGCGATGACGGAGAACAAGCTCGCACTTTTCTCCGCTCATACAAATCTCGACTTCGCAAGGGAGGGCGTCAGTTTCTCACTCGCCCGGGCTCTCGGACTTGAGAACATCCGGTTTCTTGTCCCACTCAAAGACTCGCTCGTCAAGATCGCTGTCTTCGTGCCCGAGGCACACGTGGAGTCTGTCAGCGATGCGATGGCAACCGCCGGGGCGGGTGTGATCGGCAATTACAGCTCGTGTGCGTTCCGCGTGAAGGGGACCGGCACGTTTCGAGGCAGTGAGGTAGCAAAACCGTTCGTGGGAAAAGCGCAGCACCTCGAGACGGTGGAGGAATTCAGACTCGAGATGATCGTTCCACGGGCAAAGTCGAATGAAGTGATAGCGGCAATGAAATTGGTACACCCCTATGAAGAAGTCGCATACGACATCTATACGCTCGAAAACACAAATCCCAATTTCGGTATGGGCGCGCTGGGTGAGCTGCGTCAACCTACGGCGCTGAGGTTCTTCCTCACCCGAATCAAGAAAGCGTTGAGCGCGGAGTCTGTGCGCTTCGTGGGGGACGTGCGCCATCGAGTACGCAAGGTCGCAGTTGTTGGGGGAAGCGGCTCGGATCTGTTGAACGAAGCCGTGGCCGCGAAGGCAGACGTCTTCGTCACCGCTGATGTGCGATACCATACCTTTCACGATGCAAAAGGTCGAATCGCTCTGGTCGACGCGGGTCATTGGGAAACGGAACATCCCGTGCTTTCGTCCATCGAGAGCCGTTTGCATGAGATGATCCAACGCAGGGGCGAGACGGTGCAGGTTTCTGTTACTCATTACTCAACAAATCCAACTCATTGTCTTTAGAAAAAGGTAAGGAGTGTCCATTGGAGAACCGATTACGCCTCTTGTACGCTCTTCAGCGAGTTGATTCCAGCTTGGACGAACTGCACGAGCTGAAAGGAGACCTCCCTCGTCTGGTCGGAGAGTTAGAGAATCAGCTTCAGAAGAAGACGACAACGCGCAGTGAGTTAGAAAAGACAGTCAAGCAGTCCATGATTCGGCGGGACGAAATCGACCTCGAAATCGTCTCGACCAAAGAGAAAATCGAGAAGTACAAGGAGCAACAGTTCCAGATCAAGACAAACAAGCAGTACGATGCCCTCACTCGGGAGATCGATTTGGCGCAGGTGCACATCAACAGTCTCGAAAAAGAAATGGAAATAGTCGAAGGAAAGGCAGCCCAGGCCAAAACGGATCTCGAGAAGCTCACTCCAGAGCTCGACGAACTCTCGGAGGAGCTGGAGGAACGCCAGGGGGAGCTCGATCACGTGAACAGAGAGCACGAGGATGAGGAGCTCCGCCTCAAACACGAACGTGAGAAGCTGGTCGTACGCATTGACAAAAACGATATTCGGCTGTACGAGCGGATACGCAAAGCGATGAGCGGCAAAGCTGTCGTTCCGGTCCGTCGCAATGCCTGCGGCGGATGTTTCAAACGGGTTCCACCCCAAGTGAGCGTGGAATTGCGGAAGAACTCCCGGCTGATGGCGTGTGAACACTGCGGGCGCCTCCTCGTCTCCGACGAGATCGTCGATAGCTATTCTTCGGCGCTATGACCATCCATGCGTTCACAGATGGCGCCGCACGGGGTAACCCCGGGGAAGCAGGTGTCGGTATCGTGTTCAAGGATGAGCGGGGAAAGCCGGTTGAAACGATCCATGGATACATCGGTGAGGCCACGAACAATGTTGCGGAGTATAAGGCCCTTCTCGCTTGTTTGAAAGCTGCACCCAAGACACGGTGCACGCGGCTCGTCGTCCATTCAGACAGCGAACTGCTGGTCCGCCAGTTGACAGGAGAATACAAAGTAAAAGATCAGACTTTGCGAGGCTACTTTGTGAGGATCCATCGGCTCCTGGCGAAGGCACCCTTTGAGTTTGAGATACGTCACGTGAGCCGGGAACAAAACCGGGAAGCAGATCGGTTGGCAAATCTGGGGATTGACACGAGAAAGAGAATCCGGCTTTAGCGAGTTTTCTGCTTGAACAGGGTTTTTCAACGCGCAGGTATGGTCGGCCAGGCAGCCGCTCTATCCGCTCAGGATAGGGAGGAAAGTCCGAACACCACAGGGCAAGGTGCCTTGGGTTAACCAAGGGTCCCGCGGGCAAGATCCCACGGGAACGGAAAGTGTCACAGAAAACACACATCCCGTCACCTTCAGTGAAGTTGACGGGAGAAAGGTGAAATGGTGGTGTAAGAGACCACCGCTCCGACAGCAATGTCGGTGGTCCCGCTCCGACGGGATCCCGATGCGACCGATGGTCGAGTCGGGACACGACAAACCCCACCTGGTGCAAGACCAAGCAAATCCCGCTTCTCCGCCTCTGGCGGGGAGAAGAGCTGCCCGCTCGATCCTCTTAGCGAGGGGCGGGATGGGTAGGTCGCTCAGAGAAATGGCTGCCTCGTCCCGTCGTGACCGTTGGTCACGACGGGATCAGACAGAATTCGGCTTATCGACCGACCATTGCCTGCCTTACTTGGATTGATTTCCATCGCCGCCGAAACCAGACGGCATCACAGCCCACGGACTGTTCGTTCCACAGGATTCGCACGCATGAAACCAATCCGAGAATATCGTTGGACGCTTGCATCCTCGGATCGTTCATCGGAATCTTCACCTGCAACGCAAGAAATGGTGAAGAAACTGAGCGACGAAGTGAACATCTCGCCCATCCTTGCGGAGATACTCGTCCGGCGCGGGATCGACACCTTCGAACGGGCAAGGACATTTTTTCGCCCAACGCTCAAGGATCTTCACGATCCTTTCCTGATGTCCGGGATGGATCGGGCCGTCGAGAGAGTTGTTCACGCCATTGCAGAGAAAGAACGAATCCTGGTGTTTGGTGACTACGACGTCGACGGAACGAGCGGCACCGCTCTCTTGTGGACATTTCTGAAATCCTTCGGCGCCGACGTGCGTTACCACATTCCGGATCGAATCAAGGAAGGGTACGGAATTTCTCAAGCCGGCATCGAACGGGCGAAGCAGCTGGGCATACAGCTGCTGATTTCTGTGGACTGCGGCATTACGGCAGGCAAACAGATCGAACAGGCGCGGAACTTCGGCATCGAGGTCATCGTCTGCGATCACCATGAGCCTGGTGACAGTATACCTGCAGCATACGCTGTGCTTGATCCATTACTACCGTCATGCCAATATCCCTTCAAGGACCTGTGCGGGTGTAGCGTTGCCTTCAAGCTCATTCAAGCCATCTCTCGTCACGAGTCGCTCCGCTCCTCTGCAGACGGAGACGAAGAAAACTTTCTAAAGCAGTACCTCGACCTCGTGACGCTCGCTACAACTGCCGACATCGTGAGGCTCACGGGTGAGAATCGAGTCCTGGCAAAACAAGGCATTGAGCTGATCAACTCCAATCCTCGCCCCGGTGTTCACGCTTTGATCGAGACATCGGGACTGAAACTCGGCTCGATTACGACTGGACAAATCGTCTTCGTTCTCGCTCCCCGGATTAACGCGGTCGGAAGGCTGGGCGATGCCGGGCGGGCCGTTGAACTGCTCACGTGCGATTCCTATACCCGCGCCCTTCAGCTCGCCCAGGTCTTTGAGGAAGAGAATCGAAACCGTCGCAAGATCGATGAGGACACATTCCTCGAAGCGCAGGAGCTTGTTGAGAAATTTCTGGACGTCGAAAACGAGGGGGCAATCGTTCTTCACCAAGAGACCTGGCACCCTGGAGTCATCGGCATCGTCGCCTCTCGGCTCGTCGAGCGATACTACCGCCCAACGATCATGATGACAACGGTCGACGGCGTCGCGAAAGGCTCCGCTCGAAGCGTGGCCGGCTTTGACATCTACAAGGCCCTCAAACGGTGTGAGGACAAGCTCGTACAATTCGGCGGTCACAAATATGCGGCCGGACTTTCAGTTGAGATTGATCGGCTGGACGAGTTCAAGGAAGCCTTCAGAATGGTCGCCGATGAACTTCTGACAGACGAGCTGCTCACCCCGGAGATACGTATCGACGCTGAGATCTCACTCCAGGAGCTTACACCGAAATTCGTTCGTGTCCTCAGCCAGTTCGCGCCCTTTGGCCCTGGCAACATGAGACCCGTGTTTAGAGCACGAGGCGTGGAGTTGTATGGTCAGCCGCGGATCGTCGGCAAGAACCATCTGAAGTTCAAAGTCAAGACAAACGGCCAGGTGTTCGACGCGATTGGATTCGGGCTCGGCGGCCTGATGGAGAAGCTCAACAACGGGGGAAGGACAATCGACCTTGCGTTCTCGCTGGATGAAGGTGAATTCGCAGGGGAGACAGTGCCCCAACTCAAGATTCGGGATTTGAAGCAAGGAGAGGAGTAGTTGAGAAGCTGAGTAGGAAGTGGAAGCGTGGCTCGACAATCCTTTTCGCTCCTCAGCTCTCACATCTTACTTCTTACGTCTCACTTATCACTTTTTCAGTTTTCCTTTTTACTCTTTCATATTTGCCTGGCTCAGTCGTATGTCCGGTCATTCAAAGTGGCATCAGATACGTCGCAAGAAGGCTGTCACAGATGCAAAGCGGGGTAAGGCTTTCACTCAGATCATCAAAGAGATCACCATCGCCGCACGGCTCGGAGGCGCTGACCCCGCTGGCAACCCTCGCCTCCGGTTGGCCATCGAAAAGGCGAAGTCCAACAACATGCCTGCCGATAACATCAAACGGGGGATCATGAAGGGAACGGGTGAGCTTCCGGGAATGGCGTATGAAGAGGCAACGTACGAAGTCTACGGGCCTGGCGGCGCAGCGATACTGATCGAGGTTGTCACAGACAACAAGACTCGCGCGGTCTCGGAGATTCGCCACACGTTGGATCGCAATCATGGAAAGCTTGCAGCGACCGGCGCGGTGGCGTATCAGTTCCACAAGAAAGGGCAAATCGCCCTCCCAAAAAGCAAAATAGCCGAGGACGATTTGCTCGGTATCATTCTGGAAGCTGGGGCGGACGACCTGAGCTCCGATGACGAACACTACACCGTCACGTGCTCACCGGAAACGTTCGAGGCGGTCAAAAAGGCTATCGAGCAGCGCGGCGTCCCTCTCGACCACGCCGAGCTGCAGATGATTCCAGAGAACACCGTGAGGGTCGAAGGAAAGGACGCCGAGCTCCTGCTGAAATTGATGGAAGCGCTGGAGGACCACGACGACGTGCAGCACGTCTACAGCAACTTCGACATTGACGAAAGTGTCTTGGCTGGTTTCAACGCTGGAGCCAGCTAGGGTTTTCGATTCACTATTGACCGTTCGCGATTCACGGAGTACTATTCACCTCATCGCTCCATCCCAGCCATGATCATCCTCGGCGTAGACCCTGGAACTCTCCTCACCGGTTACGGAGTCATTGAGGGGAAGAAGGGCAAATTTCGGGTCCTGGAGTTTGATGTGGTCAAGAACCGAAGCGACGAGAAAATGCCGATCCGGCTGAGAGCAATCTACTCGACCTTGTGCAGGATCATCCGTCGATACCATCCGGACGAATTCGCTATCGAGACGGCCTTCTATGGTAAGAACGCACAATCTGCGATGAAACTTGGCCACGCGCGCGGAGTCTCCATACTCGCAGCAGTGAACCACGAGATCCCGACAACAGAATATGCACCCCGTGAAGTGAAGCGAGCGGTCGTAGGCAACGGAGCCGCCTCCAAAGAACAAGTGAGCTACATGGTTCAATCGATCCTGAGGCTTAAAGCTGCTCCGAAATTCTACGACGCCACCGATGCACTTGCCGTGGCCATCTGTCACTACAACCGAGTGGAAGGAGATGGGCGTTTAGCAAAAAAATCAGCCGCCTCCAAACGGACCCAAAACAGCTGGAAGTCGTTCATCCAGGCTCATCCTGAACGAATCGCCAAGCATCCATGATCGCCTCACTGAGCGGCATTCTGAGAATCAAGACTCCCACCGAGGTATTGATCGACGTCAACGGCATCGGCTACGCCGTTATCATTCCGCTGTCTACCTATGAGAAATTGGGGGAAGTGAACTCGCCCGCGACGCTCCTCACGCACCTTCACGTTCGGGAAGATGCTCTCCAACTCTTCGGATTCGCGACAGAAGAGGAACGGTTCCTGTTTAAGCTTCTCATTTCGGTGAACGGAATCGGCCCGAAGATTGCGCAGGGGATCCTTTCGGGAATTGCCGTCACCGACTTGAAATCGCACATAGCGAAAGAAAACGTCGCTGCTCTCACCACAATTCCGGGTGTTGGAAGAAAGACTGCTGAACGCCTCATCATCGAATTGCGCGACAAAATCGGAAAACTCGAACAGGTCTTCCGGACGCAGGCAACGGGCAAAGATCTACAGGCCGAGATGCGTCTCGAAGCTCTTCTCGCACTGACATCGCTGGGCTACAACAGGCCGGCCGCTGAGAAGGCAATCCGTCAGGTGTTGAGCGAATCTGCCGATGCAAGCCTCTCGCTTCAGGAACTCATCAAAAGAGCCCTCCGCTATGCGAGCTCGAAGTAGACCTTGTGCTCTCCTCCTGCCCCAGAGCTCGACCAACGTTGAATATCACTCCCCTTCTTGGTATTTTCTTGACGTATGAAGAAACCTGATCCCGACCCGATCCCTCGAGGATACACCTCGCCCGAGCGCCTGGAGAATGAGCTGGAGCTTGACCGAACGCTTCGTCCGGCTCGTCTGGAAGAATTCACCGGGCAAGGAAAGATTGTCCAGAACCTGCGCATCTTCATCTCCGCGGCAAAGCAGCGTAGCGAACCCCTCGACCACGTCCTGTTGACCGGCCCTCCCGGCCTGGGCAAGACCACGCTGGCATTCATCATCGCAAACGAAATGGGGGTCGGGATCAAAGTCACATCGGGACCTGCTCTCGAGAAGCCCGGTGACCTTGCTGGCATCCTCACGTCTCTCGAGAAGGGCGAGGTCCTGTTCATTGATGAGATTCATCGGGTGCCGGTGAAAATCGAGGAGTATCTTTACTCGGCCATGGAGGAATTCCGCGTCGATATCATCATTGACAGCGGACCGGGAGCGAAGACCATCTCGCTCAACCTGGAGCCATTTACACTCGTGGGTGCCACGACACGTGCCGGACTTCTGAGCTCACCGCTCCGATCCCGGTTCGGAATTTCCAACAGGCTTGACTACTACAACGTTGGTCAATTGCAGTCCATCGTGAAGCGGTCGGCAAAGATCCTGGAGATCGAGACGACCGGTGATGCCGCTCAAGAACTCGCCAAGCGTTCGCGAGGAACACCGCGCATCGCCAACCGGTTGCTCAAGCGTTGCCGGGATTTCGCTCAGGCAGATCGCAAGCTCGCAGACCACGGCGGCGTGGTCACACAGGAAGTCGCACAATATTCGTTGCGAGCTCTCGAGGTCGATGAATTTGGGCTGGATGAGATGGACAAGCGAATTCTGCGTGCCATCATCGAGAAATATGGCGGCGGGCCGGTGGGACTTAACACGCTCGCCGTGGCTGTTGGCGAAGAGCCCGGCACAATCGAGGAAGTCTACGAACCATATCTGATTCAGGAAGGATTCCTCAAACGCACGCCACGCGGACGCGAGGCGACGTCGCTCTCCTACAAACACTTCGGCATCACCAAGAAGTCTGCCCGCCAGGATAGCTTTTTCTGACAATAAACGAACGTCATTCTGAGTCCCGCTGAGTTTGAGCGGAATGAAGAATCAGACGGTGATCGTCATTCTGATCCCGCTCGACCTGTCCCGATGTTCTTTAATCGGGAAGAGCGGGAGAAGAATCTGATTCACCTATAATGTCAGATCTTCCGTTCCGCCCTCAGGCGGAACGAGAATCCCGTACAGCGGGACTTCGCTTCGCCCTTCGGCAGGCTCAGGAGGACTTTTCCTCCCTCGCTCTGAATTTCCTGAGATATTTCAGTACAGAACTCATGTCCTTTGGCAAGGGAGCCGAGAACGTCATCCGCTCACCGGAGGCCGGATGGGCGAAAGAGATCGCAGAGGCGTGCAGGGCAGTCCTGTCAAGCAACGGCTTCTCCTCCCCTTCAACCCTATACCCACTTTTCACTTGGGAGAGATAGAATCCTTCCCCACCACCGTATGTTCTGTCTGCCAGTATCGGCAGGCCGATTGATCCGAGGTGAACCCTAATCTGGTGCATCCGACCCGTCTTCGGCCTCACCTCCAGCAGCGCATAACCGCGGAACTGCTCTGCAACTGTGTAAAAGGTAAGCGCGTCTTTTCCCTTCTTGCAGTCCGCTCTTACAATCCCGGAATCCCTTGTACTCTGTGCCAGCGGAAGATCGATACTGCCTTCCTTGCTGGCAGGCTCTCCAACGACGATGGCACGATAGATTTTCTCGACCTTTCTCCCTTCGAACTGTGCATTGATCGCAGCGTGTGCCTCAGCGGTCTTTGCGAAGACGATAATGCCGCTCGTCTCCTTGTCGATTCGATGGGCGACAAAGATCTTTCCAAGCTCATCGTTCAGAATGGTGTACAGGTTGGGGAGGCGATTGTTGTAGCGATCCGGCAGAACGAGGAGGTTCGCCGGTTTGTTGAGAACGAGGAGATGTTCGTCCTCATGGACAATCTCCGTCCTCGTGGACTCGATCAGCCATTTCAGTTTCCGGTTCATGGCTGCTTACAAGATAGACGTTCGCAGGAAGAGATACAAGGTAGCGGCACAAGAATTGACAGTCAGTACAAATAGGTTTACCTTCTGCGGGAATCAAGGGAGACGATTGATGCGCGGCTCGGTGAACATCAAGAAATCCAAAGAAGGTCCTTCTGTCTCAGCCCGTAATCTTAAGCCGCAGGCGCATCCCAGCCCGACTGATGGCTGGCGGGCGCCTTTGGCGAAGCCGGCACTCCGCAATTCAACCAAGCTCCAACGCTCATTCTACCTCCGTCCCACCGTCCAAGTCGCACGCGATCTCCTCGGAAAGTACCTCGTGAGACGCTATCGAGGCAAGAGCCTGGCGGGTAAGATCGTAGAGGCCGAAGCGTACTGCGAGGGCGATCCCGCGTCCCATTCGTATCGCGGCAAGACCAAACGCAACGAGCTGATGTTTCGGGGAGGCGGGCATCTGTACGTATACTTCACATACGGGATGCACTTCTGTGCGAATATCGTTACAAGAAAGGAAGGACTCGGGGAAGCAGTCTTGATTCGGGCCGTGGAGCCGATTAATGGTCTCGAGGTGATGACGAAAATGCGGTTTTCCCGACACCAATCAACCACTCACCAATCGCCTCTTAACATCGCCAACGGACCAGCGAAGTTCTGTGAAGCGTTTGGGATCGCACGAGAGCAAAATGGCACGGACTTACTCGGGAATGAGATCTATGTTCTGAAGGGAGAGAAGATATTTCCGAGCAGGATCGGTCGATCAGCACGAATCGGAGTTTCGAATGGGAGAGAGAAGAAGTGGAGGTTTTTTGTGAAGGGGAATCCGTGGGTGTCAAAATAACTGAGGATTGTGGAATGCGCATCGCGGAATGGGGATTGCGGACCTCATTCGGCGGAACAAGAATTGCAGGCGGTGCTCGGGCAAATCACGTGGAGTCCGGCTAACCGAGCTCTTTCTTCAAAAACATCCCCGTGTATGATGCCGGATTCTTCGCCACCTCCTCCGGCGTCCCCTCTGAGACAATCTCTCCACCATCGTCCCCTCCTTCAGGGCCCAGATCGATAATCCAATCCGCGGTCTTGATGACATCGAGATTGTGCTCAATGACGATGACGGTGTTGCCTTTGTCAACGAGCTTGTCGAGCACGGAGAGGAGCATCCTGATGTCCTCGAAATGCAGCCCCGTCGTCGGCTCATCGAGTATGTACAGGGTCTTGCCGGTGCCGACTTTTGATAATTCCGTCGACAACTTCACTCGCTGCGCCTCGCCTCCGGAGAGCGTCGTCGCCTGTTGACCCAGGCGGATGTAGCCCAGGCCAACGTCATGCAGAGTCTGAAGATGGCGCTGAATTCTCGGGAATTCACTGAAGAGCTCGATGGCATCTTCCACCGTCATATCCAATACATCGGCAATCGATTTCCCCTTGTAGTGCACTTCAAGCGTTTCCCGATTATAGCGCTTTCCTTTACAGACGTCACAGAGAACATAAACATCCGGCAGGAAATTCATTTCGATCTTTCGCACGCCATCCCCCTCGCACTCCTCGCACCGGCCGCCTTTCACATTGAAACTGAAGCGTCCAGCTTTGTAACCGCGGATTTTCGCCTCAGGCAGCTGAGTAAAGAGATCTCGGATGAGAGTGAACACCCCGGTGTACGTCGAAGGATTCGATCGTGGCGTGCGCCCGATAGGAGACTGGTCAATATCAATGACCTTGTCGATGTGCTCAATGCCTCTGATGGATTTGTGCGGAAGCGGGACCATTCGGGACCGATAGAACTTGTTTGAGAGAATCGGATACAGGGTCTCATTAATCAGTGTCGACTTTCCTGACCCGCTCACGCCTGTGACGCACACAAATCGTCCGAGCGGAATTCTGACGGTCATATTCCGGAGGTTGTTTCCCGTAGCTCCTGTGAGTGCCAACCACTTTCTGTGCCCCTCTCTCCTCTTCGTTGGGACATCGATCTTCCTCTCACCCTTCAAGTAAAGAGCCGTATGCGATATCCCCTCAAACCCGTTTCCACCTATTTTTAAATTTTCATTTTTTAATTCATTCGGCTTACCGCATGTTACCACATAGCCGCCATGCTCTCCGGCTCCCGGTCCAAGATCAATCACGTAATCGGCACTCTTGATGGTCTCCTTGTCGTGTTCAACGACGATGATCGTGTTGCCCAGGTCCCGCAGCGACTTCAGCGAGTTAATCAGCTTAATGTTGTCCCTTTGATGCAGTCCGATGCTGGGCTCATCGAGGATGTAGAGAACGCCAACGAGTTGAGTGCCAATCTGTGTCGCAAGCCGGATTCGCTGGCCCTCTCCTCCTGAGAGCGTGCGCGCAGGACGGTCGAGCGTGATATAGTCGAGGCCCACATTGAGCAAGAAATCCAGACGCTGTGTGATTTCCTTGAGAATCTGGCGGGCAATTTCCGTCTGCCGGGGACTCAAGGAAAGCTGAGTGAAGAAATTGCGGGCCGAGCGAATCGAGAGAGATACGACATCGTGGATATTGTAGAGCTTGGCAGTCTCGGCATCCTCAAGCTTGACAGCCAGGCTCTCTTTCCTCAGGCGCCCCGCTTTACACGCATCGCAACTGCTCGTCGTCATAAACGACTCGACCCACTCCCGAATGTTGTTGGAGGACGACTCGTCATAGAATCGCTTGAGCATCTCCATCACGCCGCCGAAGCGATGCTTGTAGACGACAGTCCTCCCACTGCTCTGGGCATACTCGATCTCGAATTTCTCGTCACCTGCACCGTACAGGAGGACTTGTCTGGCTTTGGGCGAGAGACTGCTCAGCGGCGTGTCGAAGTCGAACCCGTACCGTTTCGCGACAGCTCGTATCTGACTGAACATCCACGTGGGGCGTGGCTTGCCCAGAGGAGCCAATCCCTCCAGATTAATGCTGAGGTGTTCATCGGGAATGATCAGCCTGAGATCAAATGCCCGCTTCTCGCCAAGCCCCTCGCACTCCGGGCACGACCCGGCAGGTGAGTTGAACGAAAACGAATTCGGAGCCGGCTCCTCGTAGCTGATTCCGCATACGTGGCAGGCGTAGTGGCTGCTGTACAGGTGATCCTTCTCCCCATCGTGGACGATGAGCGCGCCACTGCCGTATCGCAACGCTACCTCGACCGATTCAGCGACCCGCGACCGGGCCTCGCGTTTGAGCGTAATGCGATCAACGACAATCTCGATGTTATGGATCTTATAGCGATCCACCTTCATGCCGTCGGTGATTTCTTTCGTGACACCATCGACTCGGACTCGCACAAAACCATCCTTCAAAATCTGCTCGAAGAGCTCGCGGTAGTGTCCTTTGCGCCCCTTCACCACCGGAGCAAGAATCTGAACCTTCGCTCCGGGAGGATATTGAAGGATGGAATCGATTATCTGATCGACCGTTTGCCGCTGTACCTTTCGGCCGCAGTTGTAACAGAATTGTGTCCCAACCCTTGCAAAAAGCAGCCGAAGAAAGTCATAGATCTCCGTGACTGTCCCGACCGTCGAGCGCGGATTTGTGCTCACGGTCTTCTGCTCGATCGAGATCGACGGACTCAGTCCGTCGATGTAGTCTACGTCCGGTCGCTCCATCAATCCGAGGAACTGTCGAGCGTAGGCTGATAGGCTTTCGACGTATCGCCGCTGCCCTTCGGCATAAATGGTGTCGAAGGCCAGGCTCGACTTTCCGGAACCGGAGAGTCCCGTGATGACGATAAAATTATCGCGCGGCATCTCGACATCGATGTTCTTGAGATTGTGGACGCGCGCGCCCTTCACTATGAGCTTGTCTTCAGACATGGGCCGAATTGAGACAGAGGAATTGAATCATCTGATCATTGATCCATTTCCGCATTTCTCGACGGTCAACTCCCCAATCTACCGATGACACAATGAGACAATGATTCAATCTCTCAATGACTCAATGGACAAATTCTTCAGTGGATTCTCCTGCGTTTATTCAAATACTCGAATAATGCTTTGTCGAACGGCGTGCTCGTGTCGAGGAGGACGTAATCGATCGCATTTTCGCGGCATTCTCGCTTGTAGTAATCCAGAAACTGTTGAAAGGACTCCCGATACGCCTTCTGGATGTGCCAGGGTTGAGTCATGAGTTCTTCTTTGGTCTCCATGTCCCGGAACAACGCATCCGAACCGAAGCCGAAGGAGCGCTCCATGGGATCCAGCACCTGCATGACAATGACTTCGTTTCCCTTATGGCGGAAGTGCTTCAGAGCAGTCGTCACGTGTTTCGGGTCGTCAAACAGGTCGCTGAGAACGACCACAAGGCCCCGCCGCTTGATCCGTTCAGCGACTTCGTGGAGCGATTGGGCAGTCGCCGTCTTGTTGCCAGGTTTGAGGTTCTCCAGTTCCCGCAAGATCTGCTTCAAGTAGAGCTTCGTGGCCCGGGGGGGCAAAAGAGTGCGGACTCGTTCATCGTAGATCGTGAGGCCGACCGCATCGCGCTGCTCGACCATCAGATATGCCAGGGCCGCCGCGATATAGGACGCGTACTCCACTTTTCTCAAGTGCCCATCAGAGCAATAATCCATCGACCTGCTTGCATCAAGGATGAGATACGACTTCAGGTTCGTTTCTTCCTCGAATTCCTTGATGTAGTACCGATCGGTCTTGCCGTAGGCCTTCCAGTCAATATGCTTGATTTCATCGCCGGGCATGTACTGGCGATGCTCAGTAAACTCGACGCTGAATCCATGGTAAGGACTCTTGTGGAGGCCGGTTATGAAGCCTTCAACAACAAGCCGGGCACGCAGCTCCATGTTCGCCAGTTGAGCCACAACGCTCGGTTGAAGATACTTGAGCCCTTCTTGCACGCGTGGACCTATCGTGATTTGCGTGTCATGTTCCGGAGGCTATCCATCTCCGCCTTCGCTGAACTGACCGTCGGTGAATCGGGATAACGCCTCAGGAGCTCCTCAAATGCCTTCAAAGCTTCGTCAGGATCCTTTAATTCCCTGCTCAGAAGCATCGCCCGAATATAGGTGGCGCTTGATGCGGTGGCATGGTCGGGGTATTCCTCGCCAAGCCTCCTGAAGGTCGCGACGGCCTTCGTGAAATCCTTTTTTGTCTGATAAATAAGGCCCATGGCATAAAGCGCTTCCGGGACATATGGGCTCTTTGGAAATTGCTTGATAAGTAACTGATAGGAGGCCAAAGCGTCGTCATATTCATCCCATCTCTGGTGTTCAATGGCTTTCTCAAGTATCTCTTGCTCGGTTGGATCCTTCGAGCATCCAGCCCCGAGAAACAAGACGAGAGTGAGAGCGAGGACTCTCAGGGTATCCTGTCGGTGGCGCATAAGCATTCTCATCGGCGGAGGTGGTAATCGGCTATCGCTGAATCTTTATTGTATGAAAAGATGTCAGGAGAATCAATCGAAGACTACAGCGTTCCTCTCTCCAGAACAGCACAGAAGAACCCGTCAGTTCCGTCGCGATGCGGGAGCAGTCTGGTGTACCTCGAGGAGGCAAGTTGCTGAAGGTTGAATTTTGAAAGGAATGGCAATGGATCAGCGACGACAAACTCCCTGTGTTGCGGAAGAAACGCCTCAACCACATCTTCGTTTTCCTCACGAAGCAGCGTGCACGTTGCATAGACGAGCTTGCCGCCCGGTTTCACCAGCGGAGCGCTCGTGTTCAAGATCTGCAGCTGTTTTGCCGAGAGTTCCTGAACGGTCTCTTCGGTCACGGTCCATTTCATGCCGGGATTGCGGCGAATCGTCCCCAGGCCGCTGCACGGAGCGTCGACGAAGACAAGATCGAAATGCTCGCTGAACTGTTGCTGGAGAGAGGAAAGATCTCTGATCTCCTTGATGCGCACATTCGAGGCGCCTGCGCGCCGGAGACGCTTGCGCAGCTGATCAAGCCTGAACTTCTGCACGTCCGTTGCCACGATCTCGCCTCGATTGTTCATTAAGGCAGCGAACTCGAGGGTTTTACCCCCAGCGCCTGCGCACGCATCGAGAACCTTCGCGGTGGGCTTCGGATCGAGCAACAACGGCAAGAGCTGGCTCCCCTCATCCTGCACTTCGAACATCCCATCCCGAAATGATTGAAGCTCGAAGATGTTGATGCGTTTGGGTACCTCAAGGCCGAACGGCGAGAGCTTCGTTCTCTGTGTCTCGACACCCTCCGCCTTGAGCAACTCTTGACACCCTTCGACTGTGGTCTTCAGCGTATTCACCCGGAGGGTAAGCGACGCCTGCTCGTTCAAGCTGACACACAGCCTCTCCGTTTCTGCCTCGCCATATTGAGAAAAAAAGCGTTCCACCATCCATCGGGGATAAGAATATCGGATGCCGATCCGGTCTGCCGCATCATGCTCCTCATCGATCGCCTGAGAGAGAATTTTCGTGAGCGCGTCATCAAGGCTTGCCTTGAGACGAGAAGATTTGAGTTGGGGAAGGAGGTCTCCGCTCGAAAGTGCAGTGCGGCACTCGACAAGCAGCAGGTACGTAACAATAAGCAGAAGGAACCCGTCTTCCGGAAGGACCTCGTGCGCCTGTCCACCCAGTGCACCCTGAAGGACGACGTCGCAGCGGCGAAGATGCCTCAGCGTGCCGTAGACAGTCTCTGCAATGAACCGACGGTCGTGGGAACCAAGATATCTATGGGAGCGAAAGAACGAATCGATAAGGCTGTCAGCAGGCTTGCCTGACGTGTGGGTGAGTTGGAGAAGTTCCCGCGCATGCCCAAGGAGTGATGAGAGTTTCATTTCACAGCCAAGATACAGGGATTTTGGCGGGGGAGCAAAAACAATCCCCTCTCCTATCACAGGAGATGGAACAAGGGGGTGAGGTTACTCCACGACCTCAGCTCTTGCTTTGATCACAAATTCCACAGCGCCACGATCACCTACATCAACCTTGACCGTGTCCCCCTCAGCGATTTCCGCCGCCAGGATTTTCTCCGACAGTCTATTGACCACATACCTTTGGACGGTCCGCTTCAGCGGACGTGCACCAAAAGCCGGATCGAATCCAGCCCTCGCAAGCCATTCTTTGAGGTCGTCCGAAAACTCCAGCGTGATGTTCTTCGCCGAAATGAGCTTTTGGACGTTTTTCAGCTGCAGCTCAACGATTTGCTGAATCTCCGTCATCGTGAGAGGCTTGAAGAGAATGATTTCATCGATCCGGTTCAGAAACTCCGGTCGAATCGCTTGCTTTAGCATCTCCAGAAGTCTCACCCGAAGCTCGTCCATGATCTCGTCACGGTTGCTTTCAGTCAGGTGCTGCAGTCTCTCCTGAATGAGATGGGACCCAAGGTTCGACGTCATAATGACGATCGTGTTCTTGAAATTGACGGTTCGCCCTTTGCTGTCCGTTAGCCGACCCTCATCAAGGAGCTGCAGCAAGACGTTGAAGACCTCCGGATGAGCCTTTTCGATTTCGTCCAGGAGAACAACGGAATACGGTTTGCGACGGACAGCCTCCGTCAGTTGTCCTCCTTCCTCGTAGCCGACATATCCGGGCGGAGCGCCGATGAGTCTGGAGACGGAAAACTTCTCCATATACTCACTCATATCGATACGCACCATCGCGCTCTCATCGTTGAAGAGGAACTCCGCCAGAGCGCGCGCAAGCTCCGTCTTTCCGACACCCGTGCTGCCTAGGAAAATGAATGAGCCGATCGGACGTTTTTCGTCCTGCAGTCCAGCGCGACTTCTGCGAATGGCGTCTGCCACGGCCTTCACGGCATCGTTCTGGTTGATCAGCCGCTCGTGAATGCGTGCCTCCAGATGCAGGAGCTTTGCCCGCTCACCTTCCAGCATACGCTGGACGGGAACGCCTGTCCACTTCGCAACGATCTCGGCGATATCCTCCGCGTCAACCTCCTCCTTCAGCATTTTCCGGTCCTTCTGCACATCTGCCAACTTTCCGGACGCCTCTTTGAGCTTTCTTTCCAGACCGGCGATGACGCCATAGCGCAACTCTGCGACACGTCCCAGGTCACCCTGACGCTCCTTCTGCTCCGCTTCGACCTTCGCCCGTTCCATCTCCTCCTTCATCTTGCGGATCGATTGGATGAACTCTTTCTCGAGCTGCCAGTGCGCGCGAAGTTCGGACCGCTGCTGGTTAAGCTCGGCGAGCTCCTGGCTGATAATCTCCAGCCGGGTTTTGGATTCCTCGTCCTTCTCCCGTTTCACGGCCTCGCGTTCGATCTCTAATTGCTTGATGCGTCGCTCGACGGTGTCCAACTCCTCGGGCATCGAATCGATCTCAATCCGAAGCTTGGACGCTGCCTCGTCAACGAGATCGATTGCCTTATCCGGCAAGAACCGGTCGGTGATGTATCGATGGCTGAGTTGGGCAGCAGCGACAATTGCTCCATCGGTAATTCGGACGCCGTGATGAACCTCGTAACGCTCTTTGAGGCCGCGCAGGATCGAGATGGTGTCTTCAACGCTTGGCTCATCCACCAGGACCGGCTGGAAACGGCGCTCCAGTGCAGCGTCTTTCTCGACATGCTTGCGATACTCGTCGATTGTCGTTGCACCGATAGCGCGAAGGTCCCCGCGTGCGAGCGCAGGTTTGAGCATGTTCGCAGCATCAACTGCACCCTGGGCGGCCCCGGCGCCGACAAGCGTGTGCAGCTCGTCAATGAAGAGAATGATCTCCCCGTTGGATTCTGTCACTTCCTTCAGAACCGCCTTGAGCCGTTCCTCAAACTGACCCCGGAAGCTTGTCCCAGCCACCAGACTGCCCAAGTCGAGAGCAACGATCCGTTTGGTTTTCAGATTTTCGGGCACATCTCCTTGAACGATGCGGTGGGCGATGCCTTCGGCGATGGCAGTCTTGCCGACGCCAGGGTCACCGATGAGCACAGGATTGTTCTTTGTCCGGCGTGAGAGCACCTGCAAAACGCGGCGAATCTCATCCTCACGGCCAATGACGGGATCCAGCTTCCCTCTGCGCGCCAGCTCATTGAGATCCCGACCAAACCGCTCGAGCGCTTGATACTTGTCTTCCGGGTTTTGATCCGTCACCCTTTGCGTTCCGCGAACCTCCTTGAGAGCTTTGTAGATTGCGTCCTTCGTTACACCCTGGTCGACCAGCAGTTTTGACGCGCTTGAGGGTTTCCTCCCATGGGTCGGTTCTTCGAGCAATCCGAGCAGCAGATGCTCGGTGCTGATGTATTCGTCTTTGAGTTGCTGGGCTTCTTTCTGAGCAGACTCAAAAACCTGCAGCAGGGCAGGTGAGACATGTTGTTGGCCAAGACCGGCTCCCTGCACTTTCGGCAGACGTTCGACTGCCTCGTTGATCTTGATTTTGATGTAATTCAGGTTTGCCCCGACCTTTTGGAGCAAGGGCGCAACGATCCCTTCACTGTCCTGAACGAGCGCAGCGAGCAGATGCTCAGGCTCGAGCGCTTGATTGCTGTAGCTCGAAGCAATCTCCTGCGCGTTCTGGACCGCCTCTTGTGATTTGAGAGTAAACTTGTTGAAGTTCATCATTGAAGTCCTTCCGTAAGAAAGGCGAGGGTTCGCCTCGCCTTTCGATTCTGCCTCCTGTCATCTGCAATCTCCGACTACTTATCATCTACCACTTCGTAGTCCGCGTCCTCAACCTTCTTCCCTTTGTCGCCA
>CAZTKU010000003.1:0-49753 GCA_964614245.1 uncultured Ignavibacteriaceae bacterium
TGAGCATCCCCTGGAGGACGATTTGCGCATCCCGTGCAGAATCTGATGGGCGAATTGTCATCGGTAATACGGAGAGGTCACAATCTTCAAATCCTTCAAGTTTGTCGCCGACAAGCCGGCACGATGCCTGAAGGTTCACGTCCCATCCCGGTGCGAACTTCGAGAGTGAACTCGATTCAATGGTCGTCGGATCGACATAGATCCACCCGTTTCGATACGGCGCGATCCTGCCGTTTTTCTTGTAGCCAATGACGGTGAGAACAGTGAGCGGTTCATGCCGCTTGATTTGAAGAAGGAAACTCCCATCGGGCTGCCGGAAGGATTTCCCGGAATCCTTCTCGATAATGTCGATAATGGTTTTTCCCTCATCAGTCCACGGTCCATTATTAGCGTGGCAGGCAAGGCAATTCTTTGACTTGGAGAGTATTCCCACCCCCGGCGGATACGCGTAAGCTTGCTGGGAATCCGGATCCAACGACGGAATAACCGCCGCAAGCACTAATAGGATAGCAAAGAATATCGTGATTGTGGCTTTCATCGTGGATTGCTCCTTATTGTCGTGGCTAACAATTTGTTCGGCACACTTCGGCAAGCGTTTCGCCGCACGATGCAATAACTGCCCGGCAAGACTAGCCCGCGAGCGCCTGTCCGCCATGCCTCATCTTTGGGCGGATCGTGTTGCCTTTTGTGTTGCGTTTCGACCAGACCCGGGACCACAACTTTGTCGACCAATCATGTCTGCACGTGATTTGGAGGCTATGATCTATTCGGCAGTCTGCTTTTGTCATCGCTTCTGGATTGGCCAATTGGCGAAAGCAAAAACATATAGCGAAATGACATTTACTAGCGGAATAAAGGCCAAAAGGCTTAGAGCAGGATGATAACCCGCCTTGCCTACGATCTTCCATAACGGTAGAATGGTGAGGAATCCAACGAAAAACACAAGAACAATTTCAGGAAGGCCAATGGTCGACATGTGATATCCTTTCACAAATTGAGAACGGTGAACGTGGCCCGCATGTCACTCGCAAAGCAAAACAATGACGCATAACGTTTCGCCCAACACCGCCGTGGGTTTTGCCGCTATCAACGATTCATTTTCTCGCGGCAAAAACAATGGAGTGACCTCAATAATCATCTATCAACAAATGGAGCGTCGTAGCGCCTATTGTTAAGCGCAGTGCCCCACTTTTGTTTTCCCGCGATAGCGTCCTGAACGATACCAAATCTGTGAATAAAGTGGTAACGGAGCGCCGGGCACCAGTTTGTTTGCGCGTCTTCAAATGGACAAACGTGGGTTCTTCCAACCGAACAACTTTGGAGTTAACCTGCGCGGCCCACATGCGGAGTGCAATCGGGCACGTGCTTCCGCGTGGTTCAACTCCGTGTTACGCCTCGCTCGGTGCGCGATCCTGCTGGAACGGTCTTTCCTTAAGGAGGAGATAGGCCGAGCCCACGGCGAAGAACAGGTACACCACGACGATTGCCCAGCCAAGCGTGTTCAAAACGCCAGAGAGCACGACTAGGAACGTGACGACCACTCCGATGGCGTCATAGACCAGAAGGTCGAGCAGGATAGCACCTCTGGCGTCGGCTGCTTTGACATCCTTGGCGAACCATGTGAGCAGAAGGGTGCCGACGAGCGCTGCGCCGTACTCTCGGGCAGTGAACGTGCCGCCGTCATTGAGTTCTGCACCCAGCAGACCAAGCAATAGACCCGGAGCGAGCAGAAGGGTAACGCCGAAGACGAGGCACACGACGGCTTTCATGATCAAAAGTGTTCGGAATGTCATGGTATCTCCTTTCACGATGAACGGTATTGTACGATCGTGGATTGTGGGGCATTGCACTTAACGTTTAGGCAAAACGCCTGCCCCGATGATTTCTATCGGGGCCGTTGCGAGCCGCCACAAACGACACATTTTTCTCGCGGCAAAAGCAATGGAACGAGCACCTTTAATTCTTGAATTGAGCTTCAGCAAAGCCCTATTGAATGAGCGAGTGTCGTTGTTTGCCGTGTTATGTGCAGTTGCCCCGCACGTTTAGCGGTCATTCTCCAGCATCTTGAGTGTATCATACTCGATCTCCCACAGTTATTACTACTTTTCCTCGAGCATGTCCTTCTCCAAGATACCGAAGCGCTTCAGCAGCCTCACTTAACGGATACCGTCTATCAATAACAGGGACGACTTTGCCCGCTTCCAGAAGCTCTTTGAGAAAATCCAAATCTTTTTGGCTTCGTTTCGCCGATACGCCTCCCATTTTCCTGCCCCCGGTTTCCGACATCCATGACCCCATGAGCATAGCCTGGAAGATTTGAGCCATGGAACCTCCGGCCATCACATAAATACCCTTGGGAGTTAAGGCACGCTTATAAGCTGAAAGCGGATGATATCCATTTGCAGCAAGAATGAGGTCATACTGCTGCCCACTTTGGGTGAAATCTTCTTTGGTGTAATCAATAACATGGTCTGCCCCAAGCGAGCGCGCCTGGTCCACATTCCTCGTGCTGCACACGGCGGTCACTTCAGCCCCGAATGATTTGGCAATCTGCACCGCAAACGTTCCCACCCCGCCCGAGGCCCCATTGATTAAAACCTTTTGCCCCGCCTGAATCTGCCCTTCATCGCGCAGACCCTGCAGGGCGGTGACCGCCGCCATAGGTACGGCTGCTGCTTCCTCGAACGATAGATTGGACGGTTTCAACGCCAATGCGTTTTCAAGAGCACATGCATACTCGGCAAAACCGCCCCGCACCATCCCGAATACCTCATCATCTGGCTGAAACTGCTTGACGTTTTTGCCAACCGCTTCAACCCGACCCGCTATGTCAGCGCCGAGTCTGGTGTTTTTGGGTTTGAGCAGCCCCCCGCCCATCAGGCGAATCAAGAATATGTCAGCGGTCAGGAAATGCCAGTCATATGCATTGACGGACGCCGCATGAATCTTTATCAAGACTTCATCGTCCTTGGGCGTAGGTTTTTCGACGTCCTTGAGTTGAAGAACATCCGGCGATCCATATTTTGTGTATACAATCGCTTTCATAAATATTCCTTCAAGATTACTTTATTTTCAATCGGCACGGATGTCGGCTGTGATAGCATATATTGCCTTGCCACAGTGTGCGGGGCAATTGCAACTGACTCTCGGGTTAACGAATCGTTTATCCGCGCAAGAGCGCATGGTTAATGAATAATTTCGGTTATTTCACATTTGTCCGAGATAACCCGCTGGCCCCTCCATACAAATCATTTTATGACTGAAGGTGTACCGGCTCGCTTCTCTATCCAATTGCGGGTGAGACCAGCAAGCCAATGGCATACGTAATAGCCGCCTCGCCGAGGCCAACGAGCGTCATCTCCGTCCCGCTCTTGAGCCACGAGCGGCCCGTGACCAGCACCTTCGACGCGCCGACGGCAAAATGTGCGACCGTGCTCACGATAAAGGAAATAAGGAGCGCTGTCATGCCCGAGCTAAACAGGAAGGGAATGACTGGTACCGCCGCGCCAATCGCCGTGCTCAGCATAGCGCTCACCGCAGCGCGCCATTCGTTGGGAAACGTTTGCTCCGAGAGCCCAAGCTCCTCGTGCGCCATCGTCTTCAACAACTGATCCGGCTTCTCAGCAAGCCGGGTCGCCATTGTTTTTGCTTCCTCTGCGGTGAAGCCTTTAAGCTGGTAGAAGAGCTCCAGCTCCTCGCGCTCTTCTTCGGGATTTTCTTCAATCTCGCGCTGCTCGCGCTCCATTTCTGCTTCATAGATCTCGCGCTCGGATTTCATCGCGAGATACGCGCCGCTTCCCATGGAGAGCGCCGAGGCGACAGCCGTGGCAAATCCGCTCAAGAGCACGAACTCGCTGTTCGCCTGCGTTGCTCCGGCCACCCCGCTTACGACGCCGAAGGCCGCGCCGAGCCCATCGTTAACACCGTAAATAGCCTGGCCAATCCACCCGCCGGCTCGTACGTGCCACGTTTCCCTGCCGAGGATAGTATCCAGCCGCCGTTGAGGGTGGGTCGGACGGCCTTCAAATTCTTCCAGCAAACGCGAATGAGCATGCTCGTCGCGTTGGGCTTCCAGGAGTGATGAGCGATCTTTCTCCGTTTGCGCATTTGCCAGGAGCGCGTCATAAAGCTTGTCGGCCTGGCTTTCACCCGCTTCAAGCATCTTTGCGGCGACCTCAGCGTCGCTCTTGAGCAAAATCCAGCGCCGGACGCGATCAATGAAGGATTCTCTATACACGCCGGGGTCAGCGCCAAGCTCGCGCAGGCGCCCCGCCCATCGCTCCGCATGCCGCTCCTCGGCTTCTGCCATACGCTGAAGGATTGCCCGTTTCTCGGGATTTTGCTCGCGCTGTGCGAGCGCGCGGTAGTTCCGGGCGCTGAGCATCTCATCGCGCCAGGCGAGCCTGAGGCCCGTTATGAATTGCTTGTCTTTGTTCATTGAAAGAGATGAAATAGAGCCCGCAAGAAAACAACCATAGAAGCCATCTGAAAAATACTCACGCCCGCCTGACCGTCCATTGCTCTCGACAGTCGGGCAGGCAAAGCCGCCAAGGCGCAACGCATAGAAAGACTTATATGTTCTTGGGCGACCTTTGCGGTTCCGGTCTCTGAATCCCGCTTATGAGCGGAATCCAGGAGCGGGAGTTGGCGTGAAACCCTCCTTTCTTCCGGAGGGGTTTTTGAGATAGGTTCTAGTCATCTCGAGCGAAGTCGAGAGATGTTCATGGGATGCACCTCTGTACACGCTGCGACCCCATTCAGCGTGGCTAATTGTCCTTTTCGCCTGCCCTCATTTGGCGGGGTCCGGGACATGTTGACTCCGCTACCGAGGCTTACTTCATTTCGTCGTACATTTTCCGGATCCACTGGACGTCTTCCCATGTCGGCTTCTTCCAGTTGGGATTGCGCAGGAGCGCGGCGGGGTGGTACGTTACCACCAGCTTCATTCCGCGGTAGTCGTGCACCTTGCCGCGCATATCGTTAAGGCCGGCGGTTGTACGAAGGAGGGTCTGCGCCGCGACGCGGCCGAGGCACACGATGATCTTCGGCTTCATAATCTCAAGCTGTTTCCAGAGATACGGCTCGCATGTGTCGATCTCAATCGGCTGCGGGTCTCGGTTATTTGGCGGCCGGCATTTGATGATGTTGCAGATGTACACGTCCTCGCGCTTGAGCTGTATCGCTTCCAGAATCTTGTTCAACAACTGTCCCGCCCGCCCGACGAACGGCTCGCCCTGCAAGTCTTCATCGGCTCCCGGCGCCTCACCAATGAACACGATGCCGGCCTTCGGATTTCCCACACCGAAGACAAACTTGGTACGAGTGTGCCCGAGGGAACATTTCACACAGTTGCAGATCATCGATTCGAGTTCGCCCAGGCTCGCGGCTGACACCCACGGCTCGTTCGGATAGGGGGGGAGCTGATCCAGAGGTGAGGGCGGCTTCGGTGCCACGAATCCAAACAGGTCGGGACCTTCTGCAACCGGCGGGGGCTGCTTCTTCGCTGACATTATCTCCTCCTCTGCCTTTCGCGTTTCAGATTCCGGGCTGATATTGATTGTATCTCCAAACAACTCCTTTTGCTGGATCAAGGCTTGTTGGATATCGGTCAAGAGTCGTTTGAGTTCGTCGTCGGTGTTAGGCATTCAGGCAGGAATCAGATTAAAGGCAAGAATAGGACACGGAAAATGATGACCCAGCGCATGACCGCAGAAGAAAACATGAGAAGCGTCTTCCGCGTCAATCTGCTTGATCTATCAACCTCCGCGTCCTATTCAGTTCTTCACAGAAACTTCTTGAGCCGGCTGAGAATTTCGTTTGCTACATCAAACTTGGACATCACGGGAAACTTCTCGGCTTTCCCTTTCTTGTCGATGATGGTCACGACATTGGTGTCGGTGCCGAATCCCGCACCCTTGTCGGCGAGAGAATTCAAAACGATGAAATCGAGATTCTTCCTCTTCAACTTCTCCCTTGCCCCGCGCAGCTCATCCTCGGTCTCAAGAGCAAAGCCAACCAATACCTGACCTTTGCTTTTCTTTTGACCGAGGGATGCGAGAATGTCTGGTGTTTCTTTGAGAGCAAGGGTGAGACTTCTTGCTACAGATTCCTTCTTGATCTTGTTGCGCGTAGGGGCTTGAGGCGTATAGTCCGCGACGGCGGCCGCCATAATCACTGCATCCGCTTTCCCCGCGCGTTTCAACACTTCTCGCTGCATGTTGTCAGCCGATTCCACATCGATGCGGGTAACACTGCGAGGGGTCTCGAGATGAACAGGTCCGGTGATAAGAGTGACTGTGGCGCCGCGAAGCGCAGCCGCGTTGGCGAGAGCAAACCCCATCTTGCCGGATGACCGGTTGCCGATGAAGCGCACGGGGTCGATCGCCTCGTGCGTCGGTCCGGCGGTTACGAGAATTTTCTTGCCTTTGAGATCTTGATGCGATCTTTCGAGGACGCGGTCGATCTCTGCAAGAATGAGCTCAACAGCAGGAAGTCTCCCGGGTCCCTTGAGACCGCTGGCATGCTCGCCCTCTTCCGGCGGAACAACGAAATAGCCCCGCTCCTTGAGCCTTGCGACGTTCTGTTGGGTGACGGGATTGATGTACATGTCCGCGTCCATCGTCGGAGCAAGGACAATTGGACCCGTGCTGGCAAGCGCGATGATCGTGAGGAGATTGTCCGAGAGACCGTAGGTAAGCTTGGCAATCGTGTTGGCCGATGCTGGCGCGATGACGAAAACGTCGGCCCAGGTAGCAAGATCGATATGCTGGGTGCCGACGGCTGAGCTGGTTGACTGGTTGCGGGTCCAGAGATCGGAGGCAACTTCGTGGCCCGAAAGCGCGGAGAACGTGAGCGGTGCAACAAACCGCGTTGCAGCTTCCGTCATGACAACCTTCACGTCCGCACCTGCTTTCTTCAGCTCACGGACAAGGTAGCAGACTTTGTAGGCGGCGATCCCCCCGGTTACCCCCACCAGTATGTGCTTTCCGCGAAGCACGGGACACCCTATTCCTCAGGTTCTTTCTCTTTTTCCTTTTCTTTCGGCTTCACTTCGGGTTGTTCCACGACCTTGTAGCGCCATTTGACCTTTTTGGCGCTGACTTCCTGAAGAGCGACATCTGCTGGTTTCAGGCGTTTCTCGAACTCGAGACTGATCCTCAACTGATCGGGATTGGCGCTCACGTCCATTTCATCTTCCGACTCCGTCGTGTTGCTGAGCTGGTTTAACGTCTCAATCCGCTGGCCGAGCTCGAGTTTAATCTCGGTGTGAATCTGCCGCGCGCGCTTCGACGCGATCACAATGGCTTCATACACATCGCGAGCAGATGTAGAAAACTGCTCGATATCGATCGGTTTTACAGGCACGATTTACCTCCAGTCAAGTAATGACAAATAAGTGTTTCCTCTGATCGAGGCTCCTACAGTGGCACAAACCCCAGCTGCTTTGCAACGATCTGTTCAACCTCCCGGACTGCTGTTTGAAGATCATTGTTGACGACTTGATAATCGAACTGATTTCCCGTCTCCAGTTCCATGGGCACGCGATCCAATCGTCGCTTGATCGTTGCCTCGTCCTCGGTTTTCCTGTTGAGCAGGCGGGACCGTAACACTTCGAAGCTCGGCGGTTTGACGAAGATCAAGACGGCGTCGCTCGGGTAGTGGCGTTTGATCGAAATGGCGCCCTTGACATCGATGTCGAAGAGCATCGTTTTTCCCGCCGATAACGCTTTGTCAACTTCACTCTTGAGCGTGCCGTACAAGTTCCCGTAGATCTCTTCCCACTCTACCAGTTGACCCGCCGTGATTTGCCGTTCAAACTCCTCGCGCGGCAGGAAAAAGTAATCTCTTCCCTCGGTTTCGCCCGAGCGGATCGGCCGCGTTGTCGCTGAGACCGAAAAGAGCAGCGACGGGTACTTTGCCAGAATTGCCTTGACGATTGTCGTTTTTCCGGCGCCGCTGGGCGCAGAGACGACAATGAGTTTTCCTCTGGACATTCAGGATAAATTAGGTCATCGAGCCATCGGGTCATTGAATCCCTGTGCGGAAATTCAACAGCTTGATGACCCGATGGACAAACGATCAAATTCCTTCACTCAATATTCTGTAATTGCTCCCGGATCTTCTCCAACTGCTCTTTCATCAGCACAACGAGATGAGCAATCTCTGCGTCGTTCGTTTTCGAGCCAATGGTGTTCGCTTCGCGGTTGATTTCCTGCACCAGGAAGTTCAACTTCCGTCCGGCAGATTCCTCACTGGCGAGGGCTTCGAGGAAGAACTTATTATGGCTCCGGAAGCGGACACACTCCTCAGTGACATCGAGTTTATCTGCAAGGAGAGCAATCTCAAGCTCGAGGCGATTCTGGTCAATAATGTTCTTGTCTTCAAGGAGTTGTGTGATCCGTTCGTTGAGGCGCCTGCGTTCTTCGGGAATTCGCTCCTTCGAAAGAGCCTCAATCCTGTCAACGGTTTCATTAAGCCGTCGAATCCTGGGCTCGAGATCCTTTACAAGCTCACGCCCTTCGTTCTGCCGCATTGCGTTGAAGTCCTTCAACGCACTCTGCAGGGCCTCTTGGACAACAGCCCATTCGCGTTCGTCGGATTCGATTTCACGCGGGACCTCAAAGACCTCTGAGAACTTCAGCAAGTGCTCGAGTTTGACCGCTTCGTGAATCTTCGTCGCTTTGCGAAGCTCATTCAGAAGCTTCGTATAGGCGCGTGCCGCCGACCTATTTACAGATAGCGGGGGGATTCCGTCCGACTCTTCTTCAACAGTCACTGCAATCGTCAGGTTTCCCCGGTTCACGCACGCACGAACAAGGTCCTTAACGTCCTTTTCACGCTGCGAGAGGGCTCGAGGCAATCGGGTCGTTACATCGAGGTACCTGCTGTTCACACCACGCACTTCCACGGTAGCGGTGATCCCGTCCCGCGAAAGCTCGGCGCGGCCAAAACCGGTCATGCTAGCAATCAATGTTGCGCCCTCGTGAGTACAAATTCCTCCATTTCAGGTAGAATTTACGCAAAATTCGAAGAGCGGGCAAGGGAAAGTTCGGAACATGCTATCCACACGGTTATCCACATCGCGACGAGCAGAAATTGATTTTGGGGTGAATTTTCTCAACCTTTTCTTGAGGTGTGGATAACATATGATCGCTAACTACTATACCTTACGACACCTCGCTCGTGATTTGGACAAGAGGCTTGCTGGCGCTGTGATTCACGAGGCCTTCTGCCAAAGCAAAAACGAGCTTTTGGTTTCCCTCAGCCGTGACAGCGACGGGTGTGCTCTTCTCGTTTCGTGTGAACCATCGGCAAACTTTCTCTTTCTCCGCGGTGAGGTTCATCGGGCAAAGAAAAACTCCATTGATGTCTTCTCCAGAATCTGGGGACAACGGGTCGAGCAAGTGTTCATTCAGCCTGCAGACCGGGAGATCGTTGTTCGGTGCAGCGGTGACACGCGTGTGATGATTCAGCTGTTTGGGTCAAAGGCAAACGTTTTTCTTGTTGACGCCGAGAACCGGATCGTTGACGCGTTCCTCCGCCCTAAGGAGACTGTTGGAGCGACATACCAGCCAAAAGTGCGCGATCTCGCCGAAGTGCCGCATACTCCCAAAGAGTTCACAATACGCCTCCAGGCAATTGGCAACATCCTTCTTTCTGCGGCAGTCAAAAAACTCTTCCCGCTCTTGAACAGCGTCCTGATCCGCGAGGTGTGTTATCGCGCGAGCCTGAACGACCGACAACTTGTGGCAGAGCTGCAGGAGGGAGATCAGCAGCGGCTGTATGCATCAACTCTCGATCTCATCGAACAGTTGGAGGGACTGCCAGCCCCCCGGCTGTACTACCAAAATGCAGAACCCGAGTCTTTTTCTCTTGTACCCCTTGTGCACCTGAAAGCGACGCGGGAGGAGCGATTTGATTCCCTCCACGAGGCGATCAGGACATTTCACGGAAAGTCGAGAAAACATAAATCTCTTCTGCGTGAGAAAGAAAGGCTGGTCCGGTACCTGGAGCGAGCGATGGAGCGGGCTGGACGAACGCTGGAGAAAATCGCCGAGGAAAGCGAACTTCTTGAACGGGCTGCGCAATACGAGTTGTCCGGAAAGCTCTTGATGGCGAACTTGCATCGGATTGAACCGCGCACGAGCCAGGCGAGTGTCGAAAACGTCTTCAGTCCCGCGCGGGAGACCATCACGATCCGCCTTGACCCGGGCCAGTCACCAGCGAGGAACGCCGAGCGTTATTTTGAGAAAGCGAAAAAAGCGCGTGGGAATGTTGAGGAGAAGACGAAACACAAAGATGAGACCGTGCAAGAGTGGGAGGGTTTGCGTGACTTGGTCGAACATCTCTTGCCAATTCAGACCCCGGAGCAGTTTGCGGATTTTCTGGCCGCCCACGACAAGGACCTTGCCCAAGTTGGCTACAAAGCAGAGGTTCGCGGGGCGGATCAACCTCGCGAACAGGTGCCGTTCCGAATCTTTACAGTGGCCGGCGGCTTCGCGGTTTGGGTCGGGAAGAGCAGCGAAAACAACGATCTGCTCACCCTGAAGTACGCGAAGCCGACTGATTTGTGGCTCCACGCCCGGGGCTCGAGCGGCTCACACGTCGTGCTGAAAACGGGTACGGGAAAAGGTCAGCCGAGCAAGAGGGCGATTGATGAAGCGGCGAGCATTGCGGCGTACTACAGTAAGATGAAGAACGCCAAGTATGTTCCTGTCGCCGTAACAGAGAGGAAATATGTGCGCAAGCCGAGGGGGGCTTCACCGGGCACAGTGACAATTGAGCGGGAGAAACTTGTTTTTGTTGAGCCGAGACTGCCGACCGGTGATCAACAGCACTGAGGACAACACGGCGCACGAGAAAAGGAGAACACTATGCAATGGTTCTGGATTGTCGGGTATCTCTTCGCAGTTGCCCTGATCATGCTTGGCTTCTCAAAGCGGACGAAACTGAAGGTCGCTTCAAAACAGATCTTCGTGGGTCTTGGATTTTTCGTTCTTATCGCTATGACGGCAGTGGTGCTTGACGAACAATATCACTGGTCGAAGGGCGTGCCGGAGTTGTCGCTGGCTATTCTCGGCTGTGCTATTGTGTTGTATCGAGCGATCGGTATTGTCCAACACAGGCTTCGCGGGGGAGCTGTGGTGCTTGATCTTGGCCGCGTCCCCATCGGTGAGTTCCTCATTGAGATGATTGTCGCCGGTGCGCTCGCAGCAAACGCCTTGATCGATGGCGTGCGAGTTGTATCGGCGCCAACGTGGACAATCAACGACATCTCGTTTGAAGTGCTGGAGCTCTCCGTAGCGTTCGCCGTCTTTGTCCAGGGGGTGACGAGGCGAAGCGTCCGGGAGCGCGGGATATTTCATGGCACGGGCCTGATCCCGTGGGAAAAGATGGACAGCTTCGCATGGGAGGGCTGGAAAGGCAAGTACCAGACGTTGGTTCTTCAAAAACAGAGCTCGATAGCGATGCTCCGGACGGTTACGCTGTCGATTCATGCTGATCGGGCTGACGCCGTAGAGCAACTGCTGCGAAAGCATAATATTGTGCCGGCAAGGGAGCCTTCACCGGAGAAACCCGGCGATACGCCACCCAGCCCCGGTTCGTGAGCATCCAGGCTATCGTTGTTTTTCCCGCTGCTTCTGTGTAGATTGTTCGGGTCAGCCGAGCAAGGGATTTCACACTTCCATCCACATCAAAAAGGATCGCCGTGCTCCTCACCGTTCTCACACGGACCGGCATCAATCAGCACGATGCCGACCTCCTCAAGCGCATCCAGAAAAAGGACCGACAGGCGCTGGGGATGCTCTATGACCGCTATGCACCGCTCTTGTACCCTCTTGCACTTCGCATCGTCGGATCCACGCAGGAAGCGGAAGCGGTGCTTCAAGAGGCGTTTGCCCACGTCTGGGAGAAAGCAGGCGGGTACGTAGCGGACCGGGGTTCGATTTTCTCTTGGATTGTCGCGGTCTGTCGCAACAAGGCCATTGATAAACTTCGATTGAGGAGAGAGAATCAAAGAATAAAGGAAGGGGAACGCGGCTCTCCTCGAAGCGCGCCAGAGCGTGCCCCAGATGCCGGCACCCAGCAGATTCTTGCATTCAAGGGGTATACAGAATCAGTACGGGATTCGCTCAAAGCCTTGTCAAAGCTCGAAGAGCGAATTCTCGAGATGAGCTACTATGATAGTCACAGTCAGTCGGACATTGCCAGGACACTGCGGATGCCCCTGAGCTCGGTGAAATCCAAACTGCGCAGAGGGCTCCAAAAATTGCGCCAGGCTGCTCGGAAGGAAGGAGGATCTCCATGAAAACGGAAGAGCGACACTCCTACCTTGAGCTGTGCATCCCGTACGTATTTGGGCGATTGAATCCGGGCAACCGGAAGCAGTTTGAAGCACACCTTGCAACAGGCTGTCAGCCGTGCACGAAGGAATTGGCGGAGCTCCACGAGGCGATGGCACTGCTGCCGTTGTTGTTGAAGCAACAGGCCCCACCATCAGCCATACGAGAGCGGGTGGTCGCAAGGGTAACCACAGGGAGAGTAGAACAGCCTGCACTCGCCAAGCGAGCAGGTGAAGTTGGAAGGAAAGGGGGAGAACAGGCTCCTGTTGTGCGAAGCTCGAAGCGCTGGTATGGTTATGCTCTGGTAATTCTTTCCGTACTCATTATCGTTGTGCTTGCCGTATTTGTGAACGAGTTGATCAACACGATCGGCGGACAGGAACGAAGGGTGGTTGAACTGCAGGGGGAATTGCAGCGAAAGGATGAGATTCTCAGTGTGCTGCGGTCAGAGCGGCTTGAGATCGCCTTGTTGAACGGGCTTGAGCCAGGTTCGACGGCACGAGGAAAGATCGTGTGGGATCCAGTCAAGAAAACCGCGATCCTCCAGCTCACAGACATCTTGATAACGCCCGCGAACAAAGAATACCAACTTTGGGCAATCAAGGGTGGCAGGCCGATGAGCGCAGGCACATTCACCGTCATGAATGACAAAGAGAAGGAAAGCTACTTCAAAGTGGTGAGCCTACCCGCTGGAGAGAAACAAGAAATCGACGGCTTCAATGTGACGCTCGAGCCAAAAGGAGGATCGGCGCAGCCAACGGGGGCGGTGTACCTGCGCGGCAGGTAAGAGAAAGATTCCCGAAATCTTAGCCCGCTTTGCTGGAAGATTTCGGGAATCTGTCCGGGCTACGCCAGCTCCAGCGCTTGCTCGAAATCTTCAATCAAATCATTAATTCCCTCCACACCAACCGAAATCCGGATCATTCCTGGCGTCACTCCGTGGCTTTTCAATTCTTCATCGGACATGAAGATGTGCGACGAGTAGACTGGAATGCTCACGAGAGTCTCCACACCACCAAGGGACATGGCGTTGACGGCGACTTTCAGGTTGTCGCACACCCGTGCCACAGCTTCGACAGGGGATCGTCCTTTTGAAGGCTTCAGCTCAATGGTTACCATTCCGCCGAAGCCGGACATTTGCTTTTGCGCGAGCTGAAATTCGGGAAACGAGGGAAGGCCCGGATACAGGACGCGTTTGATTTTTTTATGCTTCTCAAGCGCCCTCGCGAGAGCCAGGGCGTTCTCGTTTTGCTTTCGCACCCGGAGCTCAAACGTCTTGAGGCTGCGAGTGAGCAAATATGCGGCGAACGGATCTGCACAGCCCCCATGGTGTTTCGCCAATCCCTTTACCCGCTTCACGTAGTCAGCCTTTCCCACAACGATTCCCGCCATCAAGTCGCTGTGCCCTCCCAGGTACTTCGTCGCGCTTTCAACAATAACATCAACCCCGAATGCGAACGGATCCTGGTTAACGATGGTGGCAAACGTGTTGTCAAGCATTACGAGGATCTTCGTGCCAAGCCTCTTTTCGGCTCGACGCGTTTGGTGCACGACCTCCGCGATATCGACAAGATCGAGCGTTGGGTTGGTGGGAGTTTCGAAGTACACGATCGTCGTCTTTGGGGTCGCAAGCTTTTCAATCTGGTCGAGATGATCAGGATGCACGTACTTCACGGCGATGTTGTTTTTCGGAAGCTCGTCGCGGAACCAGCGATACGTACCCCCATAGAGTGCCGGTGTGCTGATGATCTCATTGCCCGGTCTCGTCACTGCTAAAATCGCCGTTGTTATTGCAGCCATGCCGGAGGAGAAGAGCGCGACAGCTTCGCCTTGCTCCATGAGCGCGATCTTCTCTTCGACATCGTGCACGGTGGGGTTATGGTAGCGCGTATAGACGTACACGGTCGGGTCGCCTTTGGCGAACCGTATGGCGTCCTCTGAACTTTCGAACCGATACGTTGAGGTTTGATAAATGGGAGTGGAGACAGGTCCCTTGAAGGCGTAGAACTTATTGCCGTGGATTGCATACGTGGAGAGAGACCGAGGCAGCGGTGTCCGTTTCGTCGTTTTCATGGTCTATGATCCCGGGATGTTGTTGGAAATATTCAAGATTGGTTTGGCCATTCGGTTGGTTGTTTCCTGCACTGTTTGACCGACCAGAGAGACGTGGCAACAGAGCAGGCATGCCACGTAGGTACCCACGCGCGCGAAACACGTCTGTCGAAAAGTCATCACCGTTGTACTGGACAGCAACTATCTCTTGAGCAGATTCGTTTCAAACAGCTTGAGAATCCGTTTGTACTCATCCGTCCAGCTTGTTGGCTCGCGGAAACCGTGATCTTCAACCGGATAGACTGCAAGCTCCCAGTTTTCCTTCCTCAGTTCGATAAGGCGTTGAATAAGCCGAACAGCGTCCTGGAAGTGGACATTGACGTCAACCATGCCGTGACAGATGAGGAGCGCACCTCTCAATCCAGCGGCGTAGTAGATCGGTGAGCTGCGTCGATAGGCGAGGGTGTCTTCCTGCGGAATGTTAAGAATGTTGGCTGTATAGAATTGACTGTAATGTGCCCAGTCTGTTACGGGGCGGAGGGCTGCGCCCGCAGCGAAAACGTCTGGGGCTGTAAACATTGCCATCAAGGTGATGAACCCGCCGTAGGATCCGCCATAGATCCCGACGCGTTTTGGGTCAACACCATGCTTCTCCACCAACCACCGCGCACCATCAACTTGGTCGTCGAGATCTTTTCCCCCCATGTGGCGATAAATCGCAGTGCGCCAATCGCGACCGAGCCCCGCACTGGCGCGATAGTCCATGTCAAGCACCGTGAAGCCCTTATCCACCAGCAGATTGTGAAACATATACTCATGGAAATAATCACTCCACCACTTGTGCGCATTCTGAAGGTAGCCGGCGCCGTGAACAAAGATTACCGCAGCGCCGTTGGCGTGCTCCGGTTTAAACAGTCGCGCCGGCACTTCGGCCCCGTCACGCGCTTTGAAGGTGAGCACCTCAGGGGCTCGCCAGCCGTACGAACGGAATTCCTCGGAAGGCGATGACGTTACTTGCACCGCTTGGGCTCCCGGTTTATTCTCCATCACATACAGGTCGGGCATCTTGTTGCTGAAGGAGTACTCGATGGCAAGGCGCTCCTCGGTCGTCGACAGCCTCACCTCATTCCCACCTTCCATTGACGTAATGCGCGTTCGCGTTCCTCCATCCAAAGGCATGGAATAGAAATGCCGCTCGCCAAAGTGAGCCTCGTTGGAGCTGAAGTACCACCGCTTCTTATCTCGAGAAATCTGAGGGCTGTAGACCTCGAATTTCCCTTTCGTGAGCTGCGTCTTGATCTTGCTGTCCAGTGTGGCGGTGTAGAGATGAGACCATCCATCTTCTTCGGACTGGAAATAGATTCTTCGCGAATCAGGCAGCCAGCCAATGCTCGGTGAAAACCCGAATCCACGAACTCCGGGACCACCGACCCATGCGTCGTCGTGCTGGTGCTCCACAACAGTGCTGAACTTAGCAGTCTCGACATCGAGAATCATAATCCAACGATCCTTATTGTCCTGCGAGAAAAGCTGCACAATCGCATGGTTGCCATCGTCAGACCAGAACGGTCCATTGAAGAAGACGGGTCGGGACTTGGGTTTACTCTTGCTCGTATCGCCGGGCGCCTTCGCCGGCACGACCCCCGGGATGTCGTCGTGCTTCACCTGCATTACAGAATCAAGGGCCACGTTGTAAACGTAGAATTCCGCGACGGAGAGAGGTTCGCCTACCTTGGTCCGGCCCGAAATGTCCTCAGTGAAACCGCTTTCCGTGACATAGCTCGGAACAATCGTTCGTTTTGAATCGGTTGGCTGCAGTGTAAGAACAAACGTGATGAACCGCTCGTCCGGAGAAAGGACAAAGGAGGAAGCGGTCCTCTGGCCGATGTAGTACGGCTTGGGTCGTTTCAGTTCGAGTGCTTCCTGCAATTTCCTCCGTGCTTCGCGTTCCGTTTTCCGTTCGCGCAAGACCTCAAACAGCTCAAGCTGTTGTTTCTCCAAGAACTTCTGCAGGTCAGTCTTTGACCCTTCTCTTGTTGAGCTTCCGGATTGAAGGTTGGTGAGCTGCACCTCTGCGGCTGTTCGCAGGTCGCGAAGGAACAGGTTCCCCCCCCGCTCGAACGCAACCTTCTGCTCGTCAAATGAAAACCGTGGACCCAATTCCGGCGTAACGGTGCTGGTGAGCCGCGTCTCCTTCTTGTGCGGAATGTCGAGCAGGAAAATGTCGCCGTCGCGGATATAGAGCTTCTTGGTCTTGTCCTTGCTGTACGTGCCGAAACGGGAGGGAAGCCTCTTACGCTCCTCGAGAGTCACGCGCCGCAGCGTTCCTCCTCTTGCGCTTACTACGTACAGCGAGTCGTCTTCATCCCCCTTCTGCCGCCAATTGAAATAGATGTACTGGCCATCTTCCGACCAGAAGATACCGCTGGGTGATGTGCCCATCCATTTTGGATCACGCATGAGGGTATCAACAGTGAGCCAGCCGCGAGTCGCCTTGGAGGGAGTACCGGATTGGGCAAAGAGGTTGAGCGTTACCGCTCCTGTAATGAAGAAAAAAAGGCTGAGATGTTTCGGGCTAGAGTGCATGGGCTGTTACTCCTGATGCGGGGTGATGTGCTTGAAGGAGGTGCTGGAGAAGGTAAAGAAAAGGGAGGTGGAATTCAATCGCCGCGGGCTTCAGGAACTCTGGCGGCGTGAGAGCTGTTGGTTCTCTTGTCCTTCCGCGGTACAGTTGCAGTTCATGGTCCACATCACAGAATCACAACCATCTTACCCATACTCAGAGGAGCCGCTATGATACTCGTCCGCGATGTTTTTCAGCTCAAGTTTGGTAAAGCCAAAGAGGCGAAGGAGCTCTGGAAGGAAGGGGCAAAGATCGAGTCGAAGTACGGCTATGGTCCCGGTCGCGCGATGACCGATTTGACAGGTCCCTACTACACGCTCCTCATTGAGACGACCTACGATTCGCTTGCAGCCTACGAGAACGCGATGAAGAATACGCTCTATGCGAACGAGTTTCGAGCGTGGTATCAGAAGTTTGTGCCGCTTGTCGATTCAGGACGGCGGGAGATCTACTCAATTGTGGAGTAAGCGGGGAAGATCTTGATCGTCAGTCTCCACAGCACGGCCGGTAGCGCATGGGGCTGGAATCTGCCTTCGCCAGACTCACCATAAGTCAAGCAAGCGCGATCGAATCTGCGCGCTTGACAATCTCTTCTTTGTTCGCACCCTATCCCAGTGCGGCAATGGTGCTGATGCCATTTGCTGCGTTGCGTTTACTGAGCCGATTCCCTACCTTTTCAACCAAAGCGGAGTTTCCAGGCATTGTACCTCAAGGAAGGTCTGACCAATGAACCGCCTGCGCCTCTTTGCACCAATTCTTTGGACGTTGTGCTTCTCTCAGCAGATGTTGGGTCAAGGAGAGCTGAGCAAGCAGGAACTTCAACATCTGGTTGCCTTCACGAAGCTCTATGGCTACGTGAGGTACTTTCACCCGAGCGATGAGGCCGCGAAGATCAACTGGGATCAGTTTGCTGTGTACGGGGTCACCCGGGTGCTGGGTGCAAAGACCTCAGAGGAGTTGAAAAGAAGACTCGTCGAACTATTCGCTCCTATCGCCCCTACCGTGATGCTCTTCAAGTCCGGCGAACGGGTGGCTTTCCCTCAGCAGGGCATCGTCCCAAAGGACACAGCGGGCTTGAAGGTTGTTGCATGGCAGCACCTTGGGGTTGGCCTGAATGATCAGGGCATCTATGCAAGCGCGAGGATGAACCGGTTGCGCGGAGTGCCAACACCGGGAGCAGCGGCATTTGGCACGATAACGCAGTCACTGAACGCAGCGCCGTATAGGGGGAGGGAATTCAGGTTTGGAGCGGCAGTCAAGGCCAATGTCCAGGGTGCTGGTAATCAGGGGCAGCTCTGGTTTCGAGTTGATCGGGAAGGCAACACGATGGGATTTTTCGATAACATGGGGGATCGGCCCATCACTCACAATGAATGGAAGCGATACGGGATCTCCGGTAGGATCGACAATGATGCCAAACACATCGTCTTCGGATGTTTTCTGCTTGGGGTAGGAAAGGTATGGGTTGACGATTTTCGATTAGAGGTGAAGGAAAACGGGAAGTGGGTCGATGTGCCGATCCCCAATAGCAGTTTCGAGACAGGGGAGACAGGAAAGCCTCCATCAAACTGGTTTCATCGAGCTCCCAACTACTCATTCCAGGTAGTTGCTGAGACCGCTTCCGATGGTTCCAAATCCGTTCTTATCGAACGCCATCCGCCGGAGCAGATATCGACACTGCTCTTCAAGGAATTCTCCCCTTTTGGCTCATACGTCCAGAAGGAGCTCGGTTCTGATCTCTCATGTCTTGTTCCGTTAGCCCTGTATTCAGATGAGCAGGGAACGATCCCAAGAGCGGATCCAAAGGGGCTCCAGAAGCTGATCACAGATATCTCAGGCTCTCTCCCGAAAGAACTTACCGCCCGCAACCGGGCTGTTCGGCTGGGAAACGTCGCGATCGCATGGAATGTATTCCAACACTTCTATCCATATTTTGACGTCGTGAAGACAGATTGGCAGAGAGTGTTGCCAGAAGCCCTGCGATCGTCCGCCCTCGACAGAACGCCAAACGACTTTCTCAAGACCCTTCAGAAGCTCGTTGCGCAGCTGCACGATGGGCATGGAGGCGTTGGTCTTATGAATGATACAACGCACAGTTACGCCGCTCCAATCGAATGGTCATGGATCCAGAACCAACTTGTGGTCACGAGGATCGTCGATCCCACACTCACCGGCTTGAAAGTTGGAGATATTGTGGAACAGGTGGATGGACAGTTGCCGAGGGCCGCGCTTGAGCGTGAGGAGCAATTCATCTCCGGTGCCACGGCTCAATGGAAGCGGATTCGCTCACTGTCAGCGCTCTTAAGCGGCGCCCGCGGCAGCAAGATTACGCTGAAGATCAAAGATGCCGATGGGAAAGAGAGCTCTCTACAGATTCCGCGGACAATGGGTATGATGGCCTATTATCAGAAGCAAAAGGCAACTCCGCTGGGACAGGCGAAGGAGCTCGCGAAGGGCATTTACTACTTGAATTTGGATCAGATCTCGATAGCGGCGATTGACAGTCTTATGGCGAGGCTTGTAACGGCCAAGGGTATTGTGTGCGATCTACGCGGCTATCCCAACGGCAATCACATGTTCATCACTCATCTGCTGAGCCACAGAGATACTTCTTCAAGCTGGATGAGGATCCCGAAGATCATATACCCGGACCGGGAAAGACTCGTTGGATATCAAAACTCCGGTTGGTTCTTGCAGCCTCAGCAACCGAGACTAACTGCGAAGATTGCGTTTGTCGTAGATGGAAGATTGATCAGCTATGCAGAATCGTTTATGAGCTTCATCGAGCACTACAAACTCGCGGAAATTGTGGGTGAGCCAACCGCAGGCACGAACGGAAACGTCAACTCTCTCTCACTGCCTGGCGGCTACTGGATTTCCTGGACTGGCATGAGGGTGGTGAAACACAACGGATCTGTCCACCACGGTGTTGGCATCAAGCCGACCGTTCCAACTGGTAGGACTATCGCTGGGGTTCGTGCCGGTAGAGACGAGTTGCTGGAAAAGGCGATAGATATCGTGAGTCGGTAAGCAGATCTGGGGGATTTCTTCTAATCCTGACCAGGTCGGCAACCCGATGTACAGAGTGCGCACTTTTTCAGTCTTTGGATACCGCCAACTGCTGACGAAGCTCTGCGGCGCGTTCGAAGATCTCTTCCTTGCTCACTCCTGCTTCCGCGAAGAGCGCGAAGATGTTTTCCTCCGGGGTTTCGGGGGGAATGGTGTGCGACGCGGCGAGAATGTACCCGCCACCTTCGGAGGTCATCCCTTCAAGCAAGCGGGCAGTTGAACGGCGGACATCTTGGACTGTTCCATTGGGGAGCAAATCAACTGTATCAATGCCTCCCATAAACGCGAGATCGCGGCCAAACTCCCTTTTCAGCTCAAGCCCATCCATCCCAGGGCAGTTGCACTGGATCGGATTAAGAACATCCAGACCCATCTCGATCAGATCGCCGATGATTGGTCGGAGCGAACCGCAGCAGTGATACGCGACCCAGAGGTTTTCTGATTTCCCCACGTCGAACACCCGCTGAAGCTGCGGCTTGATCTGTTCACGCCACATGCTCGGATTCATCATCAGTGACTCCTGACCCGCCACGTCATCACCCGTCCAGAGCCAATCAAGAGGGTAGCGCCTGCAAGCCCTCTCGGCGAGTTCGACGGAAAAATCAGCACAGCGCCTGAGCATCTCTTGGGCAAGATCCTTATCCAGAGCCATATCGAGCAAGGCGCTGTCCATACCACGAAGCCGGCAGTACATCTCAAACGCGCAGGGCGATACGTCACAACCCATGAACCACCGATCCGGGTCATTCACAACGGGGGACATCTGCATCAGAAGCTCTTCGCGATGGTCGGACGGAAACTGATAGGCGCGAACCTGCTCTCCGGTTGCGCCAGCGAGCGGGAAGCTCGTGATCTGGTTGAAGGTGCCGACCCGCTCCCATCGAATTCCCCAAAAATCATTATGCCATTCACCTTCACGCTCATGCACGATGCCTTCCATCGCGTAGTTGTTATTCACCCACGCCTGCCGGATGTCGTTACCCATTGCTTCCGCCACGAAGCAGGACGGAATGTCAAGGAGCTTTGCCAGCCGCCGTGTTGTCTCCGGATGGAACCACATGAAGATTGGCACGCGATCGACAGGCTTGCGCTCCAGTGCCGCGTGAACACGCTCTTTTGAAGTCATGAGTACGACCCCCGGCCCGGTCGAGTCAAAAAATGTCCACGGGCACTAGAAACTCCTCGCTACACGAATCATCGCTTTCAGGTTCTCTGATGGGGTTATCGGCGGAATGGCGCACCCTGCATTGAGGACGAATCGGGGTGTGTCGGCAAAAACGGTAAGGAGCTCGCGCGTTTTTTCTTCGACGAGATCCGGAGTCCCAAGAGCCAAAACCCCGCTTGGATCGATGTTCCCGACGAAGACGGCCCGGTCTTTCATTCTCTCACGCGCCAAGGACGCATCGGTCCGGTAATCAAGCTCGAGGCCGTCGGAGCCCGATGCCAGCATGTCATCAAGAATGGCACTTGTGTTGCCGCAGATGTGAAGGATGTAGGGTAACCCGAGCCCGTGTGCACAGTCTACAATCCGCTTCTCGTATGGCAGCGCAAACGAACGGAACATCGACGGCGAAATCAATTCAGGCCCCGCCACGCTGTCGCCGTTCGAGGTCATATGAGCGCCGGTGTCCGCCATCAAACGGATGAACTGAAGCGTGATGGTTGTGGCGTATTCGAGAAGCTGGTGCACAAGCTCGTGGCGATCCGGATTCGCGAGGTCAAGCATCCATGGTTCGAGACCGCGAATCAGGCTCGCAAGTGTGAATGGCGATTGGTCGCAGTTGCCCCGAATCAGGATATCGTCATCAAAATGCTTCTTCAGGATTGCGGTGGCCTCAAGCCACACTTGAACGCCACGGTAATCGCAGATGTTGACCGGCTCCAGATCTTGCAGCTCTTCAAGGTTGTTCAAACGCGCGCCGCTGACTTGCGCTGGCTGGTCTTCCGGAAAATCAATCGGCACGCCGGCGGCGCCAGCCAACGTAACCGTGTCGACATCGATCATGATACCGTCGTACTCATACTCCTCGACAGCTTCGATAAATGCGCGAGCCATCTCCTTCGGATCGCTGCGGAATTGCTGCATGGTCATCCCGGCTTCACGAGCAGCCATCATAAAATTGTGAAGCATTACTGGAGTCGTATCAGGCTGTTCGCCTCTGAAGGCGGCCATGATCCGCTGGTATCCGTTCATCATCGTCCTTTTTCTTTTTGCAGGAGGTTCAACAGCACCGCTGTTTCGCGCAAAGCGGCGCGCACAAAGTGTTGCCGGCAAGAAATATGGTTCGGGCCAAAGTTAGGTTCTCGCGGTATGTCATGGGAATCAGAGTTCGTCTGTTGACTCGACGACAGACCAGGCTCCGTTCTTTCGCTTGAGCCCCATGGGTTTGAGGCCGAACGGCTGAGGCAGTGCGCTCTTGGCGAAATCCATCATCTCGATGCGGTGCGGGATGACCTTGACCAAAATATACTCATTGTTCTCGGGTCCGCCGGGGTACATATCGCTCCAGTACGCCCTCCAGTACTTTCGTTTCAGCTCGACATTGTTGTCAAGCGCGGCCTTGCCAATGATTGTTACATAAGCCGTGCTGCGAGGGTTCAGAAACGCGAGTGTGACATTGTTCTGCTTGAGGATCTCGCGAACCTTGCGTGAATTCGGACTCGCGCCGAGCCACACATTAAATTCACCGTCCGGATCAAACGGGTGCATGAGCCGAGCGTTGATTTCACCGGACTCGCCGTGACTCATGAAGAAACAGTAATCTGCTTCCTTGATGATCACGCGCGCTGTAGCCAAGAGCTCATCAGTCTTCGGTTGACTCATAGGGTGTCCCCTTCCTCATTACACTGTTATTGTTCGCGATTGTTTTGGTGGCAGATTCGTACCCTGCACGCTTTGGCGAACTTGAATGACATTGATCCTTTGGAAATCAAAATTCCCTTCAATCCGAAAACCAAGCGACACGAATGTACACTTTCTTGACCGAGAGAAGCAAGATATTTTGCCTCGTCATTGTTCCAAAACTGAGAAGCGAAGGGAGCGATGCTTGACATTCGACGGGAAATTCTCAATCTTTTTTGCGACTCTGCTGGAATGAGAACTCACCCTACGCCTCTCTCCACAATCCGGAGGTAACTCAACATGCTGCGTAAATGGATTCCCCCCTTAGTTGTTGCATTCTGTGCAGTTGCAGTTTTGCTGTTACTGGGCTCAACTCAGGAACGACCCGCTGATCTCGTGGTCCGGAACGGGAAAATCCTCACAATGGATGTAAGTAAACCCTTGGCACAGGCGTTGGCAGCGCGTGGTGAGGTGATCGTGGCTGTCGGAACCGACGAAGAAATCCAGCCATACGTTGGTCCAACAACCACGGTGATCAATCTGAATAGGAAGCTTGCGATTCCCGGGTTCATCGATGCGCACGGTCACTTCATGGGGATCGGGCAAGCGAAGATGAATCTCGACCTGACGAAGGTGAAGAACTGGGACGAGATCGTGGCGATGGTGACGGAGGCCGTCAAAAAGGCGAAGCCAGGCCAGTGGATTCTGGGCCGAGGTTGGCATCAGGACAAGTGGAACAGAAGACCAAATCCTAACGTCGAGGGATTCCCGACGCACGAGTCGCTGAGCAAGGCATCCCCAGGCAATCCCGTGATGCTGACGCACGCGAGCGGCCACGCCGGTTTCGTGAATGCAAAAGCGATGGAGTTAAGTGGCATTACAAGTTCAACACCAAACCCATCCGGAGGCGAGATCCTAAAGGACAAGGAGGGTAATCCGACGGGGCTCCTTCGAGAAACCGCGCAGGGACTTGTCTCACGGGCGATTGCGAAAGCGCGCGCAACCATGACACCCGAAGAACTCGAGGCGCAAGCCCGAAAACAGGCAACGCTGGCCGCAGAGGACTGTTTGAAGAAGGGTGTGACGACCTTTGAAGACGCCGGCTCTTCCTTCTCGACGATCGATCTCTTCAAGAAGATGGTTGAGGAGGGGAAGATGGGGATTCGGCTGTGGGTGATGGTGAGGGAGGGTAATGATCAGCTGAAAGACAAACTCGCACGCTACAAGATCATCAACTTCGGTGACAAGCACCTGACGGTACGGGCCATCAAGCGGGCAATGGATGGTGCTCTCGGTTCGCGAGGAGCGTGGCTGCTGGAACCGTACAGCGACTTGCCAACCAGCACCGGTTTGAATACGACGTCTGTGCAGGATATCACCGAGACGGCCAAGATCGCGATGGACCACGGATTCCAGCTTTGCGTCCATGCTATAGGCGATCGGGCGAACCGCGAGACCCTGGACATTTATGAGTCGATCTTCAGGGCGAATCCGGGGAAACGGGATCTCCGATGGCGAATTGAACACGCACAGCATCTTCATCTGAGCGATATTCCTAGATTCGGGCAGCTCGGAGTGATAGCGGCCATGCAAGGGATTCACTGCACCTCAGACGCTCCGTACGTCATTGCACGACTTGGCGCAAAGCGAGCAGAGGAAGGGGCCTACGTCTGGCAGAAGCTGATGAAGTCAGGCGCGGTTATCGCGAACGGAACGGATGCTCCAGTTGAAGACGTAGACCCGATTGCGAGTTTCTATGCGAGCGTGTCGAGAATGCTGAAGGATGGCTCGAGGTTTTATCCCGACCAGCGGATGAGCCGGGAAGAAGCGTTGAAGTCGTACACGCTCAACGCTGCATACGCTGCATTTGAGGAAGACATCAAAGGCTCGCTCACGCCCGGCAAGCTCGCTGACATTACCGTGCTTTCCAAAGACATTATGACCATTCCGGAAGATGAAATCCCCAGTGCGGAGGTGCTCTACACAATCGTCGGCGGAAAGGTGATGTATGAGAAGGACGAACGACAAGGTAAGAGGTGAGGAGACGGCAGAATAAGGATGTAGCCTCGGACTTCAGTCCGAGAGAAAAAAAAAGTCAGGACTGCAACGCGACAGGCAAGAAGTGGAAAAGAGATGTAGCCCCGGACCTCAGTCCGTGAGAAGGAAAATGTGAGAATCGAAAGGTGACAAGTAAAAAACAGAAAAGAGATGTAGCCTCGGACTTCAGTCCGAGGAAGAAGTAGAAAAGTAAGCGGCCCCCTCCTGGGAAATGCTCAGGTTCCGCCCTGCACGGAGAGAGCTTTCAGACGAGACGAAGAGAAAAGGGCAGATTTGCCATCTGACTTCTTCTCATTCCTTTAGATGCAGTCGCGATTTGTTCCAGACACCTCAGGTAAATTTGAACCACTGCTTGACCGCCTGCTGCAATTCGCCACGGTCGTCCTTGTGCCGAAACTCGTTCGTGTGTGAATCGTACGTGTACACTTTCTCCCACTCCCCGGCATTCTTTTCGATCTCGCGCAGGGCGTTTAGAATGAATTCGAGCTCCCGATCTGTTGTCGTTGGATGAAGAGAAAGCCGAACCCAGCCTGGTTTCGTTGACAAATCACCCCCATCAATCTTGTCGGTAATTCGTTTCGACGTATATTGATCGACGTGGAGCAAATAGTGGCCGTACGTTCCGGCGCACGAACAACCGCCGCGCACTTGAATGCCATAGCGATCATTAAGCAGTTTGACCACAAGATTGTAGTGTATCTTCTCGAAATAGAAGGAAATAATGCCCAGACGGTGTTGGAGGTTGTCTGCCAGAATCGTCAGGCCGGGGATTTGTCGCAATCCGTCAAAGGCCTTCTGCACCAATTGTTGCTCGCGCTGCAGCATGAGCTCCGAATTCATCTGCTCTTTCAATTCAACAGTGAGAGCAGCTCGAATAGCTTGAAGGAATCCAGGCGTTCCGCCGTCTTCGCGCTCCTCGATGTCGGGTTTATACCGGTATTTTCCCCACGGATTGGTCCATAACACCGTTCCGCCCCCAGGCTGATCGGGCGAGCGAAGGTGGTAGAGTTGAGAGTCGAAGATCAGCACACCGGACGATCCCGGGCCACCGAGAAATTTGTGGGGAGAAAAAAAGATGCCATCCAGCTTCTCCATCGGATCAGCGGGATGCATATTTATGGGCACATATGGCGCGGAGGCCGCGAAATCGACGAGGCAAATGCCATCGTGCTCATGCATCAGTTTTGCCATTTTGTGGTATGGCGTGCTGATGCCGGTAACGTTTGAGCATGCGGTGAACGATCCGATCTTCAGCTTCCGATTTCTGTATTGTTGGAGCAGTGCCCCAAGGTCGTCCAGATCGACAAGCCCCTGATCCGTTGGCTTGATCACACAGACATCGGCAATTGTTTCGTACCAGGCAGTCTGATTGGAGTGGTGCTCCATATGAGTCAAAAAAACAACCGGCCGGAGTTCTTCAGGGAGCGTGCAATGTTCTTTGAACCGTTCATGGATTTTCAGCCCAAGGATGCGCTGCAGCTTGTTGATCGCCGCCGTCATGCCGAAGCCGACAAAAAGAAGGGCGTCACGCGGACCCGCGTTCAAGTGCTTCTTGATAATCTGATGTGCAAGGTGGTAGGCATGGGTCATCGCCGTGCCGGTGATGCTCGACTCGGAATGAGTGTTTCCAACCAATGGTCCGAACTCATTGAGTAGCCGTTCTTCGACGGGTCGATACAAACGCCCACTGGCAACCCAGTCAGCGTAAACCAACTCCTTTGCTCCACAAGGTGTCTGGACAGGATGATGGTGTCCGATGATTTGCTGGCGGAACCGGCCGAAATACTCATCAAGGTTTTTGTACTGCGAATCCTGCGATGCTGACTTCACGATGGCCATGCCCACTCCTTCCCTATACAATTCTAATTCTTCCTGATCTCAGCGATCTCTTTCACTGCCTCAATGGCGTTGTCGATATGCTTGTCGGTATTGAAAGGACCGATGCTGAGACGGACTGTGCCATGAATCTTGTCAGTGCCTAACCCGACATGCGCTTTCGGCGCACAGTGTAATCCGGTACGGCATGCGATGTTATGATCCACATCGAGCATCGTGCCAACGTCCCCCGCGTCAAAGTTTTTGATATTGAAGCAGAGTACCGGGTTGTGATTTTCCGAGCTCTCCGCGCAGTACGTTACGACGTTTTCGATGCTTTGAATGCCCTTCCGGAGCTTGTCCCACAGCATCATCTCTTTGGCATGCATCTGTTCCAGCCCGTTCTCAAGGACCCATTTCACTCCCGCGTGCAGCCCTGCAACACCAAGCAGGTTGAGCGTACCGCACTCAAGGCGATAGGGAAACTCTTCGAGATGAGTCAATTGTGCCGAGCGCACTCCCGTGCCGCCAAACCGGGTATACTTAACCGGTACATTTTCCATCACATATGAGCCCCCGATTCCGGTTGGCCCCATGAGGCATTTGTGCCCGGTGAACACGACCACATCGATTGCCATCCTCTGCATATCAATTGGCACCGTCCCGGCACTTTGGGTGGTATCCACGATGAACCAGACACCAGCTTCTCTGCAGATCTTCCCGATCTCAGCGATTGGCTGGATCGTGCCAATGACGTTGGAGCAATGATTCACCACAACCATTTTCGTGTTCTTCTTGATGGCACGCCCGATGTCATGGGGGTGAACATATCCATGCTCGTCAAATATGACATGGGTGACCTCAATGACCCCATTCATCTCCAGATGGTGTAGGGGTCGTAGGACCGAATTGTGTTCCAGCATCGTTGTGACAACATGATCACCCTTTTCGGCCAGCCCCTGGATGATCATATTCAACGAATCGCTTGCGTTGTAGCTGAAGGTCAGTCTGTTGGGGTCGCCTCCGCCGTGAAAGAACTCAGTCAGGAGTTTTCGAGTATCCATGACGATCTCTTCTGCTTCCAAGGCTGCATCAAACCCTGAGCGGCCCGGGTTTACACCATGTTTGCGGTAGAAACTGTTCATGAAGTCGTAGACAGCATCAGGTTTGGGAAACGACGTTGCGGAATTGTCAAGGTAGATCAATGTGCTCACGGTATTCTATTCATTGTAGTGAATCGGGGAAAGAATGGACTATGCAAGCACCAAGGCATCGGCGACAACTTCTGCCAGCGTCTTGATGTTCACGCCGAGCTTGAACTTGTTGTTGATCTGAATCAACTGGTCGACGCAGTTGTGACAGGGTGTTACAACCGTCGAGGCACTCGTTTTCCGAATCTGATCCGCCTTGATCTCGGCGATTTTCATCCGCCGGTCTCCATACTCACTCATGGAAAGCTGACCGCCACCGCCGCCACAGCAGAAATTATCGACACCGTGTGGCGTCATCTCGACAAGCGTGCTGGCCGCATGGCTTAGGACGAACCGCTGTTCGTCAATGACACCCCCTTCTCTCACGAGGTTGCATGGATCGTGCAACGTCATCACCTCCTGGTTCTTCTTCTTGTCGAGCGTGATCTTCCCGTCCCGAACATATTCGGCGAGGAGTTCTACCGAAGTGATGGTATTGAAAGAAAACGGGCGTTGAAGGTAGTTCGGTGCCTCCCAGCGAAAAGCCCGCGAGCCGTGACCACACTCAGCGAGCACACATCGTTTTGCCCCGATGGTTTCCATCTCATCGTGGAGCCTCTGAGCGATGATGACTGCTTCTTCCAGGTTGCAGGAGAAATATGCATAGTTTGTGACGTCATACATGGACGTCGACAGCGTCCAGCTCTCTTTTGCGGCATAGAAAACCTTTGCCATCGCTGAAATCGAGAGGGGGAAGAACTTCGGTTCCCGCGGATTGAGAGTGTACAGAATCTTCGCCCCGACCTGATTGAGTGGGATAGACGCCTTTGGGTCGTTCACTTCGTCTCTGAGTTCATCCTCCAGCCACGAGATTGTGCTGACAAACTCATCGGTCGGAATAGCCATGTTGTTGCCGGTTTGAAGAGCGGCGTTGACGGTCGACTGCAGGGTTGCAGGCACGAGCGACATCGCGGCAAGCATTGCTCTCCCCGTTCGTACGACGTACGTAATGTCGACACCGATGGAACAATGCATCGTGCATCTTCCACATAATGTACACGAACCGAACAACAAGTCGACCATCTCGTTTACTGTTGCATCGTCGAGCTCACGGGCACCAACAAGACGAGGAAACACCCTGCCAGTGAAAGTGCAATAGCGCTGGTAGATGGAAGAGACGAGGGCAACTTTTGCCGCAGGAATAAATCGTTCGTCTTTCATGGCAAGATAGTACATACAGCTTTCCGCACACAGTCCGCAGTGAACGCAGCTGTTCAGGTGCGACTCGAGTTGGCTATCCTTCGGCTCAGCGAGAATCCTGAGGGCCTTTCGGTGTTCCGCGGAAAGATCGCTCATACGCATCGTTCACGATTTCTTGAGAGGCCAGACTCCACGCCAGCCATAGAACAGGCCAAGATGATACCGCGCGGCAAAGAAATAGAGTGCATGTTTCAACTTCCCAAGGGGGAGGTACAGCAACAGGAGGCTCGCGGAAACGAAATAGAATGGTGCAAAGGCCCCTGAGACCAGCATAACCAGGGTGGATATCTGGAGGAGCGTCACAAGGACATTCGATACGTAGTCATCAAGGTTAGACAGACCCCTGAGTTTCGGGAGTACCATTCTCTTGGTGAGTATCCCGATCCCGCTGAGCCCTGACACTGCGAGAATGCCGGTCACGCTCCACAGTAAAAACCCCTCAATGTGCGCATTCAGGAGCAGCGGGAAGAAAAGTCCGACGGAGACAAATGTCCCGGCGTGGTATAGCAACCCTGCCGTATACGTTGGCAGATGGAGATAGGCAGACTCTTTCTTTCCCGGGCTCATCGCTCCCAGGAAAGAGTAGGTGATCGCGGGCGCCAAATTGCCTCTGCGCTGGGAAAAATCTTTTGGAGGTCCCAAGCGGACAATCCTGACAAAATGATAGAACAGGCTCGTCAGGCAGAGGAAAAGGGCGGTTAGTGCGAGATAGTGGTACCAGGACATGCAGGTTTGATCCCCCTAGACACAACCGTCTGGCTTCGGCAGGCCCGCAACCCGACACGCTCCGCGCGCCGGGCCAAGCGGGAACAGCTGGTAAATCTCCTTGAGCTTTATGCCAGTTACCTGGCAGATCGACCGGATCATTGGCGCCATCCCCTTCTCTTCCCAGTTCTTGCGGATATACTTCACGATCGCCCAGTGCTTATCGTTCATCTCTGTAATGCCGTCGTGCTTCGCGATGAGCCGGGCGACCTCCTCATTCCAAAGGTAAGGGTCTGACAGAAAACCGTCGCCATCTACCTCAAAAACTCTTCCGTCGATTTCCATGGTTGACATAAGAATACTCTCGCTCGACTAACGACCTTCATCCGAAAGTCTATCAAATTCATCAATGATTTCTGAGGGTGAAAGCGGGGAATCGGGCAGAACAAAATCAGGGCAGAGATTCAGGGCGTTTTTCGCGATGTAACGCTTGCAGAGGCTATAGGCTTCGATACCGCGGAGACAATAGACGTCGAGGAAGAACTGCTTCTTCTGCGGATCAGAGATGATGCTCGTTGTCTGAACGAGCTGGCAGGCGCTGTAGTTCGGACAGTGTGGGTCTTCCATATCCCTTCACGGCGAAAGCATTCCGCTGAGTACGACATACTAAGTTAGAGGTTGAAGCCTAAAAATCAAGGCTTCCCGCCCGAGAATTCAAAGCGTTGGGAACACAATGCTGCAGGATGCAGAATCCCGATTTCATCGTCGTCCCGCGGACTGGGCGGACAAGCGACGGCAATCCAGGTGATCGAGCGAACTCTCATGACTGCATGTTGTACCTGCTCACTTCGTCGCCGGAGAGGTTCGGTGAACGAGTGTTGTGGATGCCTGGTTGGTCGGCAGAATGATGAGTTCTGCAATCTGCACGTGGGGTGGCCGTGTTGCGCAAAAAAGAACAGCGTCTGCTACATCAGAACCTGTCAGGGGAGTGAGATTCTGGTACACCGTTTTTGCCCTTTGCTCATCGCCGCGGAAGCGGACCATGCTGAACTCTGTCTCAACAAGACCGGGATCGACGGTGCAAACGCGAATCGGTGTGTCAACGAGATCGTGGCGCAATCCCCTGGTCAGCGCATCAACTGCGAACTTCGTCGCACAGTAAACGTTTCCTCCTGGATACACCTCGTGGCCAGCGATCGAGCCGATATTGATAATTGTGCCGTGGCCGCGGGCAACCATGCCGGGGATAACCGCGCGACTCACATAAAGCAATCCCTTCACATTCGTGTCGATCATCTCCTCCCAATCTTCAATCTTCCCTTCGTGGAGCTTATGAAGACCGCGGCTGAGCCCGGCGTTGTTCAGAAGCACCTCAATCTCCTGCCACTCTTTCGGGAGGTTTTTGACTGCGGTTTTCACGTCCGGTTGTTTGCGGACATCGAGCTGGATCGCATAGACATCCGTGCCGTGTTTTGCCTTGAGTTCTTTCGCAAGGGCATCGATGCGTTGTTTGCGGCGCGCTGCGAGAATGAGGCGCGCGCCTTCCCGCGCAAACGCGTGCGCACAGGCGAAGCCGATACCGCTGCTCGCACCCGTGATGAGAACAAGCTTCTTTGTAAGAGAGATCATGTCTGAGTAATGGGCTTAGGCGGAAAAGGTGAATCTTACCAAACGGCAGGCAAATTACAAAGCAGCAGCTGGAATGTCAACAACCTATAACCTATAACCTACAAAAAAAACCTACACCCTCCCCCGCAAGATCTTCCACTGGTCAACGATCTCCTCACCTCTGACAACGTAGTACCGATCGAAGTTCGCTGCGGTCAGGCAAGAATGGTGTTCGAGGATCCGAAGCCTGTCCCCAACCTTGAATTTTCCTTCAATGAATCGCGGATCGACCGTGACGACCTTGCCATGCTCCTGTGAGAGGGTTCTGTAGTGGATATGGGGATGGAGCCGTCTGCGCTCGTAGTCCTCGTAGATGATGCCCATATCCATGTCGTTTCTGATGTGCGTGGGACCCTGATCTTTCGACAGGGCGAGCGCGCCGGCATCCGTGATGAAGTAGGAGGCTCCCGGTTGATGCGAGATCACCGAAGAAAGCACGGTCAACGCGCACTCGGCTATCCCACAGCTGCCGAGCATGACCTGTGTGTAATCATAGAACGCATAATTTCCCGGCCGCGCCTCATCAATGCCTTTGAGACTTTCGGCGACCGACAGTACAGGGGTCGAGCCGATGCTGATCATGGGGATGTTGTACCCTTTGTCTCTCATCCTCTCGGCAAACTCGATCATAATGAACCGCTCTTGCTCCGCGTACGCAAGGATCTCTGCGCGGTTGTGCGCGCTGTACGACTGCCCGGAATGGCTCAGGATTCCATCAAAGATAAGCGTCTTCGATTCACTCAGCGAACGAAGAAGTTCCTCCGCCAGCGAAGAACGGGGGTCAACACCCGCGCGATGAAACCCGCAGTCAACCTTGAGCCAGACGTGAATCCGCTGGCCGGTTACCTGCGCAATGTGGTCGAGATGGCCGTGTGCTTCCAGACTATCAACCACGACCCGAATCCGCGACTTCTCGTACAGTTCTGCAACCTTTGATGCATAGATCGGAGGAAGAGGAAAAGCCCACGTGATGTCGTTGAATCCCGCCGCTGCAAACTGCTCCGCCTCGTAAAACGTTGAAACGGTGACTCCGCGAGCCCCGAGCTCCAATTGGTGGTTTGCGATTTCGATGCACTTGTGCGTCTTGATATGAGGCCGCAGTGCGACACCAAGGGTGTTCGCCCGGTCCTGCATCGCGGTGAGGTTGCGCTCGAGAATGTCGTGATCAATCAAGAGCGCAGGAGTCGGAAGTTCATGAATGCTGGTTACTGTGCCCATAGCATTAAGGGAAAGTAAGCAAGAGTTGGAGTCAGTACGCTCTTGACGGGTTCGGTTTGTCCGCGAACCTGCTCGGTGCGAGGAACCGTCTCTGAGATTCTGTGTGATGCAGCACGGGAGTCTCGAACGGACCTGAGCGTGTAGCCGGCATATCGAGACGCGGAAACCGCCCCTCCTGAATGGCGGTTGCGATTCCACCGCCAAATCCACCGGCTAGTGTTTTCGTGCAACACAAAGCATCGCCCCGCGTTCTCCACTACAACGGCCTCCATGAGCTTGTCCTGCAGGTGCAACGTACGGAGGTCGAACAAGTCGATACTAGGATAGCGGATTTCCGGGACATTCTCATTGACCCAGTGCACACCAAGCCCAAGAGTTACAGCGGTCACGTCGGATCCTTCCTGTGCAATCCAAGCCCGTCTAGCTGGAGCTTGTCGTAATCGCCGGAGATATGCCCTTCAATGATGCAGAAAGTTGATCAGAAAAAAAAGATCGCCCCAAAAGGGCGATCCGTGTAACAGCGTGTATGTCTACAAGAGGATTTAGACAAGCTCACTCAAACCATGAAACGATCTCATAGTTACCCGTCGTGGGGAAGAACGGCGGCGCGTCAAACATCAGTCGCTCGTCATACAGATAGTTCTTGAGAAAACCGTCCTCCAGACTCGGTGGGCTGCCGCTGAAGGTTCCAACAGCCCCTCTCTTATTTTGCTGGATCCCTCCCAGCAGCTTGATCCTTCCCTCCACACCACGCGAGCCATATTTCTCTGCAGTAAAACCACCAGAGCGGGAGAAGGTCGAAGCGTGGAGATTGAAATCATTTGCATTGTTCGCGGTGTTGTTGGCTATCAGGATGTTGTTCTCTGCTACGAGACCACAAATGTCATCAGATGGACCCAGGAGAGGATTTTGTTCATACACCAGGTCGTCATCAAGAAAGATGTTCCCTCTGGTGTTGGAGCCCGTGGTCCCACCCGCACCAAGAGTGACCCTGCCGTTGACAGTGCCCCAGGTGTGAACGTTTGTCCCGTTGGCATAGATAACACCGTTCGGGGCGAACGTCGAGAGGGGCTCTTCGCTCCAGGAGGAACTGACACCCTGTTTCCACTTCACATTTCCGTTGCTCTTGAATTCTATGTAGACAGAATCCGGACCGGTGAAGAGTTTTCCTCCATTGTTGGCAGCTGTCAGAAGGGGATCGAGGTTTGCTGGGAGGCTGACGCTGACACCGCTCTCGTATCCGCCCAGGAATTGTGGTTTGTCGACCGAGGGGCCGGTCTTGTAAATAATGGTTTTCAATGATGTGGTCCGTTGCTCGAAGACAGGTTTGCCCGCCACGCGCAGGTTGTCCTGTGTGTGCATGGGCCCCCATACCGTATCGCCCGTGATCCACCAGATTTCCCCCTCAATGTTACTGTAATAACCGAATCGTGAGAAGCTGCTCGGTTGGAGGAGGACGGCGACCGTGGAGAGATGACCCATAAAACTGGCCGTTGTGACAACCTTGATCTGATTGACGTCGGCATCCGACACTCGTGCATTGAACGTGCCGCCCATGAAGGCTTTGTTTGCGAATCCACCCCTCCAGGCAAAGTTTTCCCACAGTGCTCGAGCAGCCATATTCGTTCCAGCTGCAGCAATACTGTGTGCCTCACTTCCCTTATAGTAGCCAAGGTAATTGTCCATCGCTGAGCTGGAAACCTTGGAGATGTTCGAGCCTATCATCAGCAACGCAGTGCTGAAGCCCATAACCATGAGTAACGCCGCTTTTCCCATGACAAGTTCCTCCCCCTTATCGGTTTCGTAAGTTTCGTGACGCCAGGCGAATCTGCCGCCAATACACCTTGAAATCTGCCGAGTCCGCTGCCTCTGATGTATACTCCACCTTCATCAACGGCGCCGGGCTCTCCAGTGAAATGTTGATCTCCATCGTATAGATCAACCTGGGATCAGGGACCGGAAACGGAATGGTGTCTCCCAGGGCATCGTAATAACGAAGGCTGAACTGTGTTACCCCAAGGTTCCATCCCTTTGCCGCATTGCCGTTGACGATGCGATACAGATACCGGTCGTGCGGATTCGGAGTGCTGGACAACTCAGAGGTGTCTCCCAGAGAGTAATAAATCGTATCCACAACACCATCACCGATATCACCGGGACTGCTTGGGATATCGGTCAAGAACTTGATGGCGTGGGAATCGGCACTGACAATCGCCGTGTTGGGTGGTTGGATCTTTTTGTAATCCTTGCAGTAGCCGATCTTGCGGAAGTCGGATTCGACAACATCGACTAATGCCACAATGCTTTGCTGGAGGTTGAGATTGTTCTGGTAGACGGCGTTGGTTTCAATGGCCTGAGCATTCAGGCGCAACGCCATCAGCAGAAGCACAGAGCCAACAACGGTGGCGCTGACGATATCGAAGATAGTACTAGCACCCATGGTTCACCTCACCGGAATGACCAGTAGCTGAAAATGTAAGACATCTTCACCGTGTCCTGAGCGTTATCCGCTTTGACAAACACCGTGAGCTTCTTGTTCCATGTGCGACCGCTGGCTGTGCCGTTGGGATCAGATGTGTCAGTATACGCAACCGTGCCCCATCTCTTGAAAGCGTCGACACCCTGGATGTGAACAGTATCCGTCCAGCCATTATAGTCGTCGAAGTCGTCAAAGGTATCACGCGTTGTCTCACCCGCCTCCTTGCCGAGCGTCGAACTCAACTCATTCGTGCTCAAGGCGAGGCTGTCAAGGGTATTCTTGTCATACGCCTTACCCTGCGACTCTTCAATGATGGACATACCGAGTGAGATGCCGAAGATACCGATCTCGGTTTGTTGAAGGATCACGCCGTGCTGGCTGAACGTCCGGTTGATGCTGACGACGTTCGATCCCAGCAACACAATGGCAATGATGGTCAGAAGCGTTTGACCCGTATTCATAGCAATGCACCTTCCTGCAAGTCAGACCGAAGTGACTGCTGTGCGGTACGAAATTCTTAGGTGTGATAACAAGGTCTGGCGACTCAATCCAACATCTCCACCTATTATAACCGATTTTGAGAATAAGGTCAAATGATCCCCATCACCGGAGCCCTGCAAGTTGACGAGCTTGACCGCAGGCCGGTCTCCGTGGATAAGGCAATAAAGCCAAGAGGCTGCAAATGACCCCGAAAAACACAGCTTTCTGTAGCAGGTGGGAATTGTGAATGTTTGCGCTTCGGGGGCTCTGGGCAAAACCTGGTGGTCAATGCAAACAGCAAGGGTGGTTAAAGCCCGGAGGAAAAGGGCATCAGGTCAGAGTGAAGGAGTTTTGGCGGACTTAAAGCAGTGTGCCCGCTTCGGGTGATGCTTCCGCTGAAGCGGGCACGAGATTTTATTCAACGGGTGGAGAAACCCTTCTTTGGATCTAGGATAGACGTCCCTCCTTTATTACTCGAACCATGAAACGATCTCATAGTTACCCGTTGTGGGGAAGAACGGCGGTGCGTCAAACATGAGTCGGTCATCATACAGATAGTTCTTGAGAAACCCGTTCTGCAGGACTGGTGGGCTGCCAGAAAACGTACCCACAGCGCCTCTCTTGTTTTGCTGGATCCCTCCCAGCAGCTTTATCCTTCCCTCTACATTGCGCGAGCCGTATTTCTCTGCAGTAAAACCACCAGAGCGGGAGAAGGTCGAAGCGTGGAGATTGAAATCATTTGCATTGTTCGCGGTGTTGTTGGCTATCAGGATGTTGTTCTCTGCTACGAGACCACAAATGTCATCAGATGGACCCAGGAGAGGATTTTGTTCATACACCAGGTCGTCATCAAGAAAGATGTTCCCTCTGGTGTTGGAGCCCGTGGTCCCACCCGCACCAAGAGTGACCCTGCCGTTGACAGTGCCCCAGGTGTGAACGTTTGTCCCGTTGGCATAGATAACACCGTTCGGGGCGAACGTCGAGAGGGGCTCTTCGCTCCAGGAGGAACTGACACCCTGTTTCCACTTCACATTTCCGTTGCTCTTGAATTCTATGTAGACAGAATCCGGACCGGTGAAGAGTTTTCCTCCATTGTTGGCAGCTGTCAGAAGGGGATCGAGGTTTGCTGGGAGGCTGACGCTGACACCGCTCTCGTATCCGCCCAGGAATTGTGGTTTGTCGACCGAGGGGCCGGTCTTGTAAATAATGGTTTTCAATGATGTGGTCCGTTGCTCGAAGACAGGTTTGCCCGCCACGCGCAGGTTGTCCTGTGTGTGCATGGGCCCCCATACCGTATCGCCCGTGATCCACCAGATTTCCCCCTCAATGTTACTGTAATAACCGAATCGTGAGAAGCTGCTCGGTTGGAGGAGGACGGCGACCGTGGAGAGATGACCCATAAAACTGGCCGTTGTGACAACCTTGATCTGATTGACGTCGGCATCCGACACTCGTGCATTGAACGTGCCGCCCATGAAGGCTTTGTTTGCGAATCCACCCCTCCAGGCAAAGTTTTCCCACAGTGCTCGAGCAGCCATATTCGTTCCAGCTGCAGCAATACTGTGTGCCTCACTTCCCTTATAGTAGCCAAGGTAATTGTCCATCGCTGAGCTGGAAACCTTGGAGATGTTCGAGCCTATCATCAGCAACGCAGTGCTGAAGCCCATAACCATGAGTAACGCCGCTTTTCCCATGACAAGTTCCTCCCCCTTATCGGTTTCGTAAGTTTCGTGACGCCAGGCGAATCTGCCGCCAATACACCTTGAAATCTGCCGAGTCCGCTGCCTCTGATGTATACTCCACCTTCATCAACGGCGCCGGGCTCTCCAGTGAAATGTTGATCTCCATCGTATAGATCAACCTGGGATCAGGGACCGGAAACGGAATGGTGTCTCCCAGGGCATCGTAATAACGAAGGCTGAACTGTGTTACCCCAAGGTTCCATCCCTTTGCCGCATTGCCGTTGACGATGCGATACAGATACCGGTCGTGCGGATTCGGAGTGCTGGACAACTCAGAGGTGTCTCCCAGAGAGTAATAAATCGTATCCACAACACCATCACCGATATCACCGGGACTGCTTGGGATATCGGTCAAGAACTTGATGGCGTGGGAATCGGCACTGACAATCGCCGTGTTGGGTGGTTGGATCTTTTTGTAATCCTTGCAGTAGCCGATCTTGCGGAAGTCGGATTCGACAACATCGACTAATGCCACAATGCTTTGCTGGAGGTTGAGATTGTTCTGGTAGACGGCGTTGGTTTCAATGGCCTGAGCATTCAGGCGCAACGCCATCAGCAGAAGCACAGAGCCAACAACGGTGGCGCTGACGATATCGAAGATAGTACTAGCACCCATGGTTCACCTCACCGGAATGACCAGTAGCTGAAAATGTAAGACATCTTCACCGTGTCCTGAGCGTTATCCGCTTTGACAAACACCGTGAGCTTCTTGTTCCATGTGCGACCGCTGGCTGTGCCGTTGGGATCAGATGTGTCAGTATACGCAACCGTGCCCCATCTCTTGAAAGCGTCGACACCCTGGATGTGAACAGTATCCGTCCAGCCATTATAGTCGTCGAAGTCGTCAAAGGTATCACGCGTTGTCTCACCCGCCTCCTTGCCGAGCGTCGAACTCAACTCATTCGTGCTCAAGGCGAGGCTGTCAAGGGTATTCTTGTCATACGCCTTACCCTGCGACTCTTCAATGATGGACATACCGAGTGAGATGCCGAAGATACCGATCTCGGTTTGTTGAAGGATCACGCCGTGCTGGCTGAACGTCCGGTTGATGCTGACGACGTTCGATCCCAGCAACACAATGGCGACGATCGTGAGCAGTGTCTGGCCAGTGTTCATTGCTAGTCCTTTCTCCGCTTCGTTGATTTCTCTTCAACGAGATGTTAAAGAAGTGCAGAAGATTCCTTGTTGATAACCTCAAAGGGCGTACCAGCGACAAGTTTGACGAACTCTGGAGGAAATTCTGGCTTTCTCAGAAACGACTCAGTTCAGACTCTTTGTAGGACGGAATCAAACCGAGACAGTGTCTCGATCAGCTACACACGCCGATGGGGGCAACGAAAGGTTTAGCTCGGCAGTATCATCCTCCGGGTTGCTGTGAAAAGTGTCATTTTGTAGAATCTTCACTTTGAGCATTCTCCGTCAGTTGAGGTCTCAGATCAAGCAGGGAACGAGCTACTCTCTCCGAGACGCAGCCCAAGCGCCATGAACGAGCTTTGTGCCAACCTGAACAATCAACTACGGCGCGACTCTTCTTGAGAGGTCTTTGAGGTGGGAAAAATTGAACGCTTTGAACCGGAGCGACAGAGAGAGAGAAAAACGAGGGAGATTATTCTTTGAGGCGATTCGACCCTGATGTCCAGTTGAGCGGAATCGCCTCAGGAGCATCACTTTACTATTTCCGACGGCGGATAACGCTGCAGCATTCCTTCCTCACGCATCAGCTTCTCGATTGCATCAAGCTCCATCGGGACGAAATTGGAAACAATCTCTGCACCCTTGTCGGTGATGACGATGAGATCCTCGAAGCGGATATTCAGTCGCTCTTCGGGAACGCGAAGAGCAGGTTCGATGGTAAACACCATACCGGGACGGAGAGGGCCCGTGTCGATTCCCACATCGTGTGTGGCCATCCCCACCCAGTGACCAAGGGTGGCTCGCGGGTTGCTTGCCGATCGGCGATAATTCTCGACGAATCCTCCTGCTGCCTTTTCGTATATCGGCTTGGAAAATCTCGAAGAAACGATCACCTTATCCATCTTGCTCACAGCTTCCTGCAGAATGATCTGCGCTGTGACACCTGGACGTATGGCCATGAGAACGGCACGATAGCAGTCGATGTAGAATCTGAACAATTCGCGCTGCGCCGGGCTGAACTTCCCATTGACCGGCCACGTCCTTGTGAGGTCGCTCATGTAGTAGCCCACGTCGGGTCCAAAATCCATCAAGACAAGATCACCATCCTGCATCAGTCGCTTGCCGGCATTGTAGTGTGCGATCATCGCATTTGGACCGCTGGCGACGAGAGAGTAGTACGCTTCACCCTGCGCCCCGTTCCGGAAGTAGACATACTTTGCTACGGCATCAAGCTCGTACTCCATGATGCCCGGTGTTGTTGAACGCATCGCCTCCATCAAGGCTAACCCGGAAAGGACGGTAGCTCTCTTGATTGTAGCGATCTCGCGCGGGCTCTTGATCAATCGCAGGTTGTCCAGCGTTGAAGTGAGGTCACGTATCTCAAACTGGGGAAAACGAGATCGAAGGAGCTGGATGAAGTGGCCTTCCCGGGAGGCACGACCGTCAAAGGGGTCGGCAGCTGCATCCCCAACAGCGCGCACAGCAAGGTCACGGCTTGTTGCTGCTCCTTCGGAAGGGCTGAATGGCGTGAAAACAGCTCCTGTCGCACTGGTTCGAGCATAACGGGCGAGATGTTCGGAGAGAAGATCAAGACCAAACACCGCATCAACACCCGAAAGCTGTTTTACCAGCGCCTCATCTTCCGCGGCGAGCGATTTGCCCTCACTTCGTTCGCGCCCCTCGTTGCGATGAGGAAGATAGAGCGATGTGCGTCGCTGGGTCGCATCAAGCAGGAGATACGCGTGAGGAACCTCAATCCCAGAAAGGTAGTAAAACTCATTCGTCTGCCGGAACCGAACGTAGCCTGCCGGGCTCGGTGCCCCCTGAATGAGCGCGATGGCGGCCGTTCCAATGGCATCATAGACCTTCGAGCGACGCGCTGTAAACTCCTCGGGAGGGAAATCTTTCGTGAAGGGCGAGAATCCCTCTTGCGACCACACGATCAGCGGGAGGAAGGAAAGAAGGGCGGCGAAGACTCTTGGTCTCATCATGGTCTTGCACTCCTTATTAGTACATTCGAGTGAAATCAATATCTTCGATCGGCAGGATCGGCATCGGTTGGCCGTTGTGCTGAAGGAGAAATCTCAAATGTTCAAGAATTGGGTCTTTTTGCTTCACCTCCACCCCGATCAGCTTTGGCATGAACTGGCTGAAATCGATCAGTCCTTTCTTTGGCAGCTCGAGGATGGTAACTTCTTCATCTTTCCGAATGCCCGCTTTCTCTTTCGCAACGGTGATCGCCGTCTCCAGGCCGCCGAGGATGTCCACTAATCCATTCTGCAATCCATCGTAGCCGGACCACACTCGGCCCTGAGCAATTGCATCAACGGCATCGCTGTCCCGCTTGCGCCCGGAAGCAACCTTCCCAACAAATTCTCTATACATAGTCTTGATGGCATACTCCATGCGAGTTCGTTCTACATCAGTCATAGCACGATCGGGCAGGCCGAGCCCGATGAAGGGCAGGGTAAATCCAAACCCAAGGTCAGCGTGGTCGCCGACCTTCACAAGATCCGTGGACATTCCCAGCTTCTCTTTGATTCCCTTGTTGTAAGCCCATCCTCCAATGACGCCAATTGAGCCTGTAACGGTGTTCGGTGCGGCAACGATGGTATCCCCGTACATCGAAAGCCAATAGCCGCCCGAGGCAGCAACCGCTCCCTGGGAGACGATAACCGGCTTCTTTCCTTTTGCTTTCTTGAGGGCTTCGGCGATGTAGTCTGATGCCATCGGGTCGCCGCCGGGAGAGTCGACTCGCAGGACAATGGCTTTGACGCTCCGATCCTCCACGACGGCCTGAACATCGTAAACGAGCTTGCGGGCCGTGATGCCCTCATCCATAGCACATGCTCCTAACGCGTAGACAATGGCAATCTTTGGCGGCTCGCTCCAGCGGTTGTCGGTGGGCTGAATGAAAGCCTCGAGTGAACCGGTGCCGGCATACCTCTTCTCGGTTCCCTCAAGATTCTTGATAACTTCCTTGACGGTTTCCCACCGCCCAAGTGTATCCACAAGACCCTTAGCAAGAGCATCCTGTGCGAGATAGGCAACCTCGTTGTTCACCATGTTGTCGAACTGCTCGGGTGTAAGACGACGGCTATCGCAGATATCAGATTTGACAAGCCTGTAGGTGTTGTCCAGGAGCCTCTGGCGTTGCTCGCGGTCGGCATCGGACATCTTGTCGCGAGAAAGGTTTTCATACGCCGATTTATACTTGAAGAATCGCCACTCGTCATACCCAATGCCGATCTTCTCGAGCATGCCCTTCAGGAATGTTCGGCCGGCCACATATCCGCCAATCTGGATCAAGCCCTGCGTATCCATCACGATCCGGTCAGCGACCGAGGCGAAATGGTACTGGTTCATCCCGGCTTTGTCGATGAAGATGATCACGCGCTTGCCGCTCGATTTGAAATCCTTCAGCTTCTCCCGGACTTCCCAGAGCATCTCTCCGTCAGCCGCCAGACCCGAGGTGTTGATGGCAATTCCTGCAACGCTTGGATCCTCTTTGGCTGCCCCAATCGCCGCTAGGAGATCCAACAGCGTGTGCACGTTGTCGAGGAACCGGAATCGCTGATACTTCACCGGCCCGGACATCGTGATGTTGACGTAGCTGTTCCTTCGTCCTTTCAGCATCGTCCGATCGAACGCACCAATGCGGATGCCATACGTATTGTAGCTGTGCTTCCCGTCCTCTTCGTAGTGTGCCTGCGTCGTGAGCCCCAAGCGGCCGAGGCTGAGTTGGATGCCGACAGTAAAGCCTTTCGTGTCAAAGAAGCGGCCGGTAATCCGCACGCCGGGCATTGCTTCCACAGCCGCGCCCGCGCTCCAACGCCCGTCGGCGAAGGTCTGTTTGGTCTGCAGGGCGTAGTCGCCGAAGATAGTAACAGACTCGTTGCCAAATGGTCGCGCTGCAAGATCGATGACGCCCTCGTTGTTACTGCGGCTTTGGGTGCTCAACGTGCCGACAAGACCGAGCGAGAGATAGGGATTTGGACGAAAGAGAGTTCCAACCATCACAAGATTTGAACGATTGAACGTCTTCGTATGACCGCTGGACCATCCATAGCCAAGGCCGTAGCTGACCGTTCGATTGCCAGCCGCCAGAGAGAGCCGATAGTCGGTAACGCTGAGCGAACCGACCTTCTGATGGATCATACCGAATCCAACGTTTGGGGCGGCGGCAAACAACCCCCATCGGTTGAAATCACTCCACCTGCCGAGTTCATCAGACCACAGGAAAGAAAAATCGGGCTCGTGGAGAAGGGAAGGGAGCGCGGGGTTGTCGTACCCATACAGGCCGAATTTCATCGCGCCGGGCGATGTGAGAAGGAAACTGTTCTGAGAGTGATACGACGGATACGTTTCCTGTCCAATAAGGATGGCAGGAAGGAACAATACGATGAGGACAAGCGCGCAGAGCTTCATACATCCTCCTGAAGTTCGTTCAAGGCTGAGATGGAATTCAACGGGGTTTCCGCACCAGACGCAGCATGTCGCGGACCGCGCGATCAAGACCGACCATGAGTGCACGAGTTATGATGGCGTGGCCGATGCTCAGCTCATCGATTTCCCTGATTGAAGCAATCGGCGTGACGTTGGCATAGTTCAATCCGTGGCCGGCGTTCACACCCAGGCCCAGGGATTTTGCCAGTTTCGCTGCTCGCCGGATGCGCCTCAATTGTTCTTGCTGCTCCCGCTTGGTATGCGCTTCGGCATATTCTCCCGTGTGGATTTCGATCATGTCGGCTCCAATTTCCTTCGAGGCTTCAATCTGCGCATCGAAGGGATTCACAAAAAGGCTGACAGCAATGTTGTGTTGATGGAACATCCGAACGACATCCTCCAACCGCCGCTTGTTTGCCCTGACATCGAGTCCGTCCTCTGTCGTGAGCTCTTGTCGGTGTTCGGGGACGAGGGTCACAAAATCGGGAAGAACGTCGATTGCGATCGCGATGATTTCATCTGTTGCCGCCATTTCGAGATCGAGCCTCGTCTTGAGGGTCTTGCGCAAGGTTCTGACGTCCTGATCGCGAATGTGCCGACGATCCTCGCGCAAATGGCAAACAATCCCGAGAGCCCCGGCGGCCTCACATACCCTCGAGGCCTCAACGGGATCGGGCTCCTTTCCTCCCCGGGCATTCCGAAGAGTAGCGACATGATCAATATTGATGGCCAAACGCATACGCGCTCCAACAAAACCGTGTGTAGTGTGTGCTGGTCAATATAAGAAAATTCCCAATGTTTAGAAATTTCACCATGTTTGTGTGGGCCTTGTCTTCGGAAACAAGTATCGGTATCGCTCGAGCTGAAACTTTTCAAGCAAAGCCAGCGTAGTTTCCAGGAGACAGGACTATTCTATAGGTGAGGTTATGAAAACAATCGTTAAGGCTCTCATCCTGGCATCATGCGTACTCTTGTACACGGCGGAGGCTGATGCGCAGTCGAAGAAGCGGGTTAGCTCAACCCGGAGCAGTCATGAGGACCTCGGGGAGCGCATCGAAGCGATCGTTGAGGACGTGATTGGCAAGATCAGCAAGGGGTTCTCGCGCTATGAGTACGACGACGATGTATTTGCGGGCGACACCCTCCTGCCGAAGCGAGCGAAGAAAGATCGGCGCGCCGCGCCCATACGGGAAGATAACAACCTTACCTATGAAGGGGACGCCGTCATTGAGGAGGAGGACACGCTCAATGCCAACGTGGTTGTCAAGGCAGGCGACCTGACGGTGTACGGGAAGGTCGTCGGCGACGTTCTCGTCGTGGGTGGCAATCTGTACGTAAAAGACAATGGATACATTACCGGCAACGCAAAAGTCATTAACGGCGACGTCTTCAAAGATGAGGTGGCACGCATCGATGGGTACATCGACAAGACGAGTTCAGCGGCGAATTCGTACCGCGAGAACGAGAAGAAGTTCACCCGATCATCAACACGACTCAATGCAAACTGGATCAGCGAGACAACGAATCTCGACAACTTCATCTTTCGCTACAACAGGGTTGAGGGTTTGTTCCTTGGCACGGGCTCCGACAAACGATACTACTGGGATGGCAGAAAAAGCTACAGCATATTCGGTTCCTTCGGCTATGGGTTCAAGGCGCGAGAGTGGAGAGGCAATCTCGGACTGAGTCGTCAGTTTGCGTTCAATGATGGTCAACTCATTGAGATTGGCCTCGAAGGCCATAAGCTCACAGACAGCAAGGACAATTGGATCATCGGTGTTCATGAGAACACGGCAGCAGCGATTCTCATCCATGAGGACTTTCGTGACTACTACCGTCGCATAGGGATGGGCTTTAACGCGGGGTATGCACTTCAGCAGGACTACGTTACGGGTCAAGTGCGTGTTGAGTACTTGATCGATGACTATAAGTCGATGGAAAACCGCACCGAGTGGTCGATCTTTGGAGGGGATAAGACATTTCGCCTGAACCCATCAATCGACGAGGGACAGATGCGAAGCATCCTGACATCAGCCGGGTTAAGCACGGTAACGAAGACCATGTACGGCCCGGAGGGGTGGAGCATCTTTGCAACAGCGGAATTTGCTGATAAAAATTTCGGCGGCGAGTTTGGCTTCAATCAATACGTCCTTGACGTTCGCAGGTATCAGCCGCTTGGTCGGTACGACAACCTCAATGTCCGCCTGCGCGCGGGAACCTCGGAAGGCTCACTTCCGGTGCAAAAGATCTTCGAGATAGGCGGCCTGAGCACGCTGCACGGATTTCCCTTCAAGTCTCAGGCAGGCAACCGGATGATCCTCGTGAATGCTGAATACATCGTCAACGGGGATTTCCTTGGCGAATTGGAGTTTTGGCCAAGCTGGCTGATGAGCGGCATCAACTTCCTGGTGCTGGGCGATGCTGCGGTTTTGCGCAGCGAGGTGTCCGGTACCTCGTGGAATAAAGGCTTCAGCGGTATCAGGTTCTCCGAGTTCAGGCACGATGTGGGTGTGGGGGTGGCATCGCGCAGTGGATCGTTCCGGTTAGCCTACGTCTGGCGGACCGACCAAAGAGAGCCGGCGCGGTTTATCTTCCGCTTTGCAAGACCGTTCTGAGGTGTCATTGACATTGTGAGGCTTGGGGAAAGGTCGGAATCACTCTCCGACCTTTCTTCTTGTACGGGGAGGTGCGCTTTTGGCAATTTCGATTTATCTTCATGCGTGTTCGCATCAAGAGCACCACAGTTCTTCACAGGCGCACGGAATGAATCGGAAAGTGCCCAATATGCTTCCACCCATGCTTACTGTCTTATGGATCATTCTCATGGCGATCACAACCTCATCCAGCTTTGCGCAAGAGCAGGCAAATATTGCGCGCGAGCTCTATGACTCTTATTCAAAGTATCAAGTGGCAGAAATTACCTCGCGCAGGTTCACACAGGGAGACATGCTGCGGTGGTTGAAGCTGCCGCAGGAGCAACGAGTGTTCGAGACGGTGCCAGCCGGTAAATCTGCGGAGGGGCGTGACATTTGGCTGCTGAAGGTCGGACGCGGCAAGACGAGCGTCATGCTCTGGTCCCAGATGCATGGTGATGAGGCCACGGCAACGATGGCCATTGTGGATATGATGAACTTCTTTGGATCGTCACCAAACCATCCTGTGGTAAAGATGATCACGGAGCAACTGACGCTCCTCATCATTCCGATGTTAAACCCTGACGGAGCAGAGCGATTTCAGCGACGGACCGCCCAGCTGATTGATATGAACCGGGACGCGCTCTTTCTCGGAACTCCAGAGGCCCGGGTATTGCGGGGAGCCTGGGAACGTTATCGGCCGCACTTCGGCTTCAATTTGCATGACCAGGACCCGCGGACAAGCGTTGGGAACACGAAAAAAGTGAGCACGATTGCCCTTCTCGCCCCAGCGTATGATGAATCGCGATCGGATAACGACGTGCGCCGGCCAGCGAAGCAAGTTGCCGCCACGTTCGCGACCGTGATGAAGCAATTCATCCCCGGAAACGTCTCGAAGTATGACGACACGTTCGAGCCTCGCGCGTTCGGAGATAACATCCAGAAGTGGGGGACGAGCACCGTGCTCGTCGAATCCGGTGGATGGCCCGGCGATCCCAACAAGATGTTCATCCGGAAACTCAACTTTGTCGGCCTGTTGACAACGCTTTACGCCATCGGAGGCGAACAGTACCAGCATGCGGATCTTCAAGCGTATGAACAACTCCCGTTCAACACGATGTATTTCTTCGACCTTATTCTGCGCAATGCGCTCTTGCAGGTCAATGATCGCATGCCATCCATCACCGTGGATATTGGAATCAACATCGATGAGGAACTCGACTCATCAATAGGGTCACTCACCCTCGTAGGGAAAGTGATGGACATCGGCGATCTGAGCACATATGCGTCGTTTGAGGAGGTTGACCTCCGCGGGAATTCTGTTGGCGGTGTCATTACACAGATTGATCAGCGATTGTCCATCGACCAAATTCGTTCCTTGTCGAACAACAAATAGGAACAATTCTCGTAATTTCAGTAACCTTGCTATCCTTGAGCGATATTCGTACCTTGAGCTAAACAATTTTCCCACAGCCCACTTCATCCTACCTTATCGGGAAGGTTGCCTGCCGGTTCTGCTCACAGATGGAACTCGAAGCAGCGGTTTCGTGTTGAGGGTGCAGGTTGCCTTATCTCTTGTCGATCGTGACGGGGGGAGTTCGTTGCGGGTGAACGGGATGCAACAGGCGACCCATGATTCCACCACTCTTGGCAGTTGTTTCTCGCAGCGCGAAGAAGAAGCAATCTGAATTCGAGGCTGAAGCCCTGCCTCATATGGATGTGCTGTACAACTTCGCTCTTCGCACGACGGGAAACCAAGACGACGCGCGCGACCTCCTTCAGGAGACGTACCTCAAAGCCTACCGCTTCTGGGAGAAGTACGAGAAAGGAACAAATATCCGCGCGTGGCTGTTTCGGATCATGAAGAATTCGTACATCAACCGGTACCGGAAGGAGACGAAGGAGCCAGACAAGGTTGACTACGAAGAGATTGAGAATTTTTACAACCTGATTCGCGCTGAGTCAACAGACCCCAATGATCTTCAGGAAAAGCTCTTCGGCAGCCTCCTTGGCGACGAGGTGAGCAAAGCGCTCGAAAGTCTCCCCGATGACTTTCGCACCGTCGTGATCCTTAGTGATATCGAAGGATTGACCTACGAGGAGATTGCCGAATTCGTTGAGTGTCCGATCGGTACGGTTCGTTCACGGCTCCATCGGGGAAGAAAATTGCTCCAGGCGAGGTTGTACGAGTATGCGAAGAGACGGGGAATGATCAAAACAGATTGAGAAGCAGCCCGGGGCACTTTGTTACACTCTTGAGGTGGTTCTGTGAATTGTAGTGCTGTACAAGAGCATGCAGGCGATGCAATAGATAGGTTTCTCCCGAAGCAGATCGAGCTGGAATTCCTTGCTCACCTTGAGATCTGCTGCAAGTGTCGCACGGATTACGAACTGGAGAAGCTCTGCAAAAACGTTGTTCGGCGCACCGTCAAGTACATCAACTCCCCTCCTTCTCTTCAAGACTTTGTTCTCCGTTCGGTCCGGGAGCAGTATGAGAAATCGCCCATTTTGCCCGAGGGATGGCTTGAGCGGCTCTTAGCCCGAAAAGCACTCGTTCCCGCCCTCGCTGGGGGTCTGGCCGTGGCTGCGTTTGTTCTCTTTCTGAGCATTCCCCGGCACTCATCCAGCGACTTGACGGCTCACACCGCGTCGAACGACATCATTAACCAGTCATTCAAAAACCTCGCGCTTGTCCAATCGGGCCAGTTGAAGCCCGCACTCGTTTCGTGCTCTCCGGAGAGTATTATGGGCTACTTTAGGAAAAGCAACGTCACGTTTGCGGTAAATGTTGTGAGGCTTCCAAACTGTGAATGGTACGGTGCGGCAGCGTCTGAGTACGGTGGGGTCAACCTGGCTCACGTCGTCTACAAGATCGGCGACGACTGGATGTACGTGTGCCAGGCATGCAATGATGACGTGAAGAATGGCTCGAAACTTTCGCTTCCACCCGCTGCGAGAACGGCGCTTGCACAGTCCGGGTGGTACACTGACCCCGACCATCCGGAGTGCAATGTCGTTGTCTGGAGGGTGGGCGAGACGCTCTGCGCAGCAGTGTCGACGATGAAGAAGGAGAAGCTCTTCGCTTTGCTCACCGCAAGGTGAAACTCCCCGATCGAGGCCCACCCGGAGGAAAATCGTTCCTAGATACCAACCATCAAGCGGTCAGCCAGTGCCCGAGGCAGACCGGCCTTTCTGATTTTTTCTGCTGCTGTCACCGCATCGTACTTTGCACGGATGTTTTCATACGTCCAGTCCTCCGTATCGAAGATACCGAAGCTCAGTTTGGGGTTTCCGTCGCGGGGCTGGCCCACACTTCCGACGTTAACGACGAAGCGGTCGCGGTTCGATACCGCCGCAGCGTTGCCGGTCTCGGAAAAGATGATCGGGATATGAGAGTGCCCGACGAAGCAGATACGCTGGACGAATGACTGAAAAGCGTCTCTCGCGTCAAAGTCCGTGATGATGTAGTTCCACTCCTCTGGATCGTATGGAGAGGCATGGGTGAGAAAGATGTCGTCTCGCGCTTTGGTGAATGGCAGGTTCCTCAGAAATTCCTTGTTCTCATCAAGCAAAACCCCGTGGGTCCAGATCGCCGAGAGGCGGGCATTCATGGTAAATTGGTTGGCGACAGAGAGATCGACGGCCGCCGCGTCATGGTTACCGAGGAGAATCACGGCGCAGCGGTCGCGGACCATAGCGAGACATTCATTGGGATTGGCGCCATAGCCGACGACATCCCCAAGGCAGACAACCTCATCTACCGAGCGAGTGTTGATGAGGTCGAGCGTCGTGGTGAGGGCTTCGAGATTACCGTGGATGTCGGAGATGATTGCGAGGCGCACGGGTAGTCAGGGAATATGGAATGATGGAAAAATGGTGAATCGTCCTCCTTTGTGTCCTAAGGTAAGGAAAATTCCTCCGCAGTCCGAACGTGTAAAAATGCAACCGCCGGCTTTGTTTGCCGACGGGCGTCAAGAACAAGAACGATGTGGACT
>CAZTKU010000004.1:0-37387 GCA_964614245.1 uncultured Ignavibacteriaceae bacterium
AGATGCTCCTGTTGGTCACTTCAGCGATTTGATCATATGTTCCTTCCGTGAACTTCGAAGGATCGTACGTGCCAAAATCCTGGAGTGTGACGGGTTTCCCGTCCACCGATTGAGTTGGATACCGATAACGGATGAAGTTGGTCAACGGGACAGTGACCTGGCCATTAGGTTGGTATTCATTCCGTGGCCCAAGAACAACAGCATGGTAGACCGTATCCAGCGGTCCTCTCCACCACGACGTTGCCAAGAGAATACCTGACCCGGTGTAGCTATCGTTCTCCTGGCCCCGAAAGGAAACGACATCGAAATCGCTTGGAAAGAAACCGGCGCGGAAATCAAACGTCGCTCGATCGCCATTCGCGAGGATGCCGCTCCATAACCGACCCAGTTTCGTTGTCGCAACATCCGATTCGGGCGTTTGCGCGCGCACGAGAGGGAGCAGCGGTGCACAATACAGCAGGCCCACGATAAGCACACGAACGCACGGGCGAATTCCGATTGTCCGGTTGATCTCCTTATTCATGAATTGCTCCAACAGCATCAACAAATGCTGTCACGGGATCTCTCGCGTCAGAAATCAACTCTCACTCCGAACCAGATGTCCCTCGGCTTCCCGTAAGCCCAGAATGAATAGTTGGGGTCGTTGATGTAATCTTTCTCGCTCGATCGTACATCGCCGGGTTGATCGCTCCCGGGGAGATACGACCCGGGGTTCGCGGCTCGCAATTGATCGAACTCAGGCGAGTCGTACATCGGCAGTTGAAGCGACGCCAGGTACTTATCTCGATCAGGCGTCCGCCGATCGAACGCCCACCCCCTGTTCAACAAGTTCACTTTGAAGTTGAAGACATTGTTGATATCGAGGAAGAGGGTTGTTGTGACACCAAAGACCTTGAAGCCCTTGGTGACCTTCAGATCAACCATGGAATAGTCGGGCCACTGCAAATTGTTGTTGAGGTGCGGCTTGCCCAAAGGATTCCACGAGAAGTAATCTCCGGCCCTCCACTCACCGAAAACCGTGACGACCCAGTTACTGAGCAGGAGCTCGGAGAGGAGACTTGCATCAGATACCTGGGGTGCACGAAACGTTATGTTCGCGTTGACCATTGGAATGGGAAGCGTGCGGGTCTCCTGTGCGGCGTACAGACCTTCCCGGTCATCATTGATCGTGAGATCGGTAATGAGCGACCTTCCTGTCAATCCCGATTTCCTGAGCATGTAATTGAAGTTCACCCATCCCGTCAACCATGAGTTGTCGTTTTTTGTCAGGTTGATTTCGAGACCGCGGACATCCTCATAATTGTTGTTGGCCCACGTGTCGTAGGTGAGGGTGCCGTCGGCACTCTGGTAGGTGACGTCTCCCTGTTGACCCGTGACATCCTTTGAATACCCGGAGACTGTCACGATGTAGTTTTGGTAGAAATTGTATGCCACGCCCAACTCGTACGAAATCGTTCGAGGAGGCTCCAAATTCGGATTCGACATGTCGTAAAGCCCGTTTTTCGTATAACGGTAGCGATACATATACATCGAATAGTACGGCGGATTGGAGCGGAAGTGTCCGTAATTGAAATAGAACTTCGACCGCTCCGTCACCGGGAACGAGACTCCGAGTCGTGGACTGAACGTCAAGTAGTTGGGGATAGGCTTCAGGAATCCCGGGTGCTGTCTGTCGTAATCTTCCCAGAGTTCCCAGATCAGCGATCGACCCGATCGCAGGAGCGAGTACAGTGACGTGTCGACATAGACCGGCACAAATGCGCCGACGGCAAACGGATCGCCCGATGGCCACTTGCCCCCTCCGCCGTAATAGTAATCCATGCGGAGACCGATGTTCGCCACAATTCCTTCGTACATGATCTGGTCTTGGACATACACACCTGTTTGGCTTGGCCTCCGATGGAAGTTAAACTCATACGTATTGTAGGCGTTATCGTTCCACATCATCCAGAGATTGTGGTCGATGTCGATGGAGTTGTATTCGACACCCGCTTTCAGAAAGTGGCGCTCATCGAGCTGCGAGGTCATACTCGCCTTCGCCTGGTACTGTTTTGTTCGAACGTTTGTGTAGAGATCTCCTTCCTTCCCTCGGAACCGACGGGGCACACCCGGAATTGCATCATAGCTCGGGTATCGGTACGAAAGCGTGTCGTTGCCGAAGATCCCGGTAACCCTGTGTGTTCCCCAGAGGAATTTCCCATAGGGCATCTCGTCCACGACAAATGGACCGAAATGCGTAATCGCCGTCAAATCCCTGTTGAAACCCGTCGGCGACCCATCGCGGATGGACAGAGCGCTGAACGACAGCTCCCAGTACGTCGACTTGCTGATCAGGTGATTGATCGTGATCCCACCCATGAGCGTTGTTTGGTCGTACAGCGGCTGAAGGGGCGGGTCAAACCAATAGTCGGGATCGCGAGCGAAGTACCGAATGTTGTCGAGCGGCGTGAACCCGCCATAGTTCGCCGCGTTCGGAAAATCTCCGTTCGGCGGGACGATCGGACTGACGCCAATCTGGCGCTTCCAGAGCCCATTCAACGTTATGGTAAGGGTTGGGTGTGGATTGGATTTGATGGTGGCGAACGTCGTATGGAGTTCCTCCGTCGGCCGAGTGACCGGCATGATGTAATGCCGCTCCATGGAATTGTTGGAGATATAGAACGTCGCATCGCCCAGGGATGCGCTGACAATCGGGATCGGACCTCCGAAGCCGCCATCGAAGTTGACATCCACCCCCCCCTCTTTCATCGCGTGTTGGGCGAACAGTCGCTGTTGTTCCTCCGGAACCGTGTACCCGAGCTTCGCCAAACCGCTGTAATCCGGGATCGCTGTGTGGAGCCACGCCGCGAGCAGATAGAAATCGAGCGGGGTCGCCTGGTCCCCGGGGGCTTTGCCGATATTGAACGATTGCGCAACATTGTTCCAGCCGTCGAAACTGTTGTGCTGCTGTCGTGCGTACGGATCGTCTTTCCACGCCTCCGCCGTGCCAATGAAAGCGACTTCCGGATCGAGAAAAGGCCTGAGCACAGGATTCCTGGTATCGTAGAAGGAGGACCCGAATCGTTTGATCGTGCTGCTGTTGCGGGAAAGCATGAAGGTGCCGTGGTAGCCGTTCTTCGATCCGGCCTTCGTCGTAACATTGATCAATCCCGACCGGAAGTTGCCGTACTCTGCATTGAACCCACCGGAGAGCAGCGAGACCTGATCGATGGCGCTGAGCGGAATGCTCGTCTCGGCATTCCCGACAATGGCATTATTGTAGCTCATGCCATTCACCATCGTTCCGGTTTGATCGGCCGATCCCCCCCGGATGGCGATGAAATCATTGTCGGTCGATGTGCCGGGCAGCTTCTGCAGGAACGCATTGATCTCCCGGATCCCTGCTGCATCAATGATCTGTTGATCGGTCACGACCGTTTGAGTATTCGATACCTCCCGGTGCAGATCGTTCTTCCTCGCTTCGACGACCACCTCCTTCATTTCAATCGTGCTGGGCCGAAGGAGGAAATCGACGGTGGCGATTCGATCAGCTGAAACGATGACATCTCTGACAACCTGAGGACTGTATCCGATCATCGAGGCTCTGACCTCGTAGGTACCCACGGCCACGCCAATGATGAAATACCTCCCGTTCAGGTCCGTCGCCGCGCCTAAGGTCGTGTTGCCAATGACGATGTTCACCCCGACCAGTCCCTCACCGGTGACGGCATCTTTCACCGACCCGACAATTTTGCTGCGGGGCTGTGCGAGTGCCAGAGCGTATCCCGCCAGAACAACGAGGAGAACCAAGAGCTGAAGTCGGGCGGAGCCATGAGAGGTTTTTGAAGACATAGCGGGCTCCTGACATCACTTCAGCTTACACACCAATTCATGCTCGATCGTTCGCACCTGTGCCTTCTCTCTCTCATTGATCTTGGGACACCTTCTCGCCATTGACCCGGACGTTGACATACCGTAGGTTCATCACGTTTTCAACGACGCTTGGCTTCGATACGTTGCTGAAGACGCAGTTCTCGATGAGAATGTCTTTGGCAGGCGAGTGCTGATACGCTCTGATCCAGAGGGCATAGGCACTTTTGCCGCTGGTGAGGTTGCTGACCCGGACGTTGCGTAACACCGGAGCGAACGCGCCGGCATCCCCCTCCTCATAGAAAAAGTCAACCTTGATCACGGCTTCGGCAACCTGCCCTACGTTCACTTCTCGCATGTAGACGTTCTCGACGTAGCCGCCGCGAACGGAGTTCGTCTTGATGCGCAGGACTCTCTCCAGATTGGGGCTATCCATTGTGCATCGCTCGGCATACACGTTTCTGATGCCTCCAGACATTTCACTGCCCATCACGACGCCGCCGTGCCCATCTTTCATCGTGCAATCCTGGATGATGATGTTCTCGCTCGGTACACCGATGCGCCGCCCGTCGTTATTGCGCCCAGACTTGATGGCGATACAGTCATCTCCTGTGTTGAAGGAGCAATTCTTTATGAGAACGTCTTTCGAGGATTCCGGATTGCAGCCGTCATTGTTGGGCCCCAGACCCTCCACCGTGACATGAAGAACGGAGACGTTCTGACTCAGGACCGGATGAATGAACCACATGGGAGAATTTTTGAACGTCACCCCTTCGATGAGAACGTTTTTACATTTGTACGGTTGAACAAAGTTGGGACGGAGGTAATACCCCTCTCCAAAAACGCGTTGCGATACCGGAGTGGCCTTCTCCGCCATCGTGATCAGTGCATCTCGGGAGTTCTTCTGGTTCGGCATCCCATTCCTCCAGGCGAACTGCGGCTTACCACTCCACGACCACCAATTCCCGGGTGCACCTTGCCCATCCAGAACACCTTCACCCGTGACAGCAATGTTCTCCTGCTCGTACGCATAGATGAGCGGCGAGTAGTTCATGCATTCCACTCCCTCCCACCGTGTGTACACGACAGGCAAATACTTCTTCGGATCAGTGCTGAAACGTATGGTTGCATCCTTCGACACGTACAGATTCACGTTGCTTTTCAAGTGAATCGCCCCGGTGAGGAATATGCCCTTCGGCACCACGACTCTTCCGCCACCCGACGCGCTGCATTTCTCTATGGCCTCCTCAATCGCCTTCGTGCAGTCCGATGATCCGTTGGCGACAGCACCGAACTGAGTAATGTTAAAATCTCTTGAAGGAAAGACTGGAGGGCGAATGCTCTTCAGGATCTTCGGCAGAGCATCCCATCCTGGTTCAACTTGCACAACGCGAGGTGCCCACGAAATGCATGCCCCTGAGACGACCAGCAGGAGGGTCAACAGCCTTGTTCTGATGAAGGTACTCATGCTTTCAACGCTGGATCGAATCATCGTGTCAGCGGCCTATCACGTCGTCCCCCGTCACACAGGCCCCAAGCGCAGTTTATCGAGGGTTGCGCATGACGAAGGCAATGGGGGGCCACATGTGCTCACGTTATTTCAGCAAAAGGAGTTTCAATACCATTGATTTCGTTTGGTACCGAACGACAGCAAAGTACGCACCGGACGCCGACTTGAGAGATTGGGCGTCGGTACCATCCCACGGAATGCGGTATCGTCCAGGAGCGTGAAACCGATTCAACAATTCCTTCACCAACCTTCCGTACGAATCGTAGACCCGTATCGAGACGTTTCCGTTCGACGGGACTTCGTATATGATGTTGGTCGAAGGATTGAAGGGATTTGGATAATTCGGCAGCAGCGTGAATTCCTCCCGCGGTATGGGAGGGGCGTCCGCTACGCTTGTCGGCATGCTCACCAAAGAGTTCAAGTACACTTCGAGCATGGTGTGGCCGTCTAATGCGAGGACATTTCTATCGTCAGGATTGCTCGGATTCAGCCCACGCGCACTCTCCCAGTCGTCCGGCATCCCATCGTGGTCGCCATCCAGTGGGGCCGCCATGGCGTTCAAGACAGGCCAACCCCCGACGTCGGTTTGGGAGTCAATGATTCCACAGATCCTTGTCGAATCCCCGAATTTCTCTCTCGGATATGTCTTCCCGCTGTACGTCACTGTTCCCGTTTGCGTCTCCCGAATAATTCTTAAGTCGACGGAATCCCGTTTGGGAAAAGTCGCTCCTGCATTGTTCAGAACACTCTCATAAGCCTGGGTTGCGGTCTGAGTCGTCACCGTTGCGTATGGAAATGGATTCATCGCCCGCAGCGTGGGATCAGTAGCGTACGGGCCTTGTACGCCACCGGCCCAGTTATCACTCGTAATGCCGGCATTTCCCTCCATAACGTTGTCAGCGACGAACCACTGACCCAGCAGGGCACCTCCCCCGTTGCTGGGCCCATAAGGTTCGACTATCCTGTTCCGCGTATTCCTTGTTGCCGGCCCGGGCCTGTAATAGTTCGCAACGACATTGATCGTGCTGGTCTCACCGCCGTACGCGCTATTTGAACCCCAGTTGTAGATCACGTTATTCCGGAAATCCACATTCTCGCTCGGCACCGTTCCATTTGACCTTGTCGGCAATCCGCCGGAGAATCGGGGAGTGCGACTATCGTGGTGAGCCAGGAGATTGTGATGAAATGAAGTATTTCTTCCGCCCCAGATTCCGCCATACCCGTGGTTTCCGTTCGGATGGTCGGCGTTGTACAAACTTTCACTAATGATACACCACTGCACCGTCACGCTGTCGTTCCCATAGAATGTCAAGGTTTCATCTACACTCCAGCTTGCCGAGCAATGATCCACAATTAACTGGCGCCTGTTCGTATGGTTGGGATAAGCCGCATAGTCATTTGTGTAGCCACTGAGAGCGTCGTACTCATTGCCGGATTCGTCACCCAGTCTGAACCGGAGATAACGAACGATCACATGATTGGCGTTAATCAGCAGTGGGTATTTTCTCAGGCAAACACCGTCGCCCGGTGCCGTTTGGCCGGCGATGGTAATGGAATCGTTCTGAACGGAGAGGGGGGAATTGAGGGTAATAGTGCCCGAAAGGCGGAACACAACCGTTCGCGCACCACTGGCGGCAACTGCTGCCCGGAAGCTCCCGGGACCCGAATCGTTCAGGTTGGTGACTTCGATGACTTTGCCGCCGCGACCGCCAACGGCAAGTCTCCCCCCTCCCTCTGCACCTGGAAATGCAGGTTGTTGAGAGGAGAGCCTTTCGTGCGTAAGGTGGGAAACAGCCAGCACGACAACGATTCGACCGAGCAATCTGGGCATTTCATTATTCTTGTCTTCGTCGCACCAGGCCGAGGAGAAGCTTGTGCCGGGGCTGGAAGGATCAGCTTCCAGCCCCACGCACATAGATGAGAATGTCCAATCGTTACTTCATCACGACCATCTTTCGCGCCTGGACGAATTCACCCGCCTTCAAGCGGTACAGATATACGCCCGAGCTCAGATTCGATGCATCGAATGCGGTCCGGTACGTTCCAGCCGACATTGCTCCGTCAACGAGCCGTGCGACGGATTGTCCAAGGACGTTAAACACCTCAAGGACAACGTGGCTGCTCTTCGGTATCGAGAATTCCAGAGTGGTGGACGGATTGAAGGGGTTCGGATAGTTCTGCCCCAACGAGAACCCTGTCGGTACACTTTGAGCTTCAGGTTCCTGGACATTTGTCACTCGAGGATCACTCAGCCACTGAGCGAGTTTCGCAGGATACCAATTGAGATCTCCCGCCGGATATCCTAAACGTGCTCCAGTATAGGCAGGCGAGCTCGTTGAATAGGTGCAATCCAGCGTATCATCGTAGTACTGATAGGATCGACGATCATAATGATGCAAGGTATCTTTGAAAAGCGTCGAGGAATTGAGCTTCGTCCTGTTGGCGGGCGGATAGAGATACCAGCGGCACAACCTCAACATCTTCGAAAGCTGCGGTATGTTCCCCAGTGTCAAGCTCGGCAGCTTGATAAACGCGGTTGCGCTGTCCACTTTGCCATAAATATGATAAGACAATGGAGAACCGACGCCCAGCAACTTCTCAACACCTTTCACATTGACAGAATCACGAAGGTATGCTTTCTCCTCATTCAAGAACGCTTGGCCTGAGTCTGAGATAGCATAGTAGTTGTACTTCACGTACCATTGCGTCGTATCATTTGGAGCCGAGAAAGCCCATACGATTCTGTTTGTTCCGCCGGGATATGTTTCAAGCGTTCGACCAAACTCCAGCGCCCGCACTGTATTTGTGGTATCTTCACCCAAAACGAACGGGTCGAGAAAGAGATTGTTTGCCACAACGGCTTTGTAACCAAGACTGCCAAGCGATAAGAGTCCGTGGAACGACATACCGTTGACAACCGTGTTATGCTCAAAGGCCAGGTATTTTATCGGGGATGTGGCACCGGCACCGGACAAATTATAGTGCCGAATGATACGATCCTGGAAATTGACAAATGTGTTGTTGACAATGACCAATGAATCGCAAGCCGTCTCTCGCAGGTCGATGAACTTTCCTGCTCCCAGATCGGACCTTCGAACGAAGCCCATATCCGCGAAAATAGAATTTGTCACCACAACATTATGCGTCCCTGCTTCTGTGCGGATGAACTGGCCGTTTGCTGACTTGATGATGCAACTGTCGATTGTAATGCTGCCGCCCGCGACGGTTTGTGTCCGAATTATGTTGCCCTGAATGTTTCGGTAGTTTGAATCGACCGGCTCAAAATAACCGCTGACGATCACGTTCTTCAGTATCAAATCGCCGCCCGTCAAATTCCATGGCAACGTTGGATTCCCTGTCGTAGCACTCGGATACAGCATGACCACCGGTCGGCTGCCAGTACTGTCGTTTGCCCGTATGTACAGCCTTAACCCTTTTCGGAGATTAAACTGTGCCTGAGTACAATACACTTTCCCTCGCTGCAATTCATATATTCGACCTGCGGGAATCCCGTTATTTGCAGTCGAATCAACGATAATCTGTTGCTCAAGCAGAGACGCCGATGTTCCGTTGTATGGAATCAGGCGCAGCACCTGCCCTGGAGAAATCAAGGGGACGACAAGCAACAGGACGAGCGTAAGGCAACAATATTTCATTTTCACCATGGTGTCCTCCTATGAGTAAATGCATGAATAATTGGGTACATGATTTATGAACATCTATATCTTCCGCAATGGGTGTCTGCGACAATCACAGTGTTATCCTCACCCCAAGGTCTCCTGTTGTACCATACCTTTGACTTGTGTTCAACATGCTATAACCAATCAGTCTGTTCGCAATCGAATCAACTTCCTTTGAATTATTCAGGTTGTTGACATTAACGAACACTGTGAGGTAGTTCGTAAACTGATGTTTCAGAGACAAATCCACACGTGTGAAGCTCCCCTGAACGAGATCTCCCCGTCCACTCGCTGTGAATGAGCTGTTATACTCTCCCTGATGATACACTGAGATACGAGCTGAAAATGCACCGATATCATAGCCTAAGGCGATATTCCAGAAGAATTCAGGTTCTCCCTCGAGCCTCTGCTTGTTGCTGACAAGGAGTTGAGTGTATTTTGGGAAGGGAAAATCAAATCCCGGCAAATAGTAGTATGATGTATCTGTCCTCGTTGCCAGAATGAACGTCTCCGAGCGCACAAGAGATGCGTTATAGGTGAGGACAAAATTCCTCAGGAGCCCGGGGAGGAAGCCAAAATTCAATTGGTGTTCAAATTCAAATCCCCAAACCTTCGTCGGCTGTGGGCTATTATATGGAACCGTCAAAGCGTAATTGCTGCCAGCGAATGGATCCCTCCATTTAATATCGAAATAGTCAAGAAAAGCATTCCCGTTTGTCGCGGCCCCGGTAAGAGTCTGATACATGTCAGTGATCTCTTTATAGAAGGCAGACATACTCATCAGACCGATGGTATTGTTGAAGACGGAAGCGTTGATTTCATAGTTCCAGGCTTTCGCGGTCTTCAAATTAGGATTTCCAAGGACAAGGGCAGTATTCGTGCCCGCCGATTGAGCAACAAATTTCTCCAATCGCATATTGAAGTCAGGCCTTGATAACCCTCGATAGGCGGCGAGTCGCACGCTCAGGAAATCAGTTGGCTTGAGTGTCAAATGAAAATTGGGAAGCAGGATGGTTTCCGCATGCGTCCTCGTCGTGTCTCTAAACTCTCCACTTGGGAAAAGAGGGGTTCCCAGAGCTGCGGGTGTGAATTTCGAGGTATACTCATTGTTCTCCTGCTCGAGGCGTAAGCCGGCAATGAAGGTTACGCCCTGCCCTATGTTCAACGTATTCATCACATAGGCAGCAGTTACTCTTTCGGTCACTTGATACCAGTTGCCCTGTGTCAATAAGTTCGGTATGAATTCCACTTTGGCCTGCGTTTGGCTGTCATACCCATTTTTGTTCAGGGCAAACCACAGGTTCACTGCGTCTCTGCCTATCATGGGGTTCAAATGGTACTTGTCAAAAAGATTCCTTGTTGCAGGAGGAGAGTCAAGAAATTCGGAGAGGGAAGGCGTGACGCGTCTATTTGCCTTGAAGTCGATCATAAATTGCTCATAGCGTGTTCCATTCCAACTCCCATCATAATTCTTCGGCTGTATTGTCCCATCAGAGAGTCTTACATTCTGTTTGAAATATCCCAGATAATACGGTGCATATCCTTCCTCATTATTATTAAATCTGTCTTTCACTTTGTATTTTCCGCCCACTTTCAGCTCGCCCGAAATCCAGTTCGCTATTGAGTATTTGCCGGCGACATCGAGATATCCTGTTTTTTCCTTGTCGAGATTGTTCTGAGATCGGTCGTACCCGGTGGTACAATATGCAGCAATGAAGTTGTTCAGTGCAAAAGGGACCAACAACTCAGGGTCACTCTTAAGTTGCGGCGTTCCACTCATTCCGGCGGTCGGTACTCCGTTAACGGAGGCCGGCGGTTCGATGAAATCCAGCTCATAGTCAAACGGATATTCAGCTTTCGATTGCGCAAAAGAAAGGCCCCAATTAACATCAAGGCCTAAGAGAGAATTAGCGCCGTTGAGAGCACTATTGAAGGTGCTAAGATCCTGTTGCCTGTACCGGGTAATATAAAATGGAGCACCACCTGTCGGATAATTTCGGTTAGCAAGGATATAGTCCCTATTTGTGCCGCTGTACGTATTGGAGAGTCGAATCGATCCACCACCTGATGTATTGAGATCGAGCAGAAGGCTTACCCCGTTTCTCTTCCTTACTTCATCCGTGAAGATGATGGTAAAATCATTGATGACGTAATCTGTATTCTGACGCAAAGTCTGATCATAATCGAGGTCGATCTGCTCATTGCTTCTGATTTTCTTCTCAAGATTCCCTACCACTTGAACACCAAGGAGATCGTCGAAAAACCGCTCGCCATATCGTACTGCGAAATCATATTGACTGTATGATTTCATGAGACTATTATAATCTCCTTTGAGATCAGCCCGAATGAGCCTTTCAGACGGAGCTTTTTTTGTCACCATATTAATACTTCCCGCAATGGCATCGGCATCCTTGTCCGGGGTCAGCGCCTTGTACAACTCTACTCCCGCCAATGAGCCTTGAGAGATCATGCTCAAATCCACACCCCTCGAATCAGCGTCGGTTGGTGGGACTCTCACCCCATCAATCGTGACGGATGAGAATCTGTCAGCCAATCCACGAAGCAGCACCTTGTTTGCTTCACCGCCCGAACGAATGAGAGAGACACCAGGGAGGCGTCCAATTGCTTCTGCAGCATTGGCATCCGGCAGTTCTTGAATCTTTTCCTCGGAGACAACATTCACGATGGTACTGGAAGTTACCTGCCGATTGATTGCGGCTACTTGACCACGCATTTGGGCAGTGATGACAACTTCCTGGCCCTGGATGACAATCGGCCTCAATTGCACGTTCAGTTGGATCGCGTTGTTTTTCGAGAAGTCCACTTCCGTAACCTTCGCCTCATATCCGATACAGGATACTCTCACCCTGTAAACCCTCTCCGGAATGCTCGAAATCTTGTATTCCCCTTCGATATTCGTTGCATTGCCTATCCCTGTACCCATCAAGACTACGTTTACTCCTACGAGTTTTTCGTGCGTCAAGGAGTCAGTGACAACTCCCCGCAATGTACCCTGTCCAAAGAGAGCGACCGGAATCAAGAATGCGATCACTGTCAGTATGTTTGTTGGTGATGATGCTTTCATATGAGGACCAGTCCTTAGTCTATTCTCGCTGAAAAAGTCTGCTGAGGCTTTGAGGCCGCAAAAGGTTGAGATCAAAGCCTCCGGTAGATCGTATAAGGGACAGCAAATACTGCAATAGTTCGACAGCTCGATCTGGATATTGCAGTTCTGTATTCTACGCAGCACTGCGTCGAGACACCGTCTATGCGGGGGCTGGAAGAGCTGAGCTCCAGCCCTATCAGGCAGAGAGCTCGACGTCTGGTCGTTACTTCACCAGGACCATCTTTCGTGCTAAGACAAAACCGCCGACCTGCAACCGGTACAGGTAGACTCCCGAACTCAGCTTTGATGCATCGAACGCTGTGCGGTACGTTCCGGCCGTCAGTTCTGAGTCAACAAGCTTCGCAACGGGCTGCCCGCGAACATTGAACACTTCAAGGAGAGCGTGGCCACTCTTCGGAATCGAAAACTCAAGTGTGGTCGACGGGTTGAACGGATTGGGATAGTTCTGCTCGAGAGCGAAGGTCTGAGGGATGTCAGAGACTTGCTCAACGCTCGAGGGTGAACCTTCCAGTGAGTTCTCGCTCGTACCCGCGACGCGTGCGAGCGCCGCATGTATTGACGCGCCGCCGTTCAACAGCGTGCGTGCCGTTGAGTCCGATGTGAAAAGACGCGGCAGGCTGTCGAGCGCCGTTGTGTACGAAGTCGAGGGGCCCGCTCCGGTCCAGGTAGAACGCAGACTGTCCGCAAGCGCGACGCGCAGGTTTTGATTTCCTGCGGCGACCCCATCGTTAAGCCCGTAGCTCAGCGTGTACTTATCCAATGTCATTTGCGGAGCACCGCTGGTCGTCCCTTTCACATGGTATGAAACTCGATAGTATCGGACGGCGGAGACTTTGTCGATGCCTCCGGCGAGCGTGCTGCTCCCAGTGTTCGCGTTCCCGCCGATTGCACCCACGCGGACGTAGTGCCCCGTCGCACCACCGACAGAGGCGTTCCGGATTCGCACTGGTCGGTATCCGCGGTCATCGCCGATCGGGAAGTCCCGCGTCGCGGTTCCCGAGTTACTCAGTGCCCGTCCGGCATAGCCGATGACATAGCTGGAATCTGAGGCCCCCTGCATTGACAAAGCGTCTGTCCATATTGCAACTAAGGCGCCGTTCCTGGCCTCGACGAGTCCTCGTACAAAAATGATGTACGGGTTTCCTCCAGGAGTGGTGATACTGCTGCTCCCCCCGGCGGCGACGACATCGCTCTGCAGAATCACTCGCGCCGTTCCTGACTTATTGATCGTGATGCCGCTGAATTCATTGTTGTCCGGTGACTTCCTGAACTCTCCGACCGTCACGACGCTGTTGCTCGATCCTGTGAAGAAAACGTTGCAGGCGGTCAGCGAGCTGTTGGATGTGCCGGCCCTGAAGTCCAGCGTCCCCTGGTTCGTCAGGTTGCCCGTGATGACAAGTGTGTCGACGAGGTTTCCGCCCGGAGCACCACTGCTGGACGCCACGACGAACGCGGCACTTGCACTCACCGAGACGTTGCCATTGACCGTCAGTTTCACGGATTCGGTTGTGCTGAACCTGAGGCGCGCGGCGGCACCCTCGCCGATCGCCAAACCTGCAATCACTAAGGGACCCTTATCGAGTGTAACCGAATCCCCATCAGCGATGATGACATTGTCCGTGGCAGTGGGCAGGGCACCGCCCACCCAAGTGCTTGGCGAACTCCAATTCCCCTTCACGCCCGATGACTTGATGTCACCGGCCAGGGCGGACAGCGAACAAACATGCAACATCACTAGCGTTGCTGCCAGCTTTATCACTGTTCTTTTCATATGGCCTTCTGTCGGAGCGCAGAATGAACGAGAGGTTCAGAGAGATGATGAGTAGAACCTTGTGAGAAAGAGAAATCGACCAGCAAAGACGAGAGAACGCAAACGAGGCGAAGTTTCACCTGGGTGGCGATCTCGGCTCTATCGTGGCATGCTGACATTGGTGAGGAGCCTTCGGTGAGATCTCTTTCGAGGAATTTGTCAGTTACAGGGAATTGAAACGAAACAATCGTGGTCCAGATTTACTCTGGAATTTACTTAATCGATTACTTTACCGCTGACGGAACTGATGGCACTTTACCAAAAGAAAAGGTATTTGTCAAGTGCTTTTGGATTTTTTTGTCATCTTTCAGATCACGATTGCCAATTTTGGGAATGCATCCGAGTCTTCCGATGATCTCAAAATTGGTCGACAACGCATCGTGGGTGGGCCGATCAAGAACCGAGGAACACCGGAGCTATATGGCGGTCAAGAAGATTGTCAGTCACATTCTGTGCAATGATATCGCGTGAGCGCACAAGCATCTGCAGATATCGCTCCCCCATTTCGGCAGCGACTTTGTATCCCACGTGCAGCAATTGCCGAAAATGCAAATTGTATCGAGGATCTGACCGATTGTGACGAAGGGCAGACGCGAACTCCTTGCTCCCCCACTTGCGGACCTGTTGGGGTTCAGGGAGTTTCGAGCGATCAATATCGATTACTGTCTCGTATGGCTTGCAGAGTTCGTCAACTCGATCATACGCCGCGGCGTAAATCGCCTGCGCGACCTCCAACCCGTCCCCACCCGTCAGAGCCAAGCCGATGAGTTCCTCCAACCACGTCGTCCCGGCCGTTTTGAGGTGCAAGCCCGCGTTGTGTTTCCTGATCGTGCGGTGAATCGCCGGGTAAAGAGAGAACTTGTCGCTTCCCGAGTGTACGCTGAGTTTCAGGTTCTTTGGGAGCTCAACCGTTTTGACAGCCTGTGCGATCACCAAGAGATCCTCTTCGAATTCTGTCGTGAATTGCTCCACCGCACCGACGTAGTCAATGCCTTTGAGAAACCTGCCGGTGAATTTCGGCGCGATGGTCTGGATGGGTATTCCCTCTTGAGCAATGGCCGCGAGGAGAAAGAACAGCTGTGCGGGTGTTTGCGGCTCGCCTGCCTCATCGGTGGACACCTCGGTCACGAACGTGCCTGCTCCTTTTCTCTCCGCAATGTGTCGATAGACTTTCCCCGCTTCCTTGACCGCCAGGAGATACTTGCGCCCAATCGCATACAGGTCTTCTTCCGTGACCATTTTCGTCGTGTGAACCCCCGCCACCGGAAAATTTTCCCTTAACTTGCTCACGGATCTGACGAAAGCATCCACCTCCGTTTCCTCCGCCGTCCTGCCGATGAAATCTGCCACATCCAGCGTGAAGAAATCACTCGAGTCCAGAAACAGATCGACCGTTTTCAGTCCAATATGATCCGCGTCGACGTAATACGAATCCCGCCAACCGCACTCCTGCACCGCGTCGTCCGCTGCGCGGCGCGTGTCAGACGGCTTCGTCCCGATCGTCGTGTGCTCCCGGTACGACTTATTCCAGACCGGAACGATCTTTGCCCCGCGCTTTTCCGCCTGCTGGAGCGCGCGAAGCTGTGCCCCGCCTTCGTGTCCGAACCGATCGCCAACACCGATCGAGTACTGTTCAAGTATCATGAAGATCTCCGTTTTCTCTGCCGGGCATCAATGTTGCACTTCATTATTGAACTCTCTGATTCCAATACAGCGTTTGATGCGGGCACTTCCGCCAACCATGACGTGCTTCTTCTCCTCCATAGGTCACTCTGCCGTTGGGCACATCGTCGCACAAGCCGCAGGAAATCCATCCATTTCGCTCAGACGACGTAAGCTGATGAAGCTGTTTCACCACCGCGCCCGGTCCAGTTGGTGTGGAAGAACTCGCCGCGCGGTCTATCGACTCGTTCATACTGGTGAGCACCAAAGTAGTCGCGCTGTGCCTGGAGCAGGTTGGCAGGTAAGCGGGAGTTGCGGTAGCCGTCGAAGTAGTTCAGCGCCGTGGAGAACGCCGGCACCCAGACGCCGTTCATGACCGCGGTCGCAATCACGCGCCGCCACCCACCCTCCGACGACTCAATCTTCTCTTTGAAGAATGGGTCAAGCAAGAGGTTGCTGAGGTTCGGGTCCCTGTCGAACGCCTCCTTGATCTTCCCGAGGAACGCCGACCGTATGATACACCCTGCACGCCATAACAACGCTATGCGGCCATAGTCGAGCTTCCACGTAAACTCCTCTGCTGCAGCACACATCAAGGAGAATCCCTGAGCGTACGAAACAATCTTCGCGGCATACAAGGCTTTCTCGAGATCGTTCACGAAGACTTGTCTGTCAGCCGTGAACTCCTTCCTCGGCCCGCTCAGAACTCTGGATGCTGCAACACGTTCATCTTTGATCGCGGACAAGCATCGGGCGTAAACCGCTTCGCTGATCAGCGTCAATGGAATGCCAAGATCCAACGATGACACACTTGCCCACTTGCCTGTTCCTTTCTGTCCCGCGGTATCAAGAATCTTGTCGACCAACGGTTTGCCATCTGTGTCCTTGTAGGCAAGGATGTCGCGAGTGATCTCGATCAGATAGCTGTTGAGGTCGCCCTCATTCCATCGCTTGAATATCCCATGCATTTCGTCGGCGCTCAAACCAAGCAGTTCACGCATGATTTGGTACGCTTCACAGATGAGTTGCATGTCGCCATATTCGATTGCGTTGTGAACCATCTTCACATAATGTCCAGCACCACCCTCCCCCACCCACTCGCAGCACGGTGTTCCGTCGCTGATCTTCGCAGCAATCGCCTGAAAGATCGGTTTCACCGCCGGCCACGCTTTGGGATTTCCTCCCGGCATAATCGACGGACCAAGAAGGGCACCCTCCTCTCCACCGCTGATCCCAGTACCTATGTACAAGATGCCGTCAGGCTCAATCGACTGTATCCGCCGTTCCGTGTCGGAAAAATGCGAGTTGCCACCGTCAATGAGCATGTCCTCCGCCGAGAGATATGGCTTGAGGTCTTTGATCAGAGCATCGACGGCCTTACCTGCCGGCACCATCATCAATATTCGTTTTGGACTTTCGAGCAAAGCCACTAACGCTGACAGCGATGCTACAGTTGCCACGTGCTTGCCGGCTGTATCGGTTGCGAAGCTATTCCGTTTCGCCTCGTCGATATCGAATCCCACTACCGAGAACCGATTGCGTTCGATATTCATCGCCAGGTTTCTGCCCATCACTCCAAGTCCAATGATACCGATGTCAGCTTTTACTTCCATAGCCACGTCTCCGTGATGTTCGTCCTAAGTTGTTTACGAGCCTGATACTCTGAATCCGATCTTTTGGATTATTGAGGCAACATCGTGGTTCGCGTTCAACAACTTAACGGTACACGAGGGAAACTCCCTGCGCAACGGGTATTCGCTCCGCTGTTGCTCAAACGTGTGCGGAGAGCTCCGCAGACGAAAGTCATCCGACATGATATCGTACGTCTGATGAATGAGCCTACCAATCACCTGCTGCTGGTTCACATTCGCACAATCGACTTCAAGGGTCGTGTTTTCAGGCACCGGAATGTGCTTCGGGAACCAGCCATCGAGACCAAATCCGAAAAACCGACTCAGTGCCTGCACGCTCATCGCTGTACCATTGGCCTTGCCATCGGCTGAATACCCTGCAATATGCGGTGTGCCGATGTCGACTCGATCCAGAAGCTCCAAGTCGATTCCAGGTTCGTTTTCCCAAACATCCAAGACACACGCAGCCAATTTCCTTTCTTTGAGAGATGACTTCAGCGCTTTGGTGTCGGCAACCTCACCTCTGGAAGTATTGATCAGGATCTGATGTTCGTGTAACCTCGAAAGGAATTTCTCATCCACCAGATGGTACGTCTTATCCTCGCCTTCGTAATTCAGGGGGACGTGAAGAGTGAGAATATCCGCTTGTTCAACGATGGTATCCAACGAGACAAATGCCGCTGCTCCCTCACGTCGTTCGCGAGGGAGGTCATTCAGGAGCGCACGCATACAGAGCGATTCGCACAGCTTCGCCACTTTTGTTCCCACATGGCCGACGCCGACAACACCGATGGTCTTCTGCGCTAACTCAAAATTCAGCTTGTCAGCCAGATGAAACAAGGCTGCCGCAACGTATTGCTGCACTGACGAGGAATTGCACCCCTCGGCGTTGGTCCAGCGGATGTTCTGAGACCTGCAGAAATCGACATCGATATGGTCGTATCCGATTGTGGCTGAAGCGATGAACCGCACCTTTGTGCCTTCGAGCAACACCGCATTGCATTTTGTCCGGGTCCGGATGATCAGCGCATCAGCATCCAGCACATCAGTTTTGCTGATCGAACTACCCTTGAGGTAGACGACTTCAGCATGCTTCTCAAGGACCTCCTTGATGAAGGGAATATCTTTGTCAATGACGATCTTCATCAGGAATACGTTGTGAGTTGCCCTGCCCGCGCCAAGACCTTCTCGTTACCAGCCTTCTGCTTTCAACTTTCCTCGAAACGTTTTCTGTACGCCCATAACCCCAGAGCAGGATTGGAGACGTAGAATATTCTTTCACCGTCGGGCAGCGTATTGTGTCCCTCAGTGAGTCTTTCAGGATTGTACCGTTTCGACGTCTCTGTCAAGTCGGCGTAGGTGAAGTTCACGCTTTCGATTTCCTGCCTCGTGAGATGTCCCGGGCAGTACGTTATGGAGAAACGATCCTCTGACGAACCATGAATCAGATGAGCAGCTGCGCTCAGGCTGTTTTTCAAGTCATCGTTCTCCTTCACACACTGCAGCACGTTCGGAGTGCCAACATAGCCATATTTGCGGATGAGGGCATCGATGTGCCTGTCTTCGCCGAACTCCTTCAAACCGGGAGCCAGAACGACGAGCTCTCCTCCATCGGCAATTGCCATGCGCGTACGGTAAATGCTCTTATTACCCAGCCAGGTACTTTTGAATTCCGAGGGATCAAGATAGACCACCACCTTTTTGAGGGGCTCATCCAAGATTTGGAAGTTCACTTTGAGCGACAACTGGGCAGCGAGGTTGAAACATTCCATGTCATCGCCCACATACAGGCCTCGAACAATGAGCTGGCCATCAGGCCCTTGCGCAACAACCGTGAGCACGTAGATAATCGGCAGGTGCTTGGCAAAATGATCGGCTGCATAGTTCAATACTCTGCGCACCGGATTATCAGCTCGCCCCATAATCCGTTCCATGCCGTACACCGCACCGAGGAAATGACTCTTGTTGATCCCTTCCTGCCCGCCGGTTCCAACGAAAACATTTTTGTTGTGCCCGGCTATCCCAATCACTTCATGAGGTACAACCTGACCAAGCGACAGAATCAAGTCGTAATTGCCATCCACCAGCCTCCTGTTGACCTGTGCTTTCCACGAGTAATTGAGTTTCCCCTCTGATTGTTGATGAATGAACTCGCTCGGAACTTCACCAAGTGTAACGATATCGTTGCGCCAATCGTGCACACGGAACAGATTCAGAGGCATGTCGCCGAACATGCTTCTGATTTCCCCTTCGCTCATCGCGGCATGCGTGCCGAGAGCCGGAAGGACTTCGGTCAGGCGTTCCCGATAGAATTGCCAGGCGAACCGTGTGAGCATGCCTGCATGGGAGGGGAAGCGAGTATAATCAGGCGGGATTGCCAGTACCTTTTTCCTCGCCCCGAGTTTGGTGAGCGCTTCGAACAAACCCTTCTTGAGATCTTCTGCCCGGAGTACATCGTTCTCAGAGCCTCTGCTATAAAGCACCATACTCTCCTCTTCTTGGCTATCGTTTGATTCTCGCTGTGCCGCCTCCCATCACGTGCTTGATTTCTTCCATTGTCACCATGCTCGTGTCGCCCCGCGTGCTCTGGAGAAGCGCACCGTGGGCTGCACCCATCTCCACACACTCCTGCGGTGTCATGCCGTGCAGAAATCCGTAGACAAATCCACTGCAAAACCCATCGCCTCCTCCGACGCGGTCTTCGATCTCAAGATTCTCATACTTCCGGGATTGGTGAAACGTCCCATCGTAGTACATAATGGCCGACCAGTTGTTGACCAGTCCGCTGACGACTTCTCGCAGCGTTGTACCCACCGCCTGAACACTGGGGTATGCCTTCACGACTTTTTCCACCATCTTCCTGTAACCTTCAACCGGCAACCGCTTGAGGTGTTCATCCGTCCCTTCCACCTGGAACCCAAGCACCTTCTGAAAGTCCTCTTCATTTCCGATCAGAACATCGATGTACGGGACGAGGTTCTTTGTCACTTCGATCGCGCGTTTGCTGGTCCAGAGTTTACTCCGGAAATTCAGGTCGTAGCTTACGATCGCTCCTGCCTCGTGCGCTGCCTTCATGGCCTCCAGCGCCGCCTCCGCGCAACTGTCGCTCAGCGCGGTGAAGATGCCGCCGGTGTGGAACCAGCGGGCTTTGCGGGCATGAAAGATCCTTTTCCAATCCACCTCACCCGGCTTCAAGTGAGAGACCGCCGTATGCCCGCGGTCGTAAAGCGTCACGCTCGCCCGCACACCAATCCCTACCTCGGTGAAGTTGAGACCGATCCGATCGGCCCGACCGACACCGTCATAGGGTACCCAGATCACCTCGCTGATGTCCATGCCGCTGGTCTGCGCATGGTTTCGGACGAAATGACCAAGCGGGTTGTCCACCAGGCGGGAGATCCAGCCGGCCCGCATACCATAGCGGGCCAGTGCATACGCGACGTTATACTCTCCGCCGCCGGCATATGCTTCAAACACCGGCGTTAGCTCGATGCGCTGGTGGCCCGGAGGGCTAAGACGAATCATGCATTCGCCCAGTGCAAGCAGATCGAACTCACAGTCAGATGCAGGTCGTATCTTCCATGCCATTGCGTTATTCCTTTCGAGTAGCAAAGAAACTGTGCTTGGATGTCCAGCTATCTGCCTGCCCGCCAAACGCGAGCTGGCACTCGGGTAGACGGGATTCCGGATGGAAGCGGATTGAGAAAGCGGGACTCATTCCAAGAGTGATCCCACCCTCAGTTGGTTCGCTCAAATGAGTTGAAATGGCTTAGCGCTGGATGCGTGCCGATCCGCCCTCGGCAAACGAACGCACCTGCTCAACGGTCACCATCGTCGTGTCACCAGGTGTCGTGGTCAGGAGGGCCCCGTGCGCCCAGCCAAGCTTCACAGCCTCTTCTGGTTTCTCACCAGTCAACAGGCCATAGAAGAGTCCGCTCGCGAATCCATCGCCCCCACCCACACGATCCAGCACGTCCAGTTCGCAGGTCGGCGAGACGTATGTCTTGCCATTGATCCACGCGACCGCGGCCCAGCCATGCCGGTTAGTTGAGTGCACCTCGCGCAGCGTCGTCGCCACTACCTTCACCTGCGGGTGCTTGGCTACTACTTTGTCGATCATGCTGAAGAACGTGTTCGGATCGAGTTTCGACTTGGTCGCCACTTCGGGGCCGGGGATGCCCAGGCCTTTCTGCAGATCCTCTTCATTGCCGACCAAGACATCTGCGTTCTCGACGATGCGAGCGATCACCGTCACCGCCTTTTGCTGCCCGCCCCAGATGTTCCACAGTTTCTCGCGGAAATTCAGATCAAAGCTCACGATCGCCCCAGCTTTCTTGGCCGCCTTCATACCCTCAATAATCAGCTCGCCGGTTGTCTCCGACAGGGCCGCAAAGATGCCGCCGCTGTGGAACCACCGCACGCCTCGCGCGAAGATCGCGTTCCAGTCAAAATCTCCCGGCTTCAGTTGCGCGGCGGCTTCATTCGACCGATTGTAGAACACCACCGGAGCGCGAACGCCCTGGCCCCGGTCGCTGTACACCGCGGCCATGTTGGGCCCATTGACGCCGTTGTGCTTGAAGCGCTTGTAGAATGGCTTCACGCCCATCGCCCTCACACGCTCGGCAATCAGATCGCCGACCGGGTAGTCCACCATTGCCGTCGCGATGCCCGTGTTCATACGGAAGCAATCGGACAAATTGGCGGCAGCGTTGAACTCCCCACCGCTCACATGAATGTTGCACTCAGTCGCCTTCCGGAAAGGGACGACACCCGGATCCAGACGATGCACCAGTGCACCCAGCGAGAGCAGGTCCAGCGCGCCATCCGGACGGATCTGCAAAGCATTGCTCATCTCTTGCTCCTTATCCTCTTCAAGGTATTGTTGTTGTCAAGTGCAGATTCTCTTACACACCCGAGTACGCTGAGAATCCACCATCGATGGGAAGGACGATGCCCGTGACAAACTTCGATGCTGGTGACAGAAGCCAGATCGTGGCGCCCAACAAGTCTTCCGGCTCTCCGAAGCGCCCCATCGGCGTGTGCTCGATGATCCTCTTTCCTCGCTGCGTGAGCGCCCCCGTTTCCTTGTCGGTGAGAAGGTAACGGTTCTGCTCCGTCAAGAAGAAACCGGGAGCAATGGCGTTCACACGAATGTTGGGGGAGTACTCCTGTGCCATGTGAACAGCGAGCCACTGCGTAAAGTTGCTCACCGCCGCCTTCGCCGCCGAGTATGCCGGGATTCGCGTCAGGGGCCGAAAGGCATTCATCGACGAAACGTTCAGGATGACGCCCTCCTTTTGCTCTGCCATATACCTGCCAAATACCTGGCTCGGCAGAATCGTTCCCATCAGGTTCAGATCGCCGACGAATCCCATCGCGTCTTTGGGAAGGTCGAAGAAGGACTGCTCAGCACTTGTGGTCGCCCGGGGATTGTTCCCACCGGCAGCGTTGATGAGGCAATCGATCTTCCCGAAGGTCTTGACGATCGATTCCGCCGCCTTCTCGAGTGTACTCCTCACGAGAACATCCGCATAGACGATAATCACTTGACCAACGGACGATTCGATCCGCTTGACGACCTTCTCTGCGAGCGCCGGATCCTTATCCAGGATGGCAGCGTTTGCGTTACACCCGACGAGCGCGCAAGCGATCTCCCCTCCCAGCACTCCGCCTCCTCCAGTAATGACGACTGTGCGTCCGATGAAATCAAATTGTTTCTTGAGTTCTTCGAGATTCATACCTTCACTTGGAAAGATTGCCGTTCACGTTGACTACATTTCGACCTGCTCCAGGTTCGGAGCCAGGCGGTTGAATATCAAGAATGTCACCAAGTATGTTGAACCGCAGATGATGAAGAGCACAAGGTAACTTCCGGTAAACTCCAGCAGGAAACCCGCCAAGGTCGAGATCAACATTCCCCCAATCGCTCCTGCCATCCCGCCCAGACCGACTATCGAACCGATGGCTTTTCGCGGAAACATGTCCGACGTCGTGGTGAACAGGTTTGCCGACCACCCCTGGTGTGCTGCAGTAGCGAGACTCAGCAACGCAACTGCCATCCACAATTCTGATGCCTGTGAAGCGAGAACAATCGGCACCACGCAGATTGCACAGATCAGCATTGCTGCCTTTCGCCCTCTGTTGACGCTCCACCCCCGCTTAATGAGAAATGATGAGAGCCATCCCCCTCCGACACTCCCCACGTCGGCCATCAAATAGATGATAATGAGCGGCGGTCCAATCCTATCGAGAGTCAGGCCGTAGGTCTTGTTGAGAAATGAGGGGACCCAGTAAAGATAGAACCACCAAACCGGGTCCGTCATGAACTTTGCGATGGCAAAGGCCCACACTTGTTTGTGCTTCAGCAGACTCAGCCAGGGAATTCGAACTGGTGGATCCGGCGGATCGCTCTGAATGTAAGCGAGTTCTTCCGCTTTGAGGCGCTTCTGCTGTTCCGGCTTTTCATAGAGCACCACCCAAAACACAATCCAAAGGAACCCGATGGCCCCGGTGGCAACAAAAGCCATCTGCCATCCGTAAGTGAGCGTTATCCAAGGGACGGCCAGTGGAGCTGCCACGGCTCCGACATTCGAACCCGCGTTGAAAATGCCTGTCGCGAGCGCCCGCTCTTTCTTCGGAAACCACTCGGCGACCGTTTTGATCGCCGCGGGGAAATTCCCGGACTCACCCAGACCGAGTGAGAATCGAGCAATGGCAAACCCCATGACTGAACGTGCAAGCGCATGGGCCATTGCGGCCACGCTCCACACCGTAATCGCCACGGTATAGCCGAGCTTTGTGCCGAGCCTATCCATGAGTCTGCCCACCACCACCATGCCAAGTGCATACGCCGCCTGGAAAGCCGTCACAATGTACCCGTAGTCAATATCGTTCCAGCCGATCGATTTCCGGAGATCCGGCGCGAGAATGCCAAGCACTTGCCGGTCAATGTAGTTGATGGTTGTAGCGCAAAACAGAAGCGCACAGATGGTCCAACGGTAGTAGCCGCGCCTGACGGTTGCTTCGGTGGTTCCTGTCATCGTCCAGTTTTCCTTTGTTCGTTTCTGTGGGGAAAGCACACTTGGCCGCACCGGGCGAATGGAACTCTACAACCTGTACGCTTTCTTGACGAGTCCGTTCGCAAGGTCATAGCTCATTTCCAACGCTTCCCGCAAATCGATGATATGTCGGGCGACGAGCCCCGCCAGGAAGGTCGAGTCAACTCTTCTCGCAAGATCGTGTCGTGCCGGGATAGAGATGAAGGCGCGAGTGTCGTCGTTGAATCCCACCGTGTTGTAGATTCCTGCCGTCTCGGTCATCATCTGCCGGTACCGCATCATTCCTTCGATACTGTCATGGAACCACCAGGCGGGGCCGAGCTTCAACGCCGGATAGTGGCCCGCAAGGGGCGCAAGCTCACGGGAGTATGTGCTCTCGTCGAGTGTAAAGAGGATCACCGTAAGGCGAGGATCGTTCCCATATTTGTTCAGAAGCTCGTGGAGATTCCGCGTGAAGTCGGCGGCCGCCGGAATATCGCACCCCGTGTTGGGACCAAATTTCTCGTAAATCATCCGATTGTGGTTGCGGTCGGCACCGGAGTGGATCTGCATCACCAGCCCGTCTTCGAGACTCATCCGAGCCATCTCCATCAGCATGTGGGCAGTGAAGAGCGCCGCATCGTCCTTCGTCGCAGCGCCTTTCAGTGCTCTTCGAAATATCCTTTCTGCTTCGCGATTCGTAAGTTCGTGAGTATAGGAGGAATCGACACCGTGGTCGGTCGACACAGCGCCCATCGATCGGAAGAACGAACGCCGGTCCTCCAGTGCTTGAATGAAGCGGCTGTACGATCTAATCTCCACCCCCGCGCGCTCACCGAGCAGGTCAATATTCGATCGCCAATTCTCGGCCTGGAGATCCGTGAGCTCATCAGGCCGGAAGCACGGAATCACCTTTCCCTTCCAACCGGATGAGCGAAGTTCCCGATGCGCCTCAAGGGTATCCGTCGCTGCGTCCGTCGTGGCCAGAACGGCGATCTTGAATCGCCCGAAAAGCGCGCGTGGCCGGAACCTCGGCAGCTGCAGCTTCTGGTTGATCTCGTCGTAGATCTGCAGAGCGGTTTCACCGGTCAACTGCTTCTTGATCCCGAATACGACCGAAAACTCATGGTTGAGCCAAACGCCCGTTGGCGTCCCCCGGAAGAGGTAATAGTGCTCACCAAACAGTTTCCAGATCTTCCTCGCATCGCCTTCACAGGGTGATCCATCGAGGGGCCGAATTCCGAGCGACTCGAGCCGTATCCCCTGCGAATACAGCATCCGATACACATAGTGGTCCGGGATGATGAAGAGCTCAGTCGGATTCGGGAAAGGTTTGTTCTCCACAAAGATTTTCGGATCCACATGGGCGTGCGGACTGATGATGGGAAGGTCCTTGACAGATCGGTAGAGTTGCCGGGCGATTCTCCTGACGGCCGGGTTCGGGTCGAAGAATCGATCCTCATGGAGTTTTAGACGTCGTGTGGATTTCATCTTGGCTGCTTTCCTGAATTTTCGTTGGGCAAGACCTGCTGGGCTGCGTCAGGTCAATTCCTTCACTCCCACTCCATCCATGTCATCGAACACCTGGTTCTCGCCGCCCATCGCCCAAATGAAGCTATAGCTCTGTGTACCGACACCGGCGTGAATCGACCAGCTTGGATTGAGAATGGCCTGCCGGTTGCGAATCACGAGATGACGCGTCTCCTCAGGCTGTCCCATCAGATGAACGACCATCGCATTGGGGTCGAGATTGAAGTACATGTACACCTCTGACCTCCTCTGATGTGTGTGCGGAGGCATGGTGTTCCAGACGCTCCCCTCCTCCAACTCCGTCAATCCCATCACCAACTGGCAGCTCTTGATCCCATTGGGATGAATGTACTTGTAGATCGTCCGTTTGTTGGCGTCTTTCTGGCTGCCTAGCTTCACGGGTTCAGCCTCTGTGAACTTGGCATGAGTCGTAGGGAACTCCTTGTGCGCCGGATAGCTCACGAAATAGAAGGCTGCAGGTTTGTCAGCGCTCCTGCCGGCGAACTCAACCTCTCTTGCTCCGCGTCCGATATAGAGTGCGTCTTTGTGCGCCATTGGGAATTCTTTGCCGTCGATTCGGATGACCCCATCCAAACCGATGTTGATAACGCCAATTTCGCGTCGCTCGCCAAAGAACTCAGCGGCCATTTCCTTCTTGCTGCTGAGGAGCTTGAGAGTCCCCTTGACAGGGACAGCGGTACCCGTAATCGAGCGATCGATGTCGGAATAGACCATGGGCACTTCGCCGGGAAGAAAGAGATTATCGATGAGAAACGACCTCCGGAGGTCCTGGGTCGTCATCGCCCTGAAGCCGTTGGGATCTGTTGAGAACCGTACTTCCATTCTTGTACTCCTCTCCGTGATTTCCTGGTAATGTTATTCGTTGACGATCAACTAGTGTTGTGTATCAGAATTTCCTTGAATAATTGCAGCGCGTCGATTCCATGTTTAACGTCGAATTTCAAGCTTCAGTTGGTTCAGACATATTAAACGTACTTGCGATACGGGACACTAGCTGGACTTGAAATCCTGGTTGCGGGTTTCAGTCACCGCCTTGGAGCCGGGAACGGATTTGAACCGAATTTCACCACCATTGAATGCCTTTCCCAACGTCCACGCTCCTTCTGCCTCCTCTACCTTGTCACGATATGCACAACGAGCGGAGTCTGAACCCTTTGTGCAAATTCAGTTAGATACTTGGTCCAATCTTCGGCGCTTACGAAGTCTCCGCTGCGTGTCCAGCCTGCTCCAGCATAGTAGGTGAAGCTGTTCCCGATCTCTGCTTTGCCGATGATCAGCGCGTGGAGGCTGTCCTCTTTCACTTCCTTCAAGGTGGCTCTTGGCATGACGATGCCCGTTCCGAGATACCCAATCTCTTCTTTGTCCGTCGTCAGTCCCCAGAGGCTCGTCCAGCCGGCTTTCTTGTCGCTGGAAGTTGATGTCCCCTTGCGTTTGACGATGCCAGAGGCGAACGCCGCTTTTCCCCTGCCAGACTCGCTGGAGAAGGTGACATCAATTCTGTTCAAGTTCACCCCGGCGTTGAGCGTTATCCGCATGACTTCGGTTATCTTTTTTCCCTTATACACCACGGGATTATATGTGAGTTCGAAGATCGCCTGCAGTGGTCCAGTCGCGATGATCCTGTGCTTCGCAAATACGCCCGGTTGATACAGTGAATCATCTTTCGAGAGGGCGCAGGCTCCGGCGCCGAGCGATCTGCCGACCGAAAAGTAGTCCGCACCTTCACCATGGTCGTCATGATACGAGATTTTTGGGTCTTGCTCTTCTCCTTTGTACCAGTTATCGACAATAAGATACCGAACTCGTTTGGTCCAGATGTCGATACCGTTGTTGACTTCCTTCGCAAGCGCGGGACCGTACATTCGAAAAGCGATCCGGTCGTTCTCCCAGGCAAGATCTTCACGCGGTGTCACAAACCGGGCATCCGTCAGAGGCTGGAATGTGGCTGCCTTTACGGTAGCTTGCTTCACGACGAACTTCCTGGTCTCTGCCGCTTTGAAGCTTGATTGAAACACCAACTCATCCAGATTCCCATCCTCATTGTAGTCGATCACCTGGTAGACAAGATCGACGTTTGACTGTGCTTCACGAATCAAAATTGCTGCTGGATGAAGCGATGGCAATTTTGTTTTGATGTGTTTCCACGGCACGCTGACAATTTCGGCGGGGCGATCAAGCCCCAGGGGATTCTTGACGCGAATGATTGCCTGCTTTTCCTGCGAAAGTGCGTTTGCCGCGAGGAGAAGGGCAGACGCTAACAGAATAGTCTTTCTCATCTTGATTCCCAGCGATTGATCATTGTTGTGTCAGTGCTTTTTCGAATCTCCTGGTGCCTCTCTTTATGTAGCAATCTCTTCAAGCTTGGACACTATCCACGATTGCCCAGAGAGGACCCAACGTTCAGTTCTTCAGTCGCAGGTACCTGACCAACGCTTCGATGAAGTAGTAATCTGCATAAATGAGCGACACATCAACTTCAGAATTAGCCGGCTTGCTGCCGACCGCGTGATTCAGATTGCCGTGAGAAATTGTCCCCTTTGCCAGATAGGGGGCCGAGCAGAGCGATCGAAGCATCTTCCTGGCTGCGTCAAGATAGGTTGCCTGCCGCGATTCGGTTTCTGAGTACGTTGAGAGTTCAAACAACGCTGATGCCGTGATGGCTGCCGCGGAAACATCCCGGGGTTCATCTGGAATGGCGGCGGCCATGAAATCCCAGTAAGGCACGTAATCTGGCGGAAGATGATTGATGAAGTAGTCCGCGGCGCGCTGAGCCGTTTCCAAAAAACGGACGTCCTTCGTGAATCGATAGGTCATTGTGAACCCGTAGATGGCCCACGCCTGACCTCGTGCCCAGACGGATTCGTCCGCATATCCCTGATGTGTGCTCCGCGCAATGACTGCTCCGCTGGTCGTGTCGTAGCTGAGAACGTGGTACGATCCACCATCCGGACGAAAATGATTCCTCATGGTCGTCTCTGCGTGCTTCACCGCGATATCACGCATATGGCTCGATCCACCATGCTCCGCCGACCAAAAAAGCAACTCGAGGTTCATCATGTTATCGATAATGACGGGATAGGCCCACTTGGGATTGTCCCACGACTTGATGCATCCGACCGTCGGATTGAATCGAGTTGTGAGTGTCTGAGCCGCCTGAAGAATGACCTCTTTGTACTCCTTCGATGGGTAGATGCGATACCCATTTCCAAAACTGTTGAAAATCTTGAACCCGACGTCGTGTGTGCCCGTGTCGAACTGCTGCCCTGAGATCCCTGCTGTCCATCGCTCAGCTGCGTACCTGAAGCCCGGGTCTTCTGTGCACTCGTTCAAATACCAGAGACAGCCGCTGAAGAAGTCGCTGGTCCACTCACGCGCGGCGCTGGTTTTCCACGAACCATCGGCATTTGTGCTCCGGGGAAAATCTGTGCTGTCATGGATTTCGATTGCTGTCCGCCTTGCCTGGTGTATGGCAAACCCCAGCGCGTCCGAGACAAGAGAGTCTAAGCTCTATGCAGGAGCTTGCCGCGCGACGATCGTTAGCGCCGCGGCTGCGAGAGAGAGCACGGTGCTCTTCATGTCTATCGTGCGAGCCATCCGCCATCCGCCACGAGCACGTGACCGTTCACGTAGTCAGACGCGGAAGACGCGAGGAACACCGCCACACCCGCCAGGTCCTTCGGCGTTCCCCACCGCCCGGCTGGAATTCGGTCCAGGATCGCTTTGGCGCGGGCCGGATCTTCGCGCAGCGCCCTCGTATTGTCCGTGGCCATGTAACCGGGCGCAATCGCATTGATGTTAATCCCATGCTGGGCCCACTCATTGGCAAGGGCTTTTGTCACCTGCGCGACCGCCCCCTTGCTCGCTGCGTATGACGGAACAACTATGCCACCCTGAAAGCTCAGCAGCGAAGCGACGTTGATGATCTTGCCGTACTTCCGCTTCATCATGTCACGGGCGACCGCCTGGCTGAAAAAGAAGACCGTCTTCGCGTTGATCGCCATGACCTCGTCCCAATCCCTCTCCGAGAAATCAATCGCCGGCGTTCGCCGAATGATGCCAGCATTGTTGACGAGGATGTCGACTTTTCCAAATGTCTCGATCGTCTTTTGAACAATGGAGGGAATGACGCCAATTGTCGAAAGATCGGCTGTCAGCGACAGGGCCTTTCGGCCCAGCGATCGAACCATGTCGGCGGTCTCGTTTGCCTCCTGACGATCGACAAGCACAAGGTCGGCGCCGGCTTCCGCCAGACCCGCCGCCATCCCCTGCCCTAAGCCTCTGCACCCGCCCGTTACTATCGCTATTCTACCCGAGAGATCGAAGATATTCTTCATTCATAATCCTTTCTGCAACTTGCTCTGAGCGATTCTGTGTGCTGTTGAGGAATATGCAATTCACTTGGTCACAAGAAAATCTTCGCGCGCGGGCGTGAACACATCTACGAGACTGGACAGCAGTCTCGTAGATATCTTCGCGCGCGGGCGTGAACACATCTACGAGACTGCTGTCCTCCAGTGCGATCACACCATGCGGGACATTTGGCGGAATGAAGTAGCAGTCACCACCCGTCAACACCTTCTTTTCACTACCGATCTGCACCTCGAATGAGCCGGCCTCCACGTACGTCACCTGGCGGTGGGGATGGCTATGCACAGATCCAATGGATCCTTTTCTGAACTTCACGTATACCATCATCAACTCAGTATCATAGCCGAGGATCCTTCGTTGGACGCCTTCGCCAACCGTCTCCCATGGTCGGTGCTCGCCCTCCACAAATACTCCACTTTGTCTCATTGATGCGACCTCATCAGGATAGTTCAAACCCTTTAAAGCTTGCAGTTACCGTTCCACGAGCGCGTGTTGCCGCGGACCGATAGAGTTCCCCTGCGGTCCGAGTATCGCTGCACCGACCAAGGCCCCCTTCACGAAGACGGTTCCTTTGCCCTATTTGAAGAACTCGTTTGGTAGCACCGGGGAACATGGTTTCGCTGTGGAATCGTCGATGACAGGATTATTATCCTCCATGCCGCTCATAAGGATCTCTGGCGTTCGGCCGCAAACCGTAAAGTACTCTTGCTTTGAGTGTGACCTTTTCTCTGACCGCTCGTGGACTCTCGAATGACCAGCTCCGGCTTGAGAACCTTGCGAATGGGAGCTTCCTTCCCCTCCATTTGTTTGACGAGTAGTTCCATCGCCTCCCGCCCGATGACATCTGTCGGTTGCCGCATCGTGGTCAGTGGAATCACCGCATGTCGGCCCCGCTCAATGTCATCGAAACCGACGAGAGCGACATCCTCAGGGATCTTCAATCCTTGATCGAGTATCGCATCCTCGAATCCAAGCGCCGAAAGATCATTGTACACAAAGACTGCATCGGGTTTCGCATTCAGCTTCCCGAATCTCTTGCCGATCTCGTAACCAGATTGATAATCGTGCCACTCTCCTCGCCGGAGAAGCCGAAAAATGAGCCCTTTGTCGATCCGCCGACCATGTGCTCTGAGCGCTGCCTCGTAACCACGCCGACGCAAGCCACCGACCAAATTTCCTTTTTCCCCGTTGATGTAGCCGATCTTCTGATATCCCCGCTTAATGAGATAGTCGGTTGCCAGATACCCTCCCAGCTCATGGTCGCTGCCGACAAACGGAACGTCTTCATCTTCAATATAGGACACCATGACGAAGGGAAATCGTTCGTGGAGTAACCTGCGGATGGTCGGCGTCGCATGATACTTGTGGGTCATGGAAGCGATGATCATACCCTTGACACCGAACTTCCGGAACCGTGCGATCTGAGCCTCTTCTTTTTCTGCTCTGCCGGAGGAGTTCGAAAGCAACACATGGTAGCCAAGCTCGTATGCAGACTCCTCTACACCGTGCATCACACGCGAAAAGAAGGGGCTCCGGATGTCGCGAAGGACAAGTCCGATGGTCTGGTGCTCACGCCGGTCAGTGTCGGGCGATGGCTCGGCCACATACGTCCCTTTTCCAACGCGGCTGTAAATGATCCCTTCGTAGATCATCGTCGCCAGTGCCTTCTTGACGGTAATGAGGCTCACGCCATAGGACGACGCCAGCTCGGCGTGAGAGCCAAGTTGATCGCCCACTCGCAATTTCTTGGAGAGTATCTTCGACTTGATATCGTCGACGATTTGAAGGTAGAGAGGAGTCGAGTCGTGCAGATCGATCGGCATAAGGCGAGCACCTAGTATACTAGGTATGACAAGCTTACGCCTTTAGTTTTCAATTGTCAAGAGTTATTTTTGGACAGCGGCGTGCGTATTCCAATTCTTGGCAAAGGAGCGACGTGCACAGCCTAGTGCCGCAAGAGAGATCGACTGTGGCGGAATGAACCTGGAAAGCAGGAAACGCCGACAACCCCCAAGTTTGTCTCAGTTCGACAGAGCCTGCCTGCAACGTTCCACTCACGTCGAGCCGATCCAGCAAGGCGAGCGCACGGGATCTATCGATACGTCTTGTCGTCGAAACGGCTGAGATCCATCCCCTCTTTCAAGACACCCACGGTAACGATGGCAAACGTGAAGACGGTTGTACCGGACTCAAGGTGTCCGCCAAATGCCTTGTCGGCACTTGTCATGGTCAAATGCGCATGAACTCGGCCATCGATCACGTATCCATTCATGCTTACGATGTCAGCAGGGGCCGTGGCATCCTTGACATAGATATTCCTCGAAGGGAACGTACGATTGCTCACCGAGTGAATATGATAGTTCCTCACCGATCCTGCTCCCGCAAGGATAACCGCGTTAAGAATCTTCTGCTGCTTCACCATGCTCTCCAGGCCGGCTAACAAATCGGCTTGGTATTTGAAACGCAACACCACGACCCTCTCGAACTGGCCGCTTACCGCATACACGTCTGGCACAGTTTCACTGTTTGCTTTCGCATCGTCAGCGGGAGTGGTGGCCTTGATGACTTCGGTCCGGGTTTGCTGGGCAATCGCGATGCCACCGATCGCCACGAAAGCGAGAACAAGCGATAGAGATTTTCGCATTTTCGATGCTCCTTTAAACTTGTTGTATCATGAAGGCATTCGTTATTTCATAAAATCTGATGGGTTCACGCACTTTGGCGTGATTCGGATCTTGCAGATCGCTCCCTTGAACCAATATACTCTATTCCTTCGCGCGCCGATGGATGTTTTTCCGCCGCTGAACGGGGAAAACCTGACGTTCCCTTCCAACTCATGCTCTCCATCCACAAACGTGTCCATCCTTCCGCTGTCCACAACGAGAGCGACATGATGCCATATTCCCGTCGGATGCGTCTTTTGTTTGTCAATCAAAGTCTTTGCAGAATCTCCCGATCTGATGTGGGCGTCGAGATACCATTGACCGTCGTCTGTCATTCTCGTTTCAAGCATCATGCGATCGCCGCTCATTTCTCCCATATGAAGGAATCTCTGCTCGGGCGGTCCCTTCGGACCAGGCCTGAGAAGGACCTCCACCGTGAATTGACGCAGGTTCCGTAGGGGATTCGCTTCGAGAAAAAGCGCATCGCCTACGCCATCGAAGCAGACAGCTCTTCCGTAGGGACAATCAATCGTTCGGGGGCTTCCTGCTTTCGTCAGGCTCCCCGAATTGGACTCGTTCAACACACCGAGTTCCCATTCCACCGTGCTCCCTCGTGCCGCCAACGCACTATCCTGAATCGAGGCAAATGCGTGAACCGAGACCGCTCCTCCCAGCCAAAGTTCGAGTATCAACATTCTGCCGATTCTCTTCGGATACCCTCTTCGAGTGCCCACAATCATGGATTATTCCTTTCTCGGAAACCTTTTACTGCAACGAACAAATCTAATCAGCCGGAACTTCATAGGCAAAAGGCTAGGCCGCCAGGGAGGGGCTGCTTGGGATATACATTTAGACAAGTCAATTTCTCTATTTCACGAAGAAAGCCCTCTTCGGACCCCGAAATCCACGCATTTCCATTTCACGGAGATTGACACGATTCGGCGAAGGAGAAGAATCCCGTGTGATATCATGCTTGAACGACAGCCTCTTGACATTCATAGGAGACTCTCGCCTCCACGCATTGGCAAGGATCGTTCGTGAGACGCTGCACGCTCTGTGCGTCCTGATGTTGTTCAGACGGGATAGCCTGTCCTGAGCAGGTCCCGGAGGAACCCATCAAGAGTCGGATTCGTCGTCGTTTCATGCTTGTCATTTCTTGCGTCTGAGCTCTTTCTCCGCTAAATTTGTGAGTTAATTGAACCGCCAAGACGCCGAGAATAGGCTGACATTTGTTGGGACTTGATTGAGATTCCGACTTTCTCATCGTTCCAACACTCTTTGTGTCTTGACGGTTTTGTTCTTGAACTCAACATCTCAAAAGCCAAGGGAACATCATGCAACACATGAAGAAGGAGCATCCGGGAAAGCATCAATATCTCTCCGGAAAGCGGGTTCTCCCAAAGCCGATCTCTCGCGACAGCGATATAGCGGCCGTCATAGACAATATGGACGCCTATAACGGAGGAAGACTTCGGGCCGCTTGCCAATTGATGCGAGACAAGTATTCGGCGGAGGACGTAACGATCGGGGTAAGTATTGCTGGCGCCCTGATCCCGGCCGGTCTGGGACGGTCCACGATCATTCCGTTGATGAATCATGGGTACATCGATTGGTTGGTCTCCACCGGCGCCAATATGTACCACGACCTGCACTTCGCCTTCGACATGCCGCTCTTCCGGGGAAGCCACACCGTTGACGACGCCGACCTGCGCGACAAGGGCGTTACCAGAATCTACGATATTCTCTTCGATTATGAAGACGTGCTGATGGCAACGGATCGGATCCTGCGCAAGATCATGCTGCGGCCTGAATTCCAAAAAGAAATGGGAACCCGGGAATATTACCATCACCTCGGTAAGGTGGTGAACGAGTACGAACAGAAGAACAATCTTGGTGAGGTCAGCGTTCTGGCCGCAGCCTATCGCAACGGCATTCCAGTGTTCACTTCGTCGCCAGGCGATTCGACTATCGGTATGAACGTGGCCGGACTGGAACTTCTGGCAGATTCCGCCGGCCTGAGAGACTACTTCAGACTCAAGATCAATCCGAGCATCGACGTCAATGATTCGACGGCCATCATTCTGAACGCCAAGAAATACGAGAACGGAAAAACGGGCGTTCTCCTGATCGGCGGCGGCAGCCCAAAGAACTTCTTGCTTCAAACCGAGCCGCAGATTCAGGAAGTGCTGATGATTCCCGAAGCGGGTCAGGACTACGACATCAATGTTACCGACGCTCGTCCCGACACAGGCGGACTTTCCGGAGCGCCTCCAAGCGAAGCCGCCAGCTGGGGAAAAATCGATCCCACCAAACTGGATGAGACCGTGACTGCGTACGTCGACGTGACGGTCGCCTTCCCGCTCCTTGCCGCATACGTGATTCAAACGACCAAGCCCAAGAAACTGAAGCGGCTTTACGATCACGGCATCGAACTGCGGGAGAAGCTGATCAAATCGTATCTCGAAAACAACAAAGAGATCGAAGAGCTCAAGGGCATGATGAAGAAGCTGCCGAGGCCGTAAAGAACCAGAGCCTCTGTCGGTTTCACGTTCAATGTTCCAGGTTTGAATAACCATGTGGCTGCTGTCTGCTCAGAGGTGACGCGATGACCATGATCAACACAATAGAGAACAAGGAAGGCATGAAAGAAGAGCTTTTGAAACTCGTGCAGGAGCACGGCACCCCGTTATGCATACTGGATCACGACAAGATCCGGGAGAACTACCGGACATTCAAAAAGCACCTGCCGCGGGTGCAGTGCTATTATGCGGTCAAGGCCAATTCAACCCAGCAGATCATCGAGACGCTGTTCAAGGAAGGATCGAGTTTTGATGTGGCTTCGTACAACGAATTCATGCAGGTGTACCAATATATCCGGCACTTTGAGAAGAAGGAGAAGAAGTACTTCATCTGGGACAAGATCATCTTCTCCAACACGATCAAGGATCGACAAACGCTGAGCAAGATTAAGCAGTACAAGCCGCTGGTTACGTACGACAACAGCGCCGAGGTAAAGAAGTTGAAAGACTATTGCGATACCGCTGGGCTGGTGCTGCGTGTGAAGGTGCCGGACACCGGCTCACAGGTGGAAATGAGCACAAAATTCGGCGTCGAGCCGGGTGAAGCTGCAGCGCTGATTGATCAGGCGTTCGAGAAGGGATTGAAAGTCGAGGGCATCAGCTTTCACGTTGGGAGCCAATGCACGAACTTTGACAACTACACTCAGGCGCTGGCCATAACTTCTCAGATCTTCAACGATGCTCGCAAGAAGGGATACGGCCTGAACTTGCTGGACATCGGCGGCGGTTTTCCAGTCCCGTATGATACGCACGTCCCGCACTTTGAAAAACTTGCCGACCTGTTAAATTCCGAATTCGAGCGGCTGTTCCCGGATGATATTGAAATTCTTGCGGAACCCGGTCGGTTTATTGTAGCCACTGCCGCCACGCTGGTCTCAGAAATAATCGGCAAAGCCCGCAGGGATGGCAAGGTGTTCTATCATATCAATGACGGCGTGTACCAGACTTTTTCCGGAGTCGTGTACGATCATTGGCTTCCCAATTTCAGTGCATTGAAGCACGGCGAGACGGAAATTTGCGCAGTTGTCGGACCTACCTGCGATAGTTTCGACAAGATTTCTCTCTCAGTGGAGCTGCCGGGGAATCTGGAGGTCGGCGATTATCTGTTGACGGAAAACATCGGCGCTTACAGCACGGCGTCGTCAACCAAGTTTAACGGCTTCGACGGAGCGAAGATTGTACATGAGAATCTGCAAATCGATGACCGTTGAGCAGGCTTTTACTCGTGCAGCCACAATGGTGAAGCCCGGCCTTATGACCGGGCTTCATTGTTTCCCCTCTTTCATCTTGACGTGACCGGCTCGCCAGCGCGCATACCTCTAATGTCTCACAATCCTAACGAACGCCTGATGCCCAGCTCCATTCCCCGTAATTCAGCAAGCGCCCTCATTCTTCCAAACAATGAATAGCCCGGATAGATCCCTTGCTTGCTCCGGTCCGCCAGCATGAAATGTCCGTGATCCGGACGCATCGGCATCCGCGTATCTTTCCTTCCCTCATCTGCACGTCGCTTCTGTTCAAGAAGAAGCGTTTTCATCACGCTGTACATATCGACGTCACCGTCGAGATGGTTGTCTTCGATGAAGTCGCCCCCGCTGTTCCTGCTCACGTTACGAAGGTGAATGAAGTTGATCCTGCTGGCAAACTTCGTGGTCATATCGACGAGGTCGTTTTGAATGGCAGCCCCGAACGATCCTGTACACAGGGTTATGCCGTTCGATGGCGAGTCGAGCACACCAAGCAACTGCTCCACATCTCGTTTATTACTCACGATTCTTGGCAGGCCGAGGAGTGACCATGGCGGATCATCCGGATGGATGGCCATCAGCACTCCGGATTCTTCCGCCACGGGAGTGATCGCTTTGAGGAAAGAGGACAAGTTCTCTCGAAGCGCCACGTCGCCAACATCGCGGTATCCCT
>CAZTKU010000005.1:0-26008 GCA_964614245.1 uncultured Ignavibacteriaceae bacterium
AGAAAAGCCACCCCAAAGATCGTGGTGGCTTTCTGATTTCGTGCCCGGAACAGGACTTGAACCTGCACGACCTTGCGGCCACTAGCTCCTGAAGCTAGCGCGTCTGCCAGTTTCGCCATCCGGGCATCGCGAGTTACTGACGACAATCCCCGCCTCATCAGCGGGGACAGTTTGAATATACGAACAACGTCGCGCATTTTCAACCGCTGCAATATTCCGATGAACGTCTGCCTTGACGCAATAAGTGCATACTCCGCTATTCGTCTATGTCCAGTTCCTGCTTCAAGTTACCTTGCTTGTCGGGGCTTTTCTGGGTATATTAGCTCCAAATTCCAGTCTGAGAAAGAGGTACAGTTTTGGTATCGTTCACGCAAAGCCGACTTCAATCGCTTTTTGACCGTTTTGAGGGAAAGCGAATAGCTGTCGTTGGCGACTTAATGCTGGATCGCTACTATTGGGGATCAGTGGCCCGGATCTCCCCGGAGGCTCCGGTTCCCGTCGTCGAGGTGGAGTCCGAGTCCGCAAGGCTGGGAGGGGCTGCAAACGTCGCCAACAACATTGCCTCGCTGGGCGGCATACCACTGATGATTGGAGTGATTGGGCAGGATGATGCCGGCCGGGCGCTTCGATCGATTATCAAAGAAAGTGGCCTCCCCATCGACGGTGTTCTTGTTGATGCCTCAAGGCCGACAACCGTGAAAACCCGAGTCATTGCCCACCACCAGCATGTGGTGCGTGTTGACAAAGAGGTGAAGGAGGATATCGGGGAAGAAATCCGAGAGAAGATTCTCGATGTCCTGAAGCATCATATCGATGGGCTCGATGCCGTTATCATCGAAGACTACAACAAAGGGGTTGTTGTCAAGAGCCTTATCCGAGAACTTGTTGAGTTTACCCGTCGAAAGGGGAAGTCCGTCACAGTTGACCCCAAATTCAACAATTTCTTCGAGTACAGGCAAGTGACTGTTTTCAAGCCCAATCGCAAAGAGACCGAAGAGGCGTTGGGTGTCCGCTTGCACGATCAGCACAGCGTCGAGCTCGCAGGACGGACGCTGGTGGAGCGGCTCCAGGCTGAGAGCGTGCTGCTGACTCTTGGCGAACGGGGCATGTCCTTGTTCGAGCGGCATGGTGGAACGACCCACGTTCCAACCGCGGCGCGCAAAGTGGCTGATGTCTCGGGAGCAGGCGATACGGTCATTTCTACACTTACCATGGCGCTTGCTGCTGGTGCATCCATCAAAGAGGCATCAACCCTGGCGAATTTTGCCGGCGGAGTTGTATGCGGAGAGGTAGGGATCGTGCCGATCGAACGCACTGCGTTGTATCAGACTGTTCTCGATACAGTGAACCACGCGTGAATGAAGTCATGGGAAGGGTTATTTCAAGAGCTGAGCTGATCGAGGTCCGCCGGGAATTGAAAAAGAACGGGAGGCGGATCGTCTTCACGAACGGCTGCTTTGATCTCCTCCATCGCGGCCACATCGAGTATCTCGCCAAAGCAAAATCACTCGGGGACATCCTGATCGTTGGCTTGAACGCCGACGATTCTGTCCGCCGACTCAAAGGACCCAATCGTCCGATCACACCTCAGGAGGATCGGGCAGCGATCTTGGCAGCACTTGCAGTTGTCGACTACGTATGCGTTTTTGATGAAGACACCCCGTACGAACTGATCCGGGCGGTGGTGCCGGATATCCTTGTGAAGGGAGCGGATTGGACTGTTGACGATGTTGTGGGTAAGGATATTGTTGAAGCGGCAGGCGGATCGGTTCATACCATTGAATTCCTTCCCAACCGTTCGACGACCAACATCATTCAGAAGATTGCCCAGATTGTTACGACTCAATCGTAGCAGGAGAAGGGCCGAACAATGCTGTGCCCGGGTCATGAGTGAACGGACGAAATCCCCGTGAAGAAGTTCCTCCGAACCACATATTATCTTGGCGTCATTGCCCTCTTTCTCTCCGTCGCGGTTATCGGGTTTACCCAGACCAGAGCCTTCCGCTCCTATCTTCGCGGACTTATCGTTGAGGCGGCCTCCAAGGGGCTTCAGGGAGAGTTGACTCTTGGTCAGCTTGGAGGAAACCTCATCACGGGCTTTCATTTCGATACCGTTGCGGTTCGTGAATCGGGCGAGGATGTGGTCGTCGTCGAACGCATCGAGGCCCGGTATGATCCGCTGAGCCTGCTGGCAAAGCGCGTATCGCTCTCGCACCTGAAGCTGGTCAATCCGTCCTTTCGGCTTACCCGCTCCACGGCCGGCTCGTGGAATCTGGCTCGCCTTGTCAAGCCAACGCCCGCGGACACCGTTCCCTCTTCGTGGGTTATTGACGTGAAGCATCTGGAAGTAATCAACGGAAGGTTCTTCCTCAGCGATTCCATGGCACTTGTGCGCCGCTCTTCGGACAGCTCATTTTCCCTCCAGGATGGTGAATTCGACTATTCCAGCATTGAGCTCGATTCTCTCAATCTTGATGCAGGCGCAACCGTTCGTCCGGGAGCGTATACGGCCCTCGTTCGATCGCTTTCCTTCAGGTCGGTTCTCCCTGATTTTTCGCTCAAGCGCTTAGGCGGCGAGCTTGCACTCACAACGACGGAAGCATCGATCCGGAACCTTGAAGTTGAAACAGGCAAGTCAAGGCTCAGACTCGATGCCAGGGCAGGAGATATCAACCTCATAGAGAGCGGGAGCCAGTTGCAGCAATCGCCGCTTTCTCTGTATCTCCGCGCCCAGTACATCGATTTTGACGAACTGAAGCAGTTCATTGGTTCCGCGATTCACTTCATGGATAAGGGCGCTGCATGTGAGGTTGACGCTGCGGGGACGCTGAAGAGGTTGAACATCAAGAACGTAACGGTCCGCACGGCGTCATCCGTTTTGCGGACGAGCGGAACAATCTCCAACCTCGATCAGCCGAAAGATCTCGAGCTCGATCTCGCATGCATCAAAAACAAGGTAGATCCGCTGGACGTCGCGGAGCACCTCCCCGGGCTCGGCCTTCCACATTTTGCCTCATGGGGCTCGGTCGAGTATAACCTCTGGTTCAAGGGATCGCCGATCAATTTCAACGCTCGCCTCATTGCCAACTCGAATGTGGGCAGGATCGATGTGGATGGAACGCTCGATGCTCGTAGCCCCGGTCTGTCGTACGAAGGGAAGATTACAACGAGCATGCTGGATCTAGCACCTCTACTTAACGATAGTCTCTACACGAGCAAATTGCATAGCGTCGTTTCCTTCAAGGGGAGTGGAACCAGGCTCGAGAATCTTGTGACCCTTCTTCGAGTTGAAGTTGATTCATCGGAGTTCTACGGTCTTCCCGTTGGCCGATCGGTTATCGTTGTTGATCTGGCAGACCGGACCCTCCGCTCGCGCATTGCCGCGCGCATCAGTTTAACTCGCCTCGACCTTGCGGGTACTGTCAAGTTCCCGCCGAAGGACTCAGTATCGTATGAACTCAATGGACGAGTGAATTCACTGAATCTCGCTGAACTGACGAAGCACGAAGAACAAACGAGCGATCTTTCTTTTGATCTCCGTGCACGCGGGATTGGGCTTGACCTTCGCGCGATGCGTGGAGATCTCAGCGTTCTCTTCTTCCGATCGTCATTTGACACGGTTCGTTTTGAACGAGGCGGGTTTGAAGTCCACCTCAATACGGCGAATCAGAAGCAGCAATCGTTTCGGTTTTCATCTGATGCGGCCGATCTTGATATCCTCGGCCAATTCACTCCTGTGACACTTGTTGCCGCTCTCGGTCAAGGAGCGACTCTTCTCGATGAGGCCATCCGCTACCGTGTGAACTCCCTGGACTCTCTGCGCAGTTTCTCTTCCGGCCGCACCGCGCCAGCGGAGTTTCACTCAAACGCTGCAAGTCTGTCAGAACATGTTGCGGCACAGTTGACACTCGATGTGAAGGACGCGTCGCCGATTGGTGTCGCGCTGAGGAAAACGCTTGCCGGGAGCCTCAAGCTCAAGGGTTCCATAACGACTGCAGCGGAGGGGATCGAATTCATCGGACAAGCTGACATGCGCAGACTCTTTTATGCAGATGACAAAGTTGACTTTGGATTCTCCAATGCTAGGCTCGCGTTCGATCTCAAGGGGCTCTCTCGCACATCAGTGATGAAATCACTTGCAGCCTCAGTCAATCTGGAAGCGCAACAGTTTGACATAGGCCGAGTCGTGTGCTCCGATCTCCTGCTTGACCTGCAGGTGCGAGCGGATTCCAGTGCATATCGGCTGTCAGCTTTTCTCGATTCGCTCGCTATGATCGAGGCGAAGGGATCCTCGCGCTACGACTCGGGATTTGTTGTGCTCAACGTCCAGCAACTGAAGGTTGATTTCAACTCGTACACGTTCGAGAACATCGATCCTGTGCGACTGGTTCTGGCACGCGATGGTTTCCACATTGTGAATCTCTGGATGCGTCATGAAGCGGAGGAAGTGAGTGCAACAGGACACTTCAACCCCGCCGGCGTCTCGGATCTCACCGTGGGGATCAAGAACGTTTTACTCAACAATCTACCGAAGGTGTATCGCCCTTTTACTGCGGGAGGGCCGAGCCCCGTCGGCGGCATTGCCAATGCATCCGGCACCTTCAGGGGAAGCTTCGACCATCCGAATTTCTCTGTCGAGCTGAATGCCACCGGAGTTCGCTATCGAGAGACCGTGTTCGGTCAAATCCTCGTGCGGTGCTCCTACTTTGAGCGGACGCTGAACGTGTTCGCGCAATCTCGCAGCCGCCCTGACGATCTCTCTCTCCAACCGGATCTCCTCATTAGTGGAACGGTCCCCTATGATCTTTCCCTGAAAGAATCATCGACAGAGAAGCTTGAAGGAGAGATGAACCTTGACGTGCGGGCGAACGGTTTCCGGCTGGAATTACTCGAACCCTTCGTCGGTGAGTTGAGCAGCATGAGCGGATTGCTGATCTGCGACATGAAGCTGCGTGGCACCATCGAATCTCCATCCTACGAAGGTTTCATGACCCTGCAGAATGCACGCTTCCTCTTCAACCCGTTGAGCATCCACTATATCATCGATGGAAGACTTGTTCCGAGTGGCCGGCAAATTGGCCTGGAAAATCTGACCATCCAAAACGTGCCGCAAGATCGCCCGGATGGCAAGATGACGGTCTCGGGGCGATTCACGCTCGAAGGGATCGTGATCAAGGATTTCGATCTGAACGCCAACGGGCAGTTACTGGTGATGAAGGAATCGAGTCGGCGCCCGGGGGCAATCGTGTACGGTGACCTATTTGTCGCATCAGGTTCAGAAGGAATCCAGTGGCGCGGAACCCCGGCTCGCTCAAGGGCATCAGGCAATCTGTTCGTCAAGTACGCAAACCTGACGTTGCCTCCGACACGGCAAGGCCAAGATCTTCCGAGCAACAGGATTGCGGTGACATTTGTGAACGACCTGTCGGCAGGAGGTCAAGGCGATTCGAGCAGGGGTGAACAACTGAAGAGCCCGGGATTGCCGACTGCAGATCGCACTTCTGCCAGCGGCAAGAACGGCATACGGAGTGCCGCCGATCGTCCAGCTACCCTGCCGCAAGACGAGTCCGACAAGTCGTTTCTTGACAACATTCGATACGACCTTGTCATTCAGACCCAAGGTGTGACACAGCTGCGATTTGTCTTCACAAACCTCACGAACGAAGAATTGTTTGCAGTTCTCCGAGGAAGAGCAGAGTTCACGAAAGATGGTGACCAGGTTCGACTCACCGGTGAGGTTGAGCTTGGGAGTGGCTCATACTACAACAATATCAAAAAGCTCGATGCTTCAGGTAAACTGAGGTTCACCGGCAATCCCTTCAATCCTGAGCTGGACGTCCTCGCGCGCTATGAGGGGATCTACAAGGGAAGACGCGATACTACTTCGACTCTCTCGACAGGCTCCACCACGTCTGCCGATGCGAGGGGGCTCGAGCAGAAGGTTGTCGTCAAGCTCTATATCACTGGAACGCGTGAGAAGCCAAAAGTCAGGGCGGAGCTTGAGCGATACGATCAAGCCGGCAACCTCATTCAGGAAACGCGCGGGGATGTGGAAGCGGACGCCATTGCATTCCTCATTACCGGCTCGTTCCGGGATGAACTCACGCAGCAGGACCGGCTCTCCCTGGCGAGCACGAGCGTGCTCGGTGGCCTGACTTCGTCCGTGCTCTCTGGACCGTTGACGGACTTGCTCAGGAAAGAATTTGGGATTATTCGGTCGGTGGATGTGCTGTACTACGGTGGGAGTTTCCAGGAATCGGCAGACGTGCGCGTGACCGGTGAGCTGGGAGATGCCGTGTTTCGCCTGGGTGGCCGGGTTCTGAACGACATCAACAATGCCAACGTCAGCATCCAGTTTCCGATGAGTGCAATCCTTGGATCTGAAAAATGGCGGAATCTTGTGCTCGAAGCCGAACGACGCGTTGAAGGCGTGGAGAGCTTCGATCAGCGTCGAGAATCAACAGGCCTGCGGCTCCTCTTTCGAATTACCTTCTGACCCATCAAACCGCGGCACCCGCATTTGCATCTAATGAATGAACATAAATGAAGATGAGTGAAATCGAGCCTCTCGCTGACAGAATCCTGTCGTTTCTTGCGCGCTATCCCAATCAACTCTTCAGGGCAAAGGAATTAGCGCGCAGGCTGAGCCTGAGGTCTAACGAGGAGTATCAGGTTTTGAAACAGGCTATCCGGCAGCTCCAAGACACCAACAGGATTCGCCTCGTCAAGGGCGCGCGCATCGGTCATCATGAAGTCCCGCAGACGGTGATAGGCGAGTTACACATGACTCGGCAGGGTTTCGGATTTGTGAGCGTTGAAGGCTTCGACGAAGAAATCTTTATTCCGCCCCGATACCGGGGCATGGCCGTGCACGGAGACAAGGTTGAGGTTTCGTTGTTTGCTCAATCGTCAAAGAAGAAGGAGGAAGGTGCGAAGCGGGAAGGCGAGATCATCAGAGTTGTAGAGCGCGGCAGGATGGATGTGGTCGGTACACTGCAGCGGAGTCAGCATTTCTACATCGTCATTCCGGACGAAAGAAAGATCGCCCGTGATATTTTCGTAGCAAAAGAAGATCTCAACAAGGCAACACCTGGCGACAAGGTCGTTGTGCAGATTGAATCATGGGGCGTCGGCCACTTGAATCCAGAGGGACGAATTGTCGAGGTGCTTGGGCGTGCGGGAGAGGTTTCGGCGGAGATTCGATCCGTGATGCGCGAGTTCCATCTTCCCCGTGAGTTCCCGTCGTCTGTGCTCCGAGAGGTTGACCACCTTCCGGAGTCGATCTCTGAATCTGCGATCGGTCACAGGCTGGATCTTCGCAACGAGCTCTGCTTCACGATCGATCCTGAAGATGCAAAGGACTTCGACGATGCCGTATCGTTGCAGGAGCTGCCCGGCGGAAATCTGCTCCTGGGCGTTCACATTGCTGATGTTTCGTCCTATGTCAAGGAAGGGAGCGAACTCGACAAGGAAGCACTGAAAAGGGGCACGAGCGTCTACTTCCCCAACATGGTCATCCCGATGCTTCCGGAAAAGATCTCGAATATTCTCTGCAGCCTTCGACCCAACGAGGACCGTCTGGCGTATTCAGTGTTCATGACAGTTGGCCCGCGAGGAATTGTAAAAGAGTACGACATCCAGGAGACGGTGATCCGCAGCAAGCGGCGGTTTACCTATGAGGAGGTGGAAACGATTCTGGAGGGGCAAGGTGGCGGACACGCCTCACAACGCGACAGCGCAGCGATCGTGGACACGCTCCATCGCATGCAGGAACTGAGTGCGGCATTGACCAAGAAGCGGATGAAGGAGGGGAGCATTGATTTCGAAACATCGGAGGCGAAGTTCCGCTTCGATGGTGAGGGGAATCCGACTGAGATCATCAAGAAGCACAGACTCCGGAGCCATCGCCTGGTCGAGGAGTTCATGCTTTTGGCAAACCAGACCGTCGCGAAGCACATTGGACTGGCAAAACGCGAGGAGCACCGGAAGCCCTTTCTCTACCGGATCCACGATGTGCCGGATCCCGACCGCATACGCGAGCTCGCGGCGTTCGTTGAGCAATTTGGCTACAAGCTCCACATCGATGGGGGTGTCCATTCGAAGGACCTGCAAAGATTGCTCGATCAGGTGCGCGGAACCGAGGTCGAGAACGTGATCAACGAGGTCGCACTCCGGGCTATGGCCAAGGCCGTGTACTCTGAGCACAATATCGGTCACTACGGTCTCGCGTTCGACTACTATTCGCATTTCACCTCGCCGATCCGCAGGTATCCGGATCTCGTTGTACATCGCCTGCTGAAAGAGTATGCCCGGTCGGCATCGTTGCAGCGCCATGAGGAAATTGGGGGTCGTCTGCCGTACATTGCCAAGCAATCGTCCGCGATGGAACGGGTATCGATGGAGGCGGAGCGTGCAGCGATCAAGGTGATGCAGGTGGAGTACATGAAACGACATCTGGGGGACGAGTTTGACGCAGTTGTCTCCGGCGTTGTGCGCTTTGGGATTTTCGTCGAGATCAATGACTTGCTGGTCGGGGGGATGATTCATGTCCGCGATCTTCAGGATGATTACTACGCCTTTGATGAGAAAAAGTATGCGTTGATTGGCCAACGGACGGGCAAGCAGTACCGCCTTGGAGACAGGGTCCGGGTCAAGGTGCTTCGTGTCGATCCCGAAGAACGAGAAATCGATTTCGGCATCGTTGAGCAGGACCGTGCCGCGTCCAGGGATCGGAAACGACAACGATGAACACACGAAGGAAACCCTTCATCCTGTGCCGTTGTTGAGTAATCATTGGAAGGTTGCTTTTTCTACCCTTTTTGTCTACAATTTTGGTGTGGGCGTAAGCTATGATTATTCATGAGGGGGCGCTTATGAAACGACTGCTGATTGTTGGCACGTTGATGCTCATCGCCTCGAGCACGGTGGTGAGCCAGAACTCCGTCTTCGGGAAGAACAAGGTTCAGTACAAGCGGTTTGAATGGCAGTATATCCAGACCAACCACTTCGACATCTATTTCTCCCAAAACGGGTACGAGCTGGCGGAATTCACGGCTGACGCCGCAGAGGATGCGTACAACTCTATCCGCAAACTGCTACGCTTTGAGATCAACAATCGGATCCCGATTGTCGTCTACAACTCGCACAACGAGTTCCAGCAGACGAACGTTGTTGAGGAATACATGGAAGAAGGGATTGGAGGAGTAACCGAGCTCTTCAAGAACCGGGTGGTTGTCCCCTTCGAGGGCAACTACGGACAGTTCCGCCATGTCATTCATCACGAGCTAGTTCATGCGGTGTTGAATGACATGTTCTACGGCGGGTCTATCCAGTCGCTCATCTCAAGTCGAACACCCTTCATGCTTCCCCTGTGGATGAACGAGGGCCTGGCGGAGTACGCTGCGCTCGGCTGGGACACAAACTCCGACATGTTCATCCGCGACGCGACCATCCAGAACTACCTGCCACCAATCGACTATCTTGGCGGCTATTTCGCGTACCGCGGCGGGCAGGCGGTCTGGTACTACATCGCCAACAAATATGGTGAACAAAAAATCGGCGAGATCATGAACCGCATGCGGGGAGTACGGAACGTCGAACAGGGCTTCAAGAGTACCATCGGCCTGACCGTGAAGGAGCTGTCCGAGCGATTTCAAAAGGAACAAAAGGTCCTTTTCTGGCCGGATATCGCCAAACGGGAGGAACCGGCGGATTTCGCCCGTCGCCTCACAGACCACACCAAGGACAACAACTTCTACAACACCAGTCCGTCGATTTCTCCTCAAGGGGACAAGATTGCGTTCATTTCCGACCGAAATGACTACTTTGATGTCTATGTGATGTCCGCAATCGATGGCCAGATCCTCGATAAGGTCGTCGATGGGCAGCGGACAAAGGATTTTGAGGAGCTTCACCTGCTCACTCCGGGAATCACATGGTCACCCGACGGCAAGCGCATCGGGCTTGCTGTTAAAGCGGGCGAACGGGATGCCATTGTCCTGATTGATGTCAATTCTGGAGTCGAGGAGAAAATCGAGTTTGATCTTGATGGGATATTTTCCGTGGATTGGTCCGCAGACGGCAAGAAGCTGGCGTTTGTCGGTGTGAAGGCGCCGCAGTCGGACATCTACGTGTACGACGTCGAGTCGAAGCGGCTGACAAACGTCACCAATGATGTCTTCTCGGATTCGGATCCCGTATTCTCTCCGGACAACAAGACGGTATTCTTCTCCTCTGATCGCCGCGACTTCACTTCGCCGGGAAAGATACCACCCAGCCTCGGGATGCACCAGATCGATTTCAGGCAAGTGGACTTGTATGCGATCGATCTGGATTCACGCGTCATGCGTCGCATCACAGATTACCCCAACAGCAATGAAACCTCCCCTGTCGCTTCTCCGGATGGGAAGAAACTCATCTATATTTCCGACCGCAACGGCATCAACAATGTCTACGAGCGAGACCTGCCGTCGGGGAGTGATCGCCCGATCACCAATTCCCTTTCCGGTATCTACCAGCTCACGATGTCGCAAGACGGATCCAAGCTCGTGTTCGCATCGTTGCATCAGGCGGGCTTTGACATTTTCTTGATGCGGGCGCCATTGGAGCGAAGGTTGAACGTGGCGGAACTTGAGCCGACAGAATACTTCAAACGGAAATTCGAGCTCCCGCGCGCGGAGAAACCGAGGGAAGTGACAGCGTCTTCCTCAGCATCGGATACTGTGCTGGTGCGCAACAACATCATCGTCATGTCAGACACGACATCAGAATCATCACGGTATCAAACGAACACGAAGGTGGACCTCAAGAACTACGTCTTTACGCAGGAAACGATGCGGGACACCTTGTCGGCCCCACGCCCGACAGCTCGTTTCGATGTAGTGAACAACCGTGACGCGGAAGGGAACTATGTTCCCCGCAAGTACAAGCTGAACTTCACACCCGACCTTGTGTACGGCACAGCGGCGTACAATACGTTCTACGGCATCGAAGGCACGACGCTGATGGCATTTAGCGACATGTTAGGCGACCATCAGATCATCTTTCAAACGAACCTGCTGTTGGATCTGAAGAACAGCGATTACGGATTGTCCTATTACTACCTGCCGGGCCGAATCGACTATGGCTTCCAGGGATTCCACAGTGCTCGATTTCTCTATTTGTATGACCAGTTTGGGAATATTTTCCTTTACCGTTTCCGAACCTGGGCTCTGGGGGTGGTCGCCTCATATCCGATTGACCGATTTAACAGGCTCGATCTCTCCGCCAATTGGCTCAACCTCTCTCGCGACAACCTTGATGACCCGACCGAGCCACCTCAACGGCGGTCGTTCATTCTGCCTCTGCTCAGCTATGTGCAGGATAATTCTTTATGGCAGGGAGGCTGGTTTGGCCCAAACAACGGGTCCCGATTCAACCTCACGTTCTACGGGAGCGCGAAGTTCAACGACGAATCACTCGATCTCCAAACCCTCACATTCGATTACCGGGATTACAACAAGGTTCTTCATGACTTCGTGTTCGTGTATCGCTTTGCCGGAGGCATCAGCAACGGGAAGGATCGCCAAAACTTCTTCATCGGAGGGACTGAAGGTTGGATCAACCGCCGGTTCGATCAAGGTGGAGAAGTTCCAATTGTCAATGTTGAGGATTATGCCTTTCTGACGCCCGTGCTGCCGGTGCGAGGGTACAACTACAATGCGCTGAACGGTACGCGGTTTGGTATTGCGAATTTCGAGCTCCGTTTCCCGCTCGTGCGGTATTTTATCCTCGGGGCGCTGCCGATCGGCTTCCAAAACATCCTGGGTGCAGCGTTTGTGGATGTGGGCTCGGCCTGGCGGAACACCAAGACGTGGCGGGCGTTCCAGTCTGTGGATGGAGAGACGGTCACGAAGGACCTGCTGATTGGCACCGGCTTTGGCGGAAGACTGGTGTTCTTGGGGTTACCGCTCCGGATCGACGTGGCGTGGAGGCTTACCGGCTCCGGATTCTCAAGCCCAATCTACTATTTCTCTCTCGGGCCCGAGTTCTGACCTATTCAATCCGACGTGCCTGAAGCTGAAATCCCGCTGAGCACTCAGCGGGATTCTTGCTTTCAGGTCTCTCTCCGTCTCGCCCGATCACGCCTCCAACGCACACCATGCAGTTTCATTGGGGAGGTTTGAGCCGAATCGGCTGTGTTCCGGGCACCAGGCGACTCAACAAGAAGATTCGCTGCCCATCTTTGTTGGCCACGAATGCACTGAATCCTGCGGCGAAGCTGCCCACAGGTGCTCGTGCGTATAGATAGATTGTGCGCCTCAGCGGGTAAAACTTGCGGTAGATGTGAGCGGGGTGAGGCTCGTAGAATGTGCCAAGGGCTTCCGGGGCAATTCGAAACGCGGTGTCTGCTGGCTGCGCCGTCTCAGCGACGCTGAGCATCTTCGCCGGCACGCGGGCAGAATCGATCCAATTCAATCCGACACACGCTATGGACAGCGGCTGGTTGACAACAGCTTTCAGCAGCTGGAGGCTTGAGCTCGTGCGACGAACGTCCTTCCGAACAGCCTGACGCTGCAGAATTCGTTGAGCCAGGTACCGCGAGACGTCGGAGGAATCCTGATAGATGACCTCGATGCGTCCCTTCATCTTCCCTGCGTGAGAGAGCTGCTCCCAACGCGTGTATCTCCCCGTCAAGACACTCCTCAGCTCGGTGGTGGTGATCCTGTCGACGCTGTTCTCGTGGTGGGCGACGACAGCAACACCGTCATGTGCAATCGCGATCTCCGTGAAATCCAACCCTGCGGTACGCGTCACGAGCGAGCGTTCTGCCGCGTTCAGCGGACGAATCGTGAAGATGCATCGCACCGTGTCATCGACGAAGCGTCGGATGGCCTCTTCAGACGATACGACTGCGTAGCTGATATTTGCTCCATCCGGTCCATAGAGACTCAAAAACTGATTGACCTCCTCGACCAGGACTGGGGCGGCTGATTCCGTCAGCAAGAGATAGAGGTTGCCCCGCGTCGTTGTCTCCTTCTTCTCGGGATAGCATCCCGACAGCAGAACCACGAACGTGAGCACCGGGGGAAGGATTCGAAGCATCATTATTGCGCTTACACAGTCTGAGAAGAAGGGCGTTTGTGCTCGGGCTCGATGACGCCCTGAAGGATGATGAGGCCGATCAAGAAGAAGAGACCGACGAAGAGAACAGCGAATCGCTCATTCGTGAAGTCCGCGATCACTCCATAGAGGAGCGGACCCACAACCGCTGATGCTTTCCCGCACAAGCCATCGTAAAATCCAAAGAATTCCGCTTCACGCTCTTTGGGTGTGAGAAGGGCCATGAGACTCCGACTGGCGGATTGTGACGATCCGATGGCGGCGCCGGCGCCGAGTGCGACAACGTAGAACGCTGAGACGGAAGCCACAAAGAAGGCACCAACCGTTATCGCAATCCAAATGAGCAAGGTGATCGAAATAGTCTTCTTCGGTCCGATCTTGTCGGTCAGGATTCCAAAGGCGAATGATCCCAGCACGGCGCTCGTCTGCACGATCGCAAAGAATCCGATGATGTCCTTGTCAGTCATGTGGAGCATGTCTTCGGCGAAGATCGCCGCGAACGCAATGATCGTGAGGACGGCGTCGTTGTAGATGAAGAACGCAATGAGAAAGCGTGCAACCGAGGGATGCTCTCGTTTTACGAACAGGGCGCGAAACGTTTCCGTCGCTTGCTGAAATCCGTAACGTATGACACGGGGGGGGCGGACCTCAGCTTGCATCGGTTCCGGTACCCAGATGAACATGGGTAGCGAGAAGAATAAGAAGAAGGATGCTGCAACGACGAAGGAGACCCTGACAAAGAAAAGATAATCCGGATGCGTCGATTCCGGAAGGATGAGATTCACGATCAAGAGGACAACGAGTGCGCCGAGATACCCCATCGCGAAACCATACCCGGAGACTCTCCCGTAAGAATGTCTGGACGTGATGCTCGGGAGGAACGCGTCATAGAAAACGATGCCCCCCTCGAATCCAACATTGGCGACAACAAAGAGCACGATTCCGAGCAGGACCATTCCCTCCTCGACGAAGAACATCAGGCCTGTGCTGACGACGCTCGCCAGGGTAAAGAAAAGGAGAAACGCCTTCTTGTTGCGCGAATAGTCCGCTGCCGCGCCCAGAGGAGGGGCTATGGCAGCCGCAAGGATCATCGAGAGGCTCACAGCGAGGCCCCACAGCCATCGTTGCCCACCAGCGACATGGTTGGCAAAGTACCGGGAGTAAATAACAGTGACAATGATAACCGAAAACGCCGTGTTGGCGAAGTCAAAGAGCGTCCACGCGAAAATCTTTCCGCGGGAATATGGTCGGGTTGGAACGCCGGTGGGGGGAGGTGCCGGAGATGTCAAGATGCTCGTTGACCTATTTGGAAGTTCTCTTCTTCGAGGACGTATCAAGGAGTCCTCGGCCGGATTTCTTCATTCGGCCTGTTGCTTTCAAATCGTCGAGAATGGAATCCAAGACCCCGTTGACGAACTTGTCACTCTTTTCCGTGCTGAAACGACGTGCAATCTCAATCGCTTCGTTAATGGAGACCTTGGGCGGAATATCCTCAAAGTACAGGAGCTCACAGATGCAGATCCGCAGAACGATCCTGTCGATGACGGCGAGCCGGTTGAACTCCCAGTTTGCCACACGTCCTTTGATGAGCGTATCGAGCTCTTCGCGATTCTCAATTACCTTGAGGAGAAGCCGTTGGGCCAGATCGAAAATCTCGGGCTCCTTTTTCAGGCCTGACACGATATTCTCGATGATCAATTCGATCGGTTCTCGGGAGAGTTCGTAGGCGTACAATGCCTGCAAGACCTTCTCTCGAACTTGTCGGCGCCTGAAGGACATAGTCGGCTCAATGATCCTGTGGCATAGAATTGCCACGATTCTGAATGTTCTCGTCTGCGTGGCCTTGCTGGCGATCCCCTTTTTGAACGGGAGACGGGACAAGCGAGATGCGTAAAGACGAAGACCGTGGGTGTTGATCAACAAGCACCGGCGTCCGGTAGACACGCTCGATATTGGATTCGGTCAGAACCTCCGCCGGAGTACCGCAGGAGAAAATCGTTGCACCCTGCACTCCGTCTGGATCGTCGCGCTGCGCGAGGAGCATGACTCTCTTACTGAATGCCGCAGCGAGGTTGAGGTCGTGAGAAACTGAGACGATTGTGAGATTGTGCTGTGCGTTCTGCTCGCGAAGGATCTGAAAGATCTCGAGTTGATGCGAGATGTCCAGGTGCGCATTCGGCTCGTCGAGGAGGAGAATCTGAGGCTGCTGGCTCAGCGCCCGGGCGATGAGAACCCGCTGACGCTCACCCCCGGAAAGGGCGGTGATCGGTTTCTCAGCAATATGCTCAATGTCCGTCAGTCGCATCATCTCCAAGGCGACGTCAAGGTCGAGCTGACATTCGAACCCGGATCGTCCGACGTAAGGGGAACGCCCCATCAGGACAACCTCGAGAACCGTGAAAGGGAACACCCACAGTGTATCCTGAGGAACGTATGCGACCAGGCGCGCAATTTCCTTTCGGCTGTATTGCTGGAGAGTGCGGCCTTTCAGCGCAATCGTACCTCGTTGCGGCAACAGGATACGATCCAATAAACGGAGCAGCGTCGTCTTCCCTGAACCGTTGGGACCGAGCAAACTGAGGAAATCTCCAGCGGGAACGTCGAAGGAGATATCATGGAGGACGGGGAGTTCAGCATAGCTGAACGAGACGTGTTCGATACGAAGGCTCATTCGAATGACAAAGAAACACCTTCAACAATGAGGCTGCGCTTCCGTTTGCGACGCTGCAGAAAATAGAGAAAAAATAGATGGCAGGCAAGGTAATCGGAACCCTTCTTTTGGCTCGAAAGAGAGCGATCAGTCCCCACCGCGTTGCAGGCGTGAGCGACCCAGCGCTCTTGACAAACGCCGTTGGCGGTTGTATATTGAGATAGTTCTTTTCCACACTGCTGTTTAGTAGTTCCGTTAGGGGTGCATCCCGTTCCGATGAGTCGGAACGGGACGGCTGAGAGCAAACCCTCCGAACCTGAACTGGATAATACCAGCGAAGGAAAACGGTAAACTGGACCTTTTGTCGAAGCCGCTTTCCGGTTCTGCTCCCCGATCGGAAAACGGCTTTTTGTTTTACGCGGAGCATGCATCGCTTCGGAAATAGTGATTCTAGAAAACCGGCTGAAAAGCGAAAGCGGTAGAAGGTAACATTCTGCCGCGTATTCCAATGCCTAAAGGTTGGCTTCAGCACAGCTTCGAGTTTTCTCCATCTGCATATCCAGGAGGGAAATCGTATGAGAAGGTATCTTCATAATGCCGTCGTGTTGATGTCGTTCGTTGCTGTAACGGCAATGGCACAAACGGGCTCCATCTCCTGCACCGTGCTGGATGCGGAGACAAACCATGCATTAGAAGGGGCTAATGTGCTGCTTGGGAGCGGGATCGGTGGAATGACCGACCGCGAAGGCTTGTTCTCCTTGAGCGGGCTTGACGAAGGAACGTACACGGTGAGCGCGAGCTTCATCGGTTACAAGGTGAAAAAGCAGACGGTCTTAATCACAGCCGGCAAAACCACGACTCTCCTCCTGCAGTTATCACCGATTGTGTTGGAGGGACAAGCGGTGGAAGTGACTGCTACACGAGCGCGTGAACGCGAGACGCCGGCGACGTTCACGAACCTCTCCCAAGAAGAACTCCGCGATGTCTACTACGCGCAAGACGTACCGATGGTTCTCAGTCAAATGCCAAGCATCACCTGGTACTCGGAAAACGGCAACGGTATCGGCTATTCGTACCTAAAAATGCGAGGGTTCGACCAAGCACGGATCGCTGTAACGCTCAATGGCGTTCCCCTGAATGACGCACAGTCGCATTTCGTGTACTGGATTGATATGCCCGACCTGGGGGCCAGCGTGCAGGATATCCAGGTACAGCGTGGCGGCGGTCTGTCCCTCTACGGTGCCTCTTCTGTAGGAGGAACCATCAATCTAGCGACCTCCGATTTCGCAAAGCAGAAGGGAATTCAGGTGAGTATCGGAGGCGGGAGTTTCAATACGCGGAAGCTCTCACTTGCTGTAGGTTCCGGTTTAGTGGATAACACGTACGCGGTCTACGGACGGTTTTCGAAGATCCGCACCGACGGGTATCGTCGAAACGCGTGGTCGGACCTATGGTCATATCACCTTTCGTTTGCGCGTTATGACGAAGCGCTGACAACCCGCGTGAACATCTTCGGCGGTCCCGAGCGAACACACCTTTCCTACGAAGGCGTCACCAGGCAAGAACTGATCGCCGACCGACGGGCAAACAAATTCACCTATCCCAACGAGACGGACAATTTCAATCAGCCACAGTATCAGCTCATCAATGAATGGCAAATGTCGCCGAATCTGCTTACCAGGAGCACGTTGTATTACATCAAGGGCGACGGCTATTATGAGCAGTTCAAGTCAGCCAAGAAATTGGCAGACTACGGATTGAGCCCCTTCCAGTTATCCGATTCGCTACTCTATCCGCGCTCCTTCTATGATTACGATGTGAATGGCTACATCAAAGTATCATCCAACGGAAAGGTAACGGTAAAGCGCACTGACCTGGTGCGCCAGAAGGGATTGGACCTTCGGGACTTCGGGTGGATTCCGAGTGCTGAGTGGACACACGAGAATGGCATCCTGCAGGTTGGTGGGGAACTCAGGATGAATACCGGAAGACATTTCGGCACCTTGGCCTGGGTTGCCGCACTTCCTCAAGGCACCCAACCGGGTTCGCTGTACTATGATTATTGGGGATACCGCAATAGCTATGCGCTCTTTGTTCGCGAGCAATACCGCATCTCTCCAGACTTGAGTCTTCTTGGGAGTATCCAGTATCAGGCCACAGACTACGGCATCCGGGATGATGCGTTCACGCATCACAACTACACACTTGGCTACTCCTTCCTGATGCCGCGCGCTGGCATCAATTACAGCATTACTTCCGCTCTGAATATGTTTGCAAACTTTTCTCAGGCGAAACGGGAGCCGACGCTGAATGATATTCATAACGAGGGTAATCCGCTGTTCCGCAGCATGATTCCCGGAGTCAAATATGAAAATCCTCTTTTGAAGCCGGAAACGCTGAACGATTATGAACTCGGAATCGGCTACGCTGCTGAGTCGTGGAATCTGAAACTCAATGCGTACTGGATGGATTTCCGTGATGAACTTGTCTTCGGTGGCCAAATCAACAGCGTTGGCGAGCCAATACTTGGCAATGCCGAGCATTCCGTTCACCGCGGCATAGAATTGACAGCAACAGCGCTTCCGATGAAAGGATTCACTCTGAGCGGCAACCTGACTGTCAGTGAGAACTACTTCGTCAAGTACACGGAACACACCTATGATGTCGACACCGTTGGTAACTATGTTTCATATGTGCGCGATGGAAACAAGATTGCAGGATTTCCTGGCATTATCGCAAACGCCCGTGCACGCTATGAAAAGGAATGGTTCAGCGCTACTCTATCACTACAACACGTGGAACAGCAATACATCGATAACTCAGAAAATGAGCGCCAAAATCCTGCCGCGCGCAACATGCGGGGGTACGTGGAAAAAATCGTCAACGCCTATACCGTGGCCAGCCTCACAATGCAGTGTGAAGTGCCGGATGTACTGGGGCTGCGTAGAGTTGTTTTGAGTCTCTACGTCAACAATCTGTTCGACGCGACATACGAGTATGCAGGCCATATCGGATATGACGACGGTGCGCCGCGCTGGTTTCCGGCTGCCGACCGTAATCTTTTTGCCTCTCTGCGATTAGATTTGTAACTTGACACTGCAGCCATGCATTACCGCGTAGGCTGCTTCTCGCAATGACCAAACGCGCTCTCGTCATAGCAAACGGCGAGCCGCCGAAGAAACAGCTTCTGCAATCACTCGCGCGGGATTCGGGCGTTGTGATTTGTGCAGATGGAGGGGCAAACACTGCGCTCAAATTCGGGATTCTGCCGGATGTGATCGTTGGAGATTTGGATTCGATTCACGCCGAGGCTCTCGTCAAGTTCCACAAGGTCCCGACGTATGAAGATCGGGACGATGAGTCCACGGATCTGGAAAAAGCGATTGCGTGGGCACTCAGACAGAAGTATGATCACATTGTTGTGATTGGTGCGTCGGGTAGGCGCATCGACCATTCAGTCGGCAACTTGGGCGTTCTTCCGAAGTTTTACCCCGACGCCGTGATACGATTCATCGACGATCTTGGCGAACTGGTGTACGTCGGCCGGGGGATTACCTTCGATGCAAAGCGAAGCGATGTAATCTCGCTTATTCCCCTTAGCCGCTGTGAAGGCATCACGACGCAGGGACTCAAGTATGCGCTGGACGATGAAGCCCTTGAACTCGGCGTACGGGAGGGAACAAGCAACGTTGTCGAGAGCACTCCGGTGACGATCAAAGTCCAAAAAGGTCACCTGCTTCTGTATAAACTCCTCGCGCACCCTTGACTGTCCTTTTGCATGGTCCACTTCAGTTTCGTCGATTCCCTTCTCATCCTTCTCTATTTTGCTGCTGTTGTCTTCATCGGTTTCCGCGCAGCGCGTCGGCAACGGAACGAAGCCGCTGATTTCCTCCTCGCGAGCCGGACGCTGACACTCCCCGTCTTTGTTGCAACGCTTGTCTCGACATGGTATGGGGGGATCCTCGGGGTCGGCGAGTTTTCCTACAAGTATGGCATCTCGAACTGGATCGTCTTTGGAGTCCCGTATTACCTCTTCGCGCTCGTGTTCGCTCTTTTTCTAGCCAAGAAAGTCCGTGCGACGCAGTTCATGACAATCCCGGACAAACTGGAAGCATCGTACGATCGACGCACTGCGGTCCTCGGGGGCGTGCTCACTTTTGTCCTCGTTACACCCGCTGCGTACGCGTTGATGCTCGGCGTCCTCGTGCAGCTCATCTTCGGAATAGACCTGATCGCGAGCATTGTGCTGACCACCATTGTTACGGTCTGCTATCTGTACTGGGGAGGATTTCGCTCGGATGTTTGGGCGAATGCGTTTGAGTTTGTAATGATGTTTCTCGGGTTCGCTTTGATCATTCCCTTTGCCTACATCAAGTTTGGCGGACTGGACTTCATCAAGGCAAACGTTCCGCCGCTTCATCTTACATGGCATGGAGGGAATTCCTGGCAATTCATTGCCGTCTGGTTTTTTATCGCGCTGTGGACGCTGGTTGATCCGGCATTCCACCAGCGCTGTTATGCTGCAAAGGATGGCACAACCGCCCGGCGGGGGATCCTCATCTCCATCCTGTTCTGGTTCTTTTTCGATTTTATGACCAGCACGGCCGGACTCTATGCACGCGCCGCTCTCCCGAGTTTGCAGAACCCGACCTTTTCCTATCCCCTCCTTGCAGAGATCACACTGCCAAGTGTCGCCAAGGGTCTGTTTTACATCGGCATGCTTGCGACCATCATGTCCACGCTCAGCAGTCTGATGTTCATATCGGCATCAACGATCGGCAGGGATATCGTAGGCCGGTTAAGCCCTGGGTCTTCGAGAGTGGCGAGCGAGCAGCGCGTGAATCGATGGACGAAAATCGGCCTCATCCTCTCTGCACTCTTTTCCATCCTGCTGTCGCTCATCGTTCCATCAGTGGTGAAGATTTGGTACACCATTGGGACAGCTATCATACCTGGTCTCCTCGTTCCACTGATGGCGAGTTACTTTGAACCATTCAAGATCTCAGCTCGTTTCGCGTTCTGGGCGATGTTGCTCGGCTGCCTTGTGTCAGCCGGCAGCTTGGCATACGGTCAGCTGAACATCACGAATGGGGTCCCGGCTTACTGGCTCGGCATCGAGCCGATGTACCCCGGGCTTCTGATATCTCTCGTGACATGGGGGATGGGGAGGATGAGATATAAAATGAAAAACCCGACCTAAGTCGGGTTTCCCCTAATCATCCTCAGCTCCCCAGATACTCAGTTGCTCAAACCCTCATCTACTTAGCCAATCCGTTTTTCTCTCTTGATCCGCCATGCGCCTTCGGCGCGCGCGGGAGTTGGACGAACGGGATCACTGCAGGTGTTTGATGTAGCACCGTCTTCGTTTGTGTCGCCTTCTCTCGAAGTGCTTCCAATGTCCCTGAACGAGCAAGTTGTTTTCCAGCTCGGGATTTGACTCGGCCGAAACAATTCCGTGCTTGAGGCACGATTCCGCCAGATACGTAATCAGCAGGGCGTCTGCCCCCTTTCCCTGCAGATCGGGCCTGATGGCCCCAAGGAACAGATCGATGGTTTTGGGCTTCTTCAGTGCTCTCAGAATGTGGATGAACCCGAACGGGAAGAGCCTGCCCTTGGCCTTTTGGAATGCCTTGGAGAGCGAGGGCATGCCGATGACGAAGCCGGCAACCGTGTTCTGCTCATCGAGGATCACCTTAACGAAGTCCGGCACGACATTCGGGAAGTACTGCCCAACGTACCAGTCAATCTGCTCCTTTGTCAGCTCCACGTATCCGTAGAAGTCTTTGTACGTCGTGTTGATGAGGTCGAAGATCTGGCGGGCGTGCGGGAGGAAGTCTTTGCTCTTCTTTGCTTCAAGCACATGAACATGTCGCCGTTCCTCGGCGAGCGCAGCGATTTTCATTGCCTTTTCGGGTATGGATGACGGAACGGAGATTTCGTACTCAAGCCAGTCGGTGTCTTTCTGATACCCGCGCCTCTCGGTATGGACAGGGTAGTATGGGTAATTGTAGATCGTTGCGATCGTTCCCAGCTCATTAAACCCTTCCACGAGCATGCCTTCGTGATCCATGTCGGTAAAACCCAAAGGACCGTGAACCGCCGTCATTCCCTCGGAACGTGCCCACGTCTCGAGAGTCTCGAATAGAGCCCGTGAGATCTCCTCGTCATCGACAAAATCGATCCAGCCGAAGCGCGCGTAGCGGTTGCGCCACGCGGAGATGTACCTGTGATTGATGATCCCGGCGATCCTGCCGCAGAGCTCTTTGCCCCGATAGGCAAGCCAGTACCGAGCAGTGGAGTGCTGAAACGCCGGATTGGTTTCCCGTCGCAGCGTGCGCAGTTCCTCCGAAAGCAGCGGGGGGATCCAGTATGGGCTGTTTCGATACAGCGTGAAAGGGAAGCGGATGAACTGGTTCAGGTCCTTCGTTGTCTTCACCTCGCGGATCTCGAGGGACATGACACCTCCTTAGCTTGTGTGCGGTCGTTCCCAATACAGCATAGTCCCGCGTTGAACATCGGCGGAGCATCAAACTGGCGCTTGTGAAATTCAGTCTGGCTTCGTAGCTGCCAACGCGGTCCGGGCGCGAGCGTGGAGCGTTGTGCCGTCCAAATCTTTCTTATTTCGTATCAAGAATGATTGGGAGCCCATCTTTCCCGCTGCCGATGATCACAACCTTGGAATTATTCGACTCTGCGATTTTCAGCGTTGCCTCGATGCCTTTCCAGCGCAGCAGTTGTTCGCTGATGCCTGCGGCGACAATCGTCTGGAAGTCGGCGATACCTTTTGCTTCAATCCGCTTCCTGTCAGCCTCTTGTTTCTCCTTCGTGAGAATGAACTCCATGCGCTGGCTTTCCTGATCGGCGCGCTGCTTCTGCTCAATAGCTTCCGTCAACTGTGAAGGCAGTGCAACATTCCGTAATGGAGTTGACTCCACGACGATACCGCGCACTCCAATAACTCTCGCAAGTTCAGCTTGAACGGCTTCGCTGAGACGCTCGCGCTCCGTTGAGTAGAGCGCGCTTGCCTGAAAGCTTGCCGTGACTGCGCGGCTGATGGAGCGGAACTGCGGAACCAAGATAACCTCCTCATAATCGCCGCCGAAGATCTTTTTGTAGATGCTCGCCGCCGAATCCGGGTCGATCCGATAGAGGACGCTTAGCTCAAGGCCGATCGTCAACCCCTCCCGTGAAAGCACTTGCATGGTTTCCTTGTGCTCTTTCGTCTGCGCGGAGTATTTGACGACCTTTGCCATCGGATTGACAAAGTTGATACCGGGCGAAAGAGTCTTGTCCGACACCGTCCCAAAGAAATCCACGATACCGACGTGGCCGGCGGGAATAACTGTGAACATGTCCGTGAATGCGATAAGAGCAAACAACACGGCAACCGCGAGCGAGACTGCTGATGAAGATCGATACACAACGTTGCGATCGAAGCCCGCTCGTTTGGCCGTAGATCTCCACGCAAAGAATGCAACGATGGCAATCAGAACGCTAACCAGGAATAACATGCGGTCCTCCTTCTATGAAGTGAGTGATGGGAAAGACTTCTCTGTACCCTACGTCCGTACTGATTTCTCGACTTGTTCGCCGTAATGCGCCTTCTCTACTGCTCCACTAGATCATATTAAAGATTTTTGACGTGTGTAGCAACGTGGAGGCTGGTCCAAATCCAACTTGAACGAGTGGTCCCGCAATCCTCGAGCGGGTTGATTGCGCCGAACTCTGCAGACTGGTGTTCCTATGGTTTTTTCCGTATTTTTGCTCTGCGAAAGGAGAACCAGATGAATCAACTTGCCATCGAAGCTGCACTGGAAGCAGGAAGGTTTCTTAAGTTGAACGTCGGGAAAGTCCTGCAGATTGAGCGGAAGTTCGGTCAGGAACGAAATCTCGTGACGGAGATCGACAGGGAGTCGGAGCATATCATCATCAGCAAGATCAAAAAGCATTATCCGGACCATGACTTCCTGGCTGAGGAATCCGGCAGCCACGACACGAAATCCGATTACCGGTGGATCATCGATCCGCTCGATGGCACGCTGAACTTCGCACACGGCGTCCCGATCTTTTCCGTCTCGATCGGTCTCGAGGTCAAGGGGGAGGTGGTGCTTGGAGTTGTGTACGATCCGAACCTCGATGAATTGTTCACGGCGGAGAAAGGTCGTGGAGCGTTTCTCAACAAGAAACCGATTCGCGTTTCAACGGTATCGACAATGATCGAAAGCTTGCTGGTGACAGGCTTTCCGTATACGATCAAGGATAATCCCGACAATGCCGTGCAACATTTCGTCAACCTGCTGATGGAAGCTCAGGCAGTTCGCCGCCTCGGATCCGCAGCACTCGACCTCTGCTATGTCGCGGCCGGAAGATTTGACGGATTCTGGGAGGTGTCGCTCAGTCCCTGGGATGTGGCTGCAGGCGTGTTGATACTTCAGGAAGCAGGCGGAACGTTCACTGATTTTCACGGGAACCCGTCAACTATCTACACGAAGCGGGTACTGGTCAGCAATGGGTTGATTCACGATATGCTGGCGGAAGTCTTGAAGAGGGGGTTGAGGCAATAGGCCACGTCCCACGCACCTTGGAGGTCCATAGGAATTCAGGAGCGGCTTTCTACATCCAGGTCTTAACGCCGCCACGGTCGACGTAGCTCAACACAAGCGGTTGCTGTTTGGGAGGGGTGCGCTGAATTTTAAATGCCTTCTGAATTCGCTCGCGCGCAGCTTCGATGACACCATCGCTGTCGGTATGAAGGACTGCAAGGGTATCACGGGCCTCGACCGCGTCCCCAACCTTCTTCCTCAGGACAATCCCCGCCTTTGGATCAATGGCATTACCAATCTGCCCACGACCTGCACCGAGCGAGATGCTGCTCAGTCCCAGTTCAACGGGATCGATTTCGCCAACGTAGCCGCTCTCCATCGTTTTCACTTCGATCGCGTGCTTGGATAGCGGATACTTCTCGAGATTCTCAATAGCGGCGACACTCCCACCCTGCGCGGCAACAAGCTGCAGGAACTTCTGGTAGGCAGAGCCGTCTCTGATTGCCTCCTTGGAGAGTTCGGTCCCTTCCGCTATGGTCCGGGCTTTTTTCCCGAGCACCAACATCGCTCCGGCCAGCACGTGCGTTACCATCATCAGATCGGCAGTAGCGTCACTCTGTCCTCTCATTCCTCGGAGGCACTCCACCGATTCAACAACCTCCAGCCAATTGCCGATGGTTGTTCCGAGAGGTTGACTCATATCGGTGATGAACGCGATCGTCTCTTTGCCAAAACCGTTTCCAATTTGCACGAGTGTTCGTGCAAGCTCGACGGCCTGCTGATTCGTCTTCATGAACGCACCGCGACCTGTCTTGACGTCAAGCACGAGGGCATCAATTCCCTCGGCGAGCTTCTTGCTCATGATGCTTCCGGCGATGAGCGGGATGCATTCAATCGTTGCGGTCACATCGCGCAACGCATACATCTTCTTATCCGCGGGCACGAGCTGGTTGGTCTGACCCGCCATCACGAGTCCAATGTTCTTGAAGATCTGCTTGTATTCGGCGATTGAGAGATCCGTGCGAAAGCCGGGGATGGATTCGAGCTTGTCGATCGAGCCGCCGGTGTGACCCAGGCCGCGGCCGGAAATCATCGGGACGAGTACTCCGCGCGCGGCGACAATGGGAGCGAGAATGAGGGAGACCTTGTCGCCAACGCCGCCGGTCGAATGCTTGTCGACCTTGACTCCGGGAACCTCCGACAGATCGACGACGTCCCCGGAGTACAACATAAGCCGCGTAAACGTCATCGTTTCTTCGTCATTCATCCCGCGGAAGTAACACGCCATCAAAAACGCGGACATTTGATAATCCGGGAGCACACCAGCGACGTATCCGCTGATCATCCAGCGGAGCTCGTCTTCGCTGAGCGATGCCCCGTCGCGTTTCTTTTTTATGAGTTCAGCAGCAGTCAAGGTTCAGGAAAAGGTAGAATATGATCGCACACGGAAGAAGCAGGTTGTGCAGATTGAGACGGACTATTTGTTAGAGTTAGAGAATATTCTTCGTTTAAACTCACGTTTCTTACCGAAGTTCAAAAGCAATCCGACTTCAAAGTTCGTTGCTTTGAGATAATTCAAGAGCTGAGCTTCATGTTCCTTCGCAAGTGCTTCAGCGGCTTTGAGTTCAACAATCACACGATCATCGACGAGCAAATCAGCGAAATACTCTCCGACCAAGGAACCTTCAAATTGAACTCGAATCGGCTGTTGTTG
>CAZTKU010000005.1:26018-32957 GCA_964614245.1 uncultured Ignavibacteriaceae bacterium
GCAATGATCATCGAGTTTTCATAGACCTTTTCCAGGAATCCATATCCAAGCGCGTTGTATACATGGAAAAAGGCCTTGAGAACATCGTCAGTGATGTCTGATTGTATCAGACTTTGCTTATTCTTCCGCGGAAATCCATTCAATTGGCAGTTTCCGTCTCCAATTTGTTCAAGTGCCGTTCCGCAAGCAAGATACCGCAAATGGTCTTGCTATCCACGATCTCTCCCCGTTCGATCATTTCGATGGCGTGTCCCAGCGACATGATCTCAAACGTGAGATCCAATTCTCCTTCCTCGAGACGTTGGCCGCGCGTAGATTTTTTCAGATCGGTTGCCACGAAGATGTGGAGTTCTTCGCTGGAGAATCCCGGAGTAGTGTAGATTGCGGTCAATTTCGTGAATGAACCGGCGACGTAGCCCGTCTCCTCTTCAAGCTCGCGCGCCGCGCAAACCTGGGGGTCTTCACCGGCATCGAGTTTTCCGGCGGGGAGCTCGTACACGTGCTTCTTGACAGGGTAGCGGAACTGACGGACAAGCATCACGTTTCCATCGCTGAACAGCGGGACGACAACCGCACCACCGGGGTGTTCCGCGACTTCGCGAATGCCGCGGTTACCGGAGGGATATTCAATATCGTCGATGATCAGATTGAAGACCTTACCGGCGTACCGCTTTTCACTTTTCAGGATCTTGAAGTTTGGCATGCGAAATGTTGGAGAGGTGGACGACGCATTGCGGGGTCGCGAGATCGCTTCCCACGGTCAAAAAAGCGTTTTAGATCTGTTCATGCAGAGTCGTTTCGATACGGAATTTCTTCGCCTTACTTGCCCAGCTAATAATTTCCCCTACTTCCAGGTTTCACAACGGGTATTCCATCCTTGCAGAGCGGGCACTCTTCAGGCTTGTAGGTAATGACATCCATCTGCAGGACGGAGAAATGCTTGGCTTCGAATGTGATTCTGCCGTTGCTCCGATCGACGATGTACCCGACGCCTGCAAGCTTCGCATCGGCTTTCTTTACAACGTCCACGATCTCGAAGACCGATCCTCCGGTTGTTACCACGTCCTCGACGACCAGAACGCGCTCCCCGGGGTGGATCTCAAACCCGCGCCGAAGGTCCATTTTTCCATCCTTCCGCTCGGCGAAAATCGTCCGGGCGCGCAGCATACGGCCAACCTCCGTGCCCACCACGATGCCCCCGATGGCGGGTGAAATCACCAGCTCCACATCGGCGTATTCGAAATGCTTCGCGACGTCTCCGGCGAACAGATGAAGGTATTTTGGATACTGCAGGACCCGCGCGCACTGGAAGTATTGCGGGCTATGGAGACCGGACGTCAAGAGAAAATGCCCTTCGAGGAGGGCCTTCGTCTCACGGAAGATATCGAGAATCTGGTCCTTGGGGAGTGTCACAGACGAACAGTGTCATTTGTTGATTGAAGAATGATGCTGCGAGGAACGGTTCAAAGATAGGAAGAACTCGCTTGAGGTGCAACGCATCTCGGTTGGAATCTGCGTGCGAGGGGGCTATCGAGAAGGTCGATCTAAAATCTTCAATCCACAATCTATCCCGCGAATGCCGCTGTACGGCATGCCGCTCATTCCGTTTCTGATAGTTGCGGGGGAAACGGCGGGACGCACACAACGCGCAATCTGCAATTTTCAACTCATCAGTTCATCCAACGCTTCCTGCATTTCGCTCTTCGCGTGGAGATCGCCTTGCTGCGTCGCGACTTCGATGCCGCGCTTGAACATCGAAATCGCATCGTCGCGCTGACCGAGCTTCTGATGAAGGTATCCGAGCTGCTGGTACGCGGGCAGGTACGCTGGATGGTGCTTGAGGAGATCTTCGAGAAGCTTCCGCGCCTGAGCAGTGTCGTTCAAAGCGGCGTATTCAAGCGCCAGAGCGTAGCGACCGAAGCTGTCATTCGGATCCGCCTCGAGCAGCGACTTCAATTTGGCGATCCGTTCTTCTCTCACAGCTTATCGATGGCTTTGGCTAACGTGAAATCGTTTTCCGTTAATCCACCGGCGCTGTGCGTCGATAGCGCCAGCGTGACCTTGTTCCAGCGGATGTCAATGTCGGGGTGATGATTGAACTTTTCCGCGAGGAGAGCGACAGAATTGACGAATCCCATCGCGTGTACGAAGTCTTCGAGCTCAAACAGCTTGTGGATCGTGTTGCCCGACCGCGACCAGGCCTTGAGTTCTTTGAGCTTCGATCCTATCTGCTCTTCGGCAAGAAGCGTTCTTCCCATGCATCCCTCCTTTGTTTGTGAGTAACGGCCCCAAGAAGCTCCTTGCCGGGACTCCCGGAAAACCTACAGCGCCAGCATTGTGACCGTCGTTCCCTCGACGGGGATCGGCAGCAAGCCCGACGTCCACAGGAAGATTCCGGCCGCGATGGCAAGGACGATAAAGATCAGGGCCAGGATTAATAACCAAAATTGCAAGGTATAAAGTTTCCGGAGTGAGACGAGGGCATTCATCAGAGCAGGAATGTCGTGTCCCTTTGTGTCCACAATTTGTCTGAACGACGTTCCGGCGTTTGTTGTCCAGATGCCAATAAGGAGCTGCGGGACGATAGCGATGAGGTACGCGATCCCGACCAGGGGGGCGAAGAAGAGAGCGACGAGCCCGAAGAAGCCGAACAGCGCACCGGCGGCAACGTAAAAAATACCTACGAACTTCATTCTGCTTGCGAGAACTCGGATAGTCTCATTCTGGTTTGCACTGAACTCGTACGCGGGCGGCTGCGGTTTCGGCTGGGGCTGTGCCTGAGGCGGTTGTCCCGCCGGTTGGGATCCAAGATCCATGGACTGATCCATAGGAACCTCCGTGGTTAGTGGTGGGGTTTCTCTGACGGAATGCCTCCTGTGCTATGATGGCCGAGGCTTTCTGTGTCCGTAGGCGTGACGGAAATTACAGGGTAATCTGTCCCTTGTGGGCCAATTTCTCGTACTCGCTTCGAAGAATGATGTGCTTTGAGTCGATCGCGCGGTCGACGGCAAGAATTCCATGGAGATGATCAATCTCGTGCTGAAGGAGTTCCGAGAGTGCGCCCGAAGCCTTGAGATGCTTTCGCTTCCCTTCCTCGTTGAGAAAGGAGACTTCAATGGAATAGTTGCGTTCCACGTGCGCGAGGATATCAGGGAACGAGAAACAATCATCCCACAAGCGGAATTTCTTCCGGCTGCGTCGGACGATCATTGGATTGATCAGCGCCCCCATGTATTCGAAGTTGATGTAGATGATCTGCTGTGGTGAGCCGATTTGCGGAGCAGCGATGCCGCGGCCGAAGCTGCGACGCGAACGAAAATCTGCCAGGGTGTCACACAAATCGTCGATGACGGAACGAGTCTCGTCCGATGCCGGGGACTTCACGGGCGCGCAGTTCTGACGAAGGATTGGATTGCCAAGAAGAAGGATTTCTCTGATTGGCATGTGCGGGAGCTCCTGGGTTGCTGGAGAAATGTACGCAAACTCGCAGGCGGATGCAAACAGCCTGGTAGATTATTGTCTCCCCGCTTGACACGGGTGGGGCGGATTCTACGCAGCGAAACCAGCGACACGGTGCACTCTGCCGAGCTTCCGGCCGAGGAACCGTTCGCCGACCTCACTGAACTTGTGGGGAACGTCGCTTACATAGAATTGCAGATTCGGTTGGAGCTCGCTGGCGTTGCGGAGTCCCCGCTCATCGAGCAAGGATGCAACTGCGCGAGCTGTTGCTTCGCCCGAGTCAATGAGCGTGACTGCGTTGTGTAGCACCTTGCTGATGATGTCCGTCAGCAGCGGGTAATGCGTGCAGCCAAGGATGAGTGTGTCGATTTTCTCGAGCGTCAGTGGGAAGAGATACTCCTTTGCAATCAGCTCTGTTGCCTGATGGTCGGTCCAGCCTTCTTCGGCAAGCGGCACAAACAGCGGACACGCTTGAGCGAATACCTGGACGCCCGGGTCCATCTGCCGGATTGCGTTGGTGTATGCATTGCTGTTGATCGTTCCCAGCGTGCCGATGATGCCGACGCGTTTCTTCTCACTCGCGCGAACCGCTGCGTCTGCGCCGGGGATGATGACGCCGATGACCGGAACCTTTGCCCGCTTCTGCACAACATCCACCGCCACGGCAGAGACGGTATTACAGGCGATGACGATCATCTTGACATTATGCTCGAGGAGCACGTCGGTATCCTGCGCGGCGTATTCCCGAACGACTTGCGAAGACTTCGGCCCGTACGGCACGCGTGCCGTGTCACCGAAATAGACGATGTTCTCGTGAGGCAGATGATGCGTCAGTGCCCGCACGACTGTGAGTCCGCCGATACCGGAATCGAATACGCCGATAGGTCTGGAGTTAGGCATGGTTGTTTGATCCCTTACCTCTCATTTCGATGCCACGAGCTCAGATTGGCTGAGCTCACCAATGACTTTCAGGATTTCTGATCTCACATATTGCCGCTGACCGGAGTCGTCCAATTTCCTACCCGTGAGATCAAGAACATAGAATGAGTCCACAATGCCGTCCACCCGGGTGGCGATCTTTGCGAACGAAATGTTCAGTCCGATCATCGACATCGTTCCCGTTATCCTGTACAGAAATCCCAGCATATCGGGCGCATAGACGTCGATGATGGTGAATCGTGCGTGGTCTTCGAACTCAACATCGATGCGAATGTTCGGGTTCGGCATTTTCTTTCGGCGCTTCCACTTCATCCGGTGGCGCTGCAGGAGGTGCTCGATGTCCGTCGCGCCTTCGAAAACGTCGTTCAATTCCTGATGGATCTTTTCGCACTGCTCATCACGCAGGGCAGTTTTCGATATGAAATCCACGACGCGGAAGCGGTCGATGATCGTCCCGTCGTTGCGCGTGAAGATCTGAGCATCGAAGATATTCGCGTCATTCGCTGAAAGCACGCCGCAGAACCGCGAAAGGGCAAAGGGAGCGTCGCGCGCGATGATGGTCACTTCGGTATGATCACGCTTGCGCTTAAAGATCGTGGACACCGTCTCGGCAGTTCCAATGCGGCGGATGTGCTCGGCAATTTCTTGCGCATCGAACGTGGCGAGGTAGGCAGGGCTCTCCACGGCATCGAGGTGATTGCGGGCCTGGTCCTCTGACAGTGTGGAGGACAATTCGCCGACCAGCTCTTTGACCGCGACGGTGTGTCGCTCGACCTCTGATTGCTCAAATTGGGCTGAGGTCAGCTCTCCTTCGAGAATCCGACGCGACTGTCGATAAAGTTCAAAGAGCAGCATTCCTTTCCAATCGGTCCACACGTTCTTGTTCACCGCACTGAGATCGACGTAGGTCAGCAAATAGAGCAGGTCGAGCTGGCGGGTGTTGGAGAATTTTGAGGCAAAGTCGAGGATCGTCTGCGGGTCGCTCAGGTTGCGGCGGAAGGCTACCTGTTCCATGAGCAGATGATTGCGCACAAGGAAGAGGACATCATCCATCACGTCGGCGTAGCGAAGACGTTTCAGGACAGCTCGAGCAACGTCGACGCCGATGATCTCGTGATCGCCGATCCGGATGGGCTTTGCGATGTCGTGCAGCAGAGCAGCCAGGTAGAGCACGTCGCGGCGCGGTAGCGCCTGGAAAATCTGGCCGAAGGTGCTTGTGTCCTCGGCCAGGGCTTCGGCATGGGCCAGGACCATGAGCGTGTGCTCATCGGCCGTGAAAAAATGGTATTGGTTGTGCTGGAAGAACGCCACGAGCCCTTTCCATTCCGGAATCCATCGAGCGAGCAGGCCGAGATCGTTCATCTTGTGGATTGCCTGGCTGACGCCGCGCTTCTTGTTGAGCAGATCGCGGAACAGGAGCGCTCCGCGTTCGGAGCGAAGCGGGGTGTAGCCCGCTGCGCTGCGGCTGAGGAGGTCTTCCAGCTTGTGCGAGAACGATGCGTTGTGTTCGATCTCCAGCAAGAACGCGCGCAGGGCGTCGTCGCTGGAGAGCTTCTTGACGCTTCGCCGGAGATTGATCGTCTTGTCCTCAAGGGCAAAGAAGCGATCCAAGGGCCTGATGCGTTCCCTCGCGGAGGGTTTGATGAAGCGATCCTCTGCCCAGCGCGAGACGCGTTGAGCGAGCTGAGCCACAGAACGGGCAGCAACATAGTAGTCCTGCATGAACCGTTCAACGCTCGTACGTTGAGTCGTCGCGCGATAGCGGAGCGCTTCTGCTACCTGGCGTTGAAGGTTAAATTCGAGCGCGTCGTGGAGCGCTTGAGCTTCCAAGTGCATTTGATTCCGGCAGCGAAGGAGAAAATCGAGAGAACGGTGGGAATTGTCCAGAGAACGCTGGCTGAACCGGCTGCGAAGCAGTGGGCTCTTCAGGAGTTGGGAGAGCGCGGCGCGGTTTGCACCATTGGAAGCAGGAAGCTTTGACAGACCTGTTCCGCGCAGGAGCCAGAGGACATTATGAAGATCGCGCAGTCCGCCTGCGCTGTGCTTAATGTTTGGCTCGAGGAGCTTTGTTGAGTGCCCGTACTTGCCGTGCCGCAGTTGCGTTGTGTTGGCAAGCTGCCGCACGTAGACGGCCTTGTCGAGCGAGTGAATCTGTCGCTCGAGGCTTGTGCGGAAGAGAGAGAAAGCGGAGCGGCTGCCGCAGATGAAGCGGGATTCGAGCAGCGAGTTCCACGTCTCGAGATCGGACTGTGCAAACTCGAGGCATTCCCGAATGGTTCGAAAGCTGTGGCCGATGGCGAGGCCGAAGTCTAACAGATGATGGAGCAAATCTCCAACGATCGGGGCGGCTTCCGGCTCTTGAGTGTCATCCTTGATGAGAAACATGACATCCGTATCGGATGAGAAACAGAGTTCTCTTCTTCCGTAGCCACCGAGAGCAACGACAGCAATGAGGTTTTTATGGGAATGATGGAATGATGCATAGATGGACTGGATGAGGGAATCGAGCCGTTTGGTGAGACCGAGCGCGACCCGCAATCC
>CAZTKU010000006.1:0-30583 GCA_964614245.1 uncultured Ignavibacteriaceae bacterium
GGAAGGCACAACAACTCACCGAGCAGTTCCTGCAGTCGGCGTTTCTGGAGATGTTTGGCGATCCAGTGACGAATCCCAAAGCGTGGAAAGTCTCGAAGTTGTCTGAATTGGGCTCGCTTGAACGCGGACGATCAAAGCACCGCCCCAGAAATGCCCCCTTCTTGCTCGGCGGTCCGTACCCTTTAATACAGACTGGAGAAATTGCAAACTCCTCAGGATATATCACTGAACACACTCAAACGTATTCCGAACGTGGGCTTAGACAGAGCAAAATGTGGCCTAGAGGAACATTGTGCATTACGATCGCGGCGAATATAGCGAAGACAGCAATCCTCACGTTTGACGCATGCTTTCCAGACAGTGTTGTTGGATTCATTCCGAACGATAGAGTGAGAACTGAACATATTCAGCGGTGGTTTTCCTTTGTCCAGAAACATCTTGAAGAGTCGGCTCCAATGGTCGCACAGAAGAATATCAATTTAGAAATCTTGCGGAAGCTCGATGTGCCTGTGCCTCCAATAGGAGAACAACAAAAGTTCGCCGCCTTGGTCGAGAAGGTCGAGTCGCTGCGTGCCAAGCAGCTGGAGTCGGAGAAGGAGCTGGACAACTTGTCTAACAGTTTAATGCAGAGAGCGTTTAGCGGGGAGGTGCTTCAATAAGGTAATCAATAGCCAATGCACATCGCTGGCGTCAACGGTTGCCGTTCCGGTTGGATCGTCGTATCACTTCTTACTTTTTACTTCCTTCTTTTCTCATATTCCTCCCGGTCCGTCATTCAGACTCTGCCTGCTACAGTCTGCATGCTGCAATGTGCCATCTGCCTAATGCCTCCTCCATACTTCATACTTATTACTTACTAGAACCTATCTCAATAACCTCTCCGAACAAAGAAGTGTCTCGCGCCAAGCCGCAAAGTCACCAACAGTGTTGATTTCTTTCTTCGTTTTGTGGCTTCGCGTCTTTGCGTGAGTATTTTTGAGATGGCTTCTACTCACATACTGCCTTGCTCTCTCCAAATACCCTTTGTTGTTTGTGTTCGCCGACATCGGAGACATAGCCATCTTTCGGGTTTATTTCCTGTCGATTTTTTTGTAGTTTGTGGCTGCGATGAAATCCGATCAATCGAAAATTGCCATCGGCGTCGACCTCGGCGGCACGAGCATCAAAGCCGGCATCGTCTCAACGGGTGGAGCGCTCCTCTATCAAAACAAGTTTCCTGCAAACGCTGACGGGGGTCCTTCAAAGGTTATCAAACAGATCGCCGCTTCTGTCCGGGACGCGCTGGAACACACAAACGGCGCCAACGTCAAAGGGATAGGCATAGGCGCGCCGGGTGTCGTGGATGACGAAGGTGTCGTGAAAGGTCCGCCGAACTTCATGGGCTGGGATGAAGTGCCGCTCAAAGCGAAGCTGAGTGAGCTTTTTCCGGGCGTAACGATTGGCATCGAAAACGACGCAAACGCCGCAGCAATTGCCGAGTCAAGGTTCGGTGCCGGAGTGCATCTTCCCAATTTCCTCTTCGTTATCTGGGGGACCGGTGTTGGCGGAGGGATCATATTGAACCACACGATCTACCGTGGTCCGACGGGGGGGGCGGGCGAGATCGGTCATGTTTCGATCGATTACAGGGGTCCGCAGTGCAACTGCGGCAATATTGGCTGCGTGGAAGCTTATGTGGGGCAGCGCTACCTGTCAAGCCGGACGGCGGAACGTCTGAAGTCCCATCCGGAGTCGAAGATCTTGGAGCTCGTGGGGGGCGATCCGACGAAGATCGAGCCGATGTATATTTCTCAGGCGGCGCACGATGGGGACGCTCTTGCAAGGGAGATCCTTGTGGAGGCCGGCGAGCAGCTTGGTGTCGCGTTGGCAGCGGCTATGAATATTATGGATCTCCGTATCAGCATCATCGGCGGCGGCATCTCCGCTGCGGGCGACTTCGTCATAGGCGCGATTCGCGATTCGGTTGTTCGGCATGTTCTCAAACCCCTCCGCAAAGACATTCAGGTGTTACCCGCTCAGCTTGGCAACAATGCCGGCATCCTCGGAGCAGCTGGCCTCGTGTTGTGAGACGGGGGAACCGGGATGAAGCGCCCTTCTCTGAGAACACTCACTCGTATTCTTGCACTCATCCTCCTTGGGACCGGGCCCGGCCCTGCGCAGATTCTCCCTTCAACACAATCTGACACACTCCGCATTCCCGCGACCGCTGTTCAAGACACAAGTCAACCTGGCAAGCCGAGCGCGTCCGGCGTTGATACGGTTGTAACGTATTCAGCGGGGGATTCCATTGTGTATTCCATGCGAACCCGGTTAATGAATCTGTATGGAAAGAGCGAACTGCAGTACCGCACGATCAGCCTGAAGGCTGAGCGGGTCAATGTTAATTGGAACACAGCGACGCTGAGTGCAGAGGGGGTAAAAGATTCAACCGACTCGACCGGTACCAAGACCGTCGGCTCGCCGGTGCTGATCGATGGGGGTGAAACGTACAACGGCTCCCGGATCGGATACAATTTCCGGTCCCAGAGAGGGAAAATCATCCTCGGCGATACGGAAATTGAACAGGGATATTATCACGGTGAGGCGATCAAGAAAATCGAAAAGGATGTTCTCTATGTCGCCGGCGGGCGCTACACCACCTGCGACGCCGAGCATCCGCATTACTATTTCTACAGCCCCAAGATGAAAGTGGTCCTGCGCGATCATATCGTTGCGGAGCCGGTCTACTTGTATATTGCCGATGTTCCGGTCTTTGCTCTGCCGTTTGGTGTATTTCCAAACAAGTCGGGTCGGCGGTCCGGCATCATTGCGCCGGCTTACGGCGAGGACGCGCGGCGGGGGAAATTCTTGAGCCACTTTGGCTACTACTGGGCGATCAGCGACTACATGGATGTCGCCACAACGTTTGATTGGTACACGCGTGGAGGATGGCTCAATCGCTCGTTGTACCGCTACGCTCTGCGGTACAACTTCACGGGTTCGGTCAGCGCGAATGTTACGAGCCTTCACACCGGCGAGTCGAGTGATCCCGGACGAACTCAACAGCGGGACTATAACATTCAGATCAATCATAACCAGCAGATCGACCCCACGACTCGCGCCGATGTGAATTTCACGTTTGCGTCCGGCACGTATTACCGAAACGTGAGCTCAAATCTCGACGAGATCCTGAGGCAGAACGTCGTCTCCAACGCAACATTGTCGAAGACGTGGGCAGAATCCAACCGAAGCCTTACCGTCAATCTCTATCGCGATCAGAATCTCACGACGAAGGACGTTGAAGAACGGCTGCCCACCATTTCGTTCTCTCAGGGACAGTTCTTTCCCTTCCGTCGATCATCCGCATCACGGGGGCTCCTCGCGGGGACAACGACCGAAAACCGGTGGTACGAAATGATCGGGATCAGCTATAATGGGGAGGCGCAGTACAATCGTTCGAAGCGTTTCGAGACCGTCCGAAGCCGGGTGAACCCGCAGCAGGATAGCTTGAAGATAGAGAACAGGAAAGAGCGAGCCGGCGTGAACCATCAGTTCTCGATCACAGCATCGCCGAAGGCAGGGTACTTCACCGTCGCTCCGTTTGTCAGCTACAACGAGAAATGGTACGGGAAGCGCATCGAGCGAGATACGTCGGGCGAGCGTGAAGCAAGCGGATTCCGCGCCGTTCGGACGTTCTCAACGGGTCTCTCTGCATCCACACGTTTTTTCGGTGTTTTTCAACCACAGATCCTTGGCATTACGGGAATTCGGCACACGGTGACCCCGACGCTCGCCTTCAGTTATCAACCGGACTTTGCTGATCCGCGGTACGGATACTACGGATCGTACGTCGACAAGAGCGGGCGGAAAATCGTATACAACAAGTATGAGCGGGAAATCTACGGGGGGGCGCCGAGGGGCCGACAAGAGAATTTGAGCCTCTCGGTGGGTAACCTCTTCGAGATGAAGTACATGTCCTCCGATACTTCGCAGCAGGAGAAGAAAACTCAGCTCATAAACATCGGCGCAAGCATCTCGTATAATCTTGCCGCTGACAGCCTTCGTCTCTCTCCCCTGAGCCTCTCCTATCGCACCGACATCGGGAATATTTTGAACATCAGCGCGTCCACAACGCACGATTTCTATGTTTTTGAGCCGGCTGCAGGGACTCGTGTGAACAAATTCGTTTGGTCCAAGAAGCAATATCTTCCGGATCTCACCAGCATCTCGTTCACGTTGTCCACAACCCTGAGCGGACAAAAGAAGGAATCCACGCCGGGGAGTTCCGTTCCTGACAGCGTCCGACGTGAGCAGGAGCAAGCCTCGGGACAAATTGGACAGCCGGCACAGATGCGGACCTACTCAGGTCTTTTCGAAGAGGAGACTCCGGATTTCAGCATACCCTGGAACCTCACCCTCGGCTACAGCTTCACGCAAAGCCAGTCTGATCCGCGTCAGAAGATACGCAGCTCCTCACTCAACGCCAGCCTCTCGTTCAACCTCACCGATAAATGGCGCTTCTCCGGCAGCGGCAGCTATGATTTCATCCGGAAGGAGTTCGCTGCGCCAAGCGTTAGCATTTTCCGTGACCTTCACTGTTGGGAGATGAACGTTACGTGGTTCCCGATTGGCTTCTACCGCGGTTACAGACTCGAGCTACGCGTCAAGGCTCCGCAATTGCAGGATTTGAAGGTCACGAAGCAGGGGAGCGAGAGAGGAACGTATTATTAGCGAGGAAGAAGTCAGGGAAGGTGAGAAGTGAGACGAAAGACGTGAGAAGTGGGACAAGAATGATTGGGGGGTCGAATCATCGGGTGATCGGGCCATTGATCCGAGGGCACCATGGTCAGATGGCTCGATTCCTTACGCCGATTTTCGCTCCTCGTAGAGGTAGATCGGTTCCTTCGATTTGAAGATGGAGTCTTTGGCGATGATGCATTTCGAGATGTTCCGCCGTGAGGGGAGTTGATACATGATATCGAGCATCACCTCCTCGATGATGGAGCGGAGGGCGCGTGCGCCTGTTCCTCGCTCCATCGCCTTCGTGACTACAGCCTGCAATGCTGCATCCTCGAACTCCAGCTCTACCCCTTCCATCATAAACAGTTTTTTGTACTGCTTAACGATGGCGTTGCGCGGCTCCGTGAGGATGTTGAGGAGTGCTTTTTCGTCCAGCGAGTGCAGCGTCGCGACGACGGGCAGCCGTCCGACGAACTCCGGAATCAGGCCATACTTCAGCAAATCGTCAGGCTCGACCTGGGCGAGGTAGAGGTCGGATGATCTGTGCCGCTTCCCCTTCACATCGGCTCCGAAGCCGACCGGATTCTGGCTGACCCGATGCTCGATGATCTTGTCCAATCCTCCGAACATACCGCCACAAATGAACAGGATGTTCTTGGTGTTGATGTTGATGAGGCTCTGTTCGGGATGCTTCCGACCGCCTTTCGGCGGCACGCCGGCGATGGTGCCTTCCAAGATCTTCAGCAGTGCCTGCTGAACGCCCTCGCCTGAAACATCGCGTGTGATCGATGCGCTATCGCTCTTTCTGCTGATCTTGTCGATTTCATCGATGTAGACGATACCGCGCTCCGCTTTCTCGATATTGTACTCGGCGTTCTGCAGGAGGTAGACAAGGATCGTCTCAACGTCGTCGCCGACGTATCCGGCCTCTGTCAGCGTTGTGGCATCGGCTATGGCGAAGGGGACATCAAGGATTCGTGCGAGGGTTTGAGCAAGGAGCGTCTTCCCCGTCCCGGTCGGTCCGATAAGGAGGATGTTGCTTTTTTCAATCTCGACCTCGTCGAGATTCTGCAAGTTTTCGTTCGAATCAATGCGCTTGTAATGATTGTAGACGGCGACGGCGAGGGTGCGTTTCGCATGCTCCTGGCCGATGACGTATTCGTCGAGCGCTTTCTTGATCTCGACGGGGGTAAGGTTGGCGCGCGTGCTCTGCCTCTTTGCACTGATGGCAGCCATGTTATTGCGGATGATGTCGACGGAGCTCGATACACAGAGGTCGCAGATGTAGACATCCGGACCAGCGATGATGCTGCTGACCTCCTCGGAGGAGCGTCCGCAGAATGAGCACGCAATCTTATCGCCCTGCTTTGGTTTTTGGCTCATGACTGATCTGATGCTGTGTCTGAAAGTCTGTGCCTCGTGACGCGCTCGCTTTTACTTCTCCTTTTTCGGTTCCGCCACACGCTTGACGAGAATGTTATCGATCAGGCCGTAGTCTTTGGCTTCCTGTGATGACATATAGTAGTCGCGATCGGTATCGCGCTCAACCTGATCGACAGCCTTTCCGGCGTGGCTTGCGACGATTTCGTTGATCCGCTTCTTCGTTTTCAAGATCTCTTCAGCCTGAATGCGGATATCCGAGGCTGCTCCTTGAACTCCGCCCCAGGGCTGGTGGATCATCACGCGCGCGTTGGGCAGCGCCGTTCGCTTTCCTTTCGCTCCGCCCGCGAGCAACACCGCGGCCATGCTTGCCGCCATGCCGATACAGATTGTTGAAAGGTCTGGCCGAATATACTGCATCGTATCATAAATCGCAAGGCCTGCGGTCACGCTGCCGCCTGGACTGTTGATGTACAGGTGTATGTCCTTATCCGGATCCTCCGATTCCAGGAAGAGCAATTGTGCAATGACGAGGCTCGCAATCGTGTCATCAATCGGGGTCCCGATGAAGACAATGCGCTCCTTCAGAAGTCGGGAATAGATATCATAAGCCCGCTCGCCTCGTCCCGTCGACTCGACGACGATGGGAACAAGCTGATCGTATATCTCAAGTGTTCGGGAGCTCATGCTGTGGCTTATCCTTTCACAAGTTTGTTCGACAATGTCGTGTCATCAATTTCTTTGACCTTCGTGCTGCTCACCAGGAGATCCATCAGTTTATCGCCCATGAGCCGGTCTTTGATCTGTTCAGACGATTTATAATACGTGATTAATCGTTCCTTATCAATCCCGATTTTGGGTGCCTCACGCTCCGCGAGGGCGGCCAGCGCGGCGTCGTCCACGGTGAGGTTCTCGGCTTTGATAATCTCCGCTCGCAGCAATGCCCACTTCGACTGATAGATTGCATACGCCCGGCTATCCTGGAAAAACTTCTCGACATCAAAATCGGCGGCGAGCTGTTTCTTGGGGTACTGGTCTTTAATCTCTTCCAGCAGGCTGCTGAGAACGCCCCGGATGAGCGACTCCGGCACCTGGAACTCGTGAAGACGTATGATCTCGCCGACAATCGCGTTGATGAGAGCGCGGCGGTTCTTCTCCTTCCAGTACGCCTCCAGGTCTTCCCGAACGCTCTTTCTCAATGCTTCCACTGACCCAATTTTGTCTTTCGTGACCTTCTTCACGAAGTCATCATTCAGTTCGGGCAGCGTCACCTTTTCGACCTTGGTAACCTTGGCCTTCACGTTCACCTTATGGCTGTGCTCTCCATGCTGATGATCAAACCGGATGTGGTGTTCATTTCCTCTCTCGGTTGATTTGAGGGCGTCTCTGAAAGGTTGCTCGAGCTGAGGATCGGCTAGGTAGAAGCGCACGTTGTCGGATTTCTTGCCTATGATGGGGAACCCGGTCTCATCCAATTCTTGAAGGTCGGTCGAGACAACGTGCTCTTCATCCGTCACGCGCTCAACCTCCTCTCGTGAGCTGTTCATCTTCCGGAGTCGAAGAAGCTCCTCTTCGAACTCTTGATCCGTGACGTGATGGACAACAGTGTCAACGGAGAGTCCCTTGTACTTCTTGAGTTCAATACTTGGGCGAATATCGTACTGGATCTTGAAGCGCAGGCTCTCCCCCCGCCGGTAATCGAGGTCGACCAGTGTCGGATCGCCGATAGGCTTCAGTTCTTTCTCCTTCACCGCTTGCCGGTAAAGTTCTCCAGCGAGGGTCTCAAGGTACTCACGCTCTATCAACTCACCATATAGCCGCTTGACGAGATCGAGCGGAGCCTTCCCCTTCCGGAATCCTTTGATTTCGACCTTGGGTCGGTATTCCTTGTACGCCTTCTCGAAATGGGGTTGAAGTTCTTCGGAATTCGCCTGGATCTCGACTTCACGCGAAACGTCTGAAAGGTTGTTTACCGTAACATCCACTTGATAACTCCTTCGAAATGGAAAATGAATGAATGGTTTTGTGCCCAGCGGCGAGGAAACCACCGTGAAGTCGAGTTCATGTGGGCACGGAGGGACTTGAACCCCCACGGGTTTCCCCACTAGCTCCTAAGGCTAGTGCGTCTGCCAGTTTCGCCACGTGCCCGATCGAAATATCTCTCTCTGAAACGAAAAAATCCTCAACGCTTGTGCGATGTGAGGATTTCCGCTCTCAAACCGCCTTTTGGCGGGCAAGAAGCACAACCAATATACGAAGAATTGGGGCAAAAGCAAAGAACAGCGTTCGTCTGATTGTGGTGCCGACAGCACCTACCGCCCGGCCTTCTGGAGCTCGTTCAACTTGTCGAGGAAGTTCACAGCGTCCTGTCGAACGGGGTCAATGTTAATTGCTCGATTGAAGTACTCTCGCGCTTTTTGATAGTTCTTTGCCGTCTGGTGCGCGAGACCAAGCTGAATATTGGTTTGGTAGCTGTTGGGATTGAGTTCGAGAGCTCGCTCGAAGTGCTGGATCGCGCGAGCGAGGTCACCGTCGGCCATGTAGGCAACGCCGAGATTGAAATGCATCTCCCAATAATCGTTGCCGTGTTCGAGTGCGCGGCTGAGCACCTCGATGGTCGGTTTGAAGTTTCCGCCCTTGCGGTACAGGCTGTAGGCTTCGCGGTATGCGCTGAGATACAGCGTGTCGGTCTGGTAGGCGCGTTCGAAAAATGTGATTGCGCGAATTTGATCGCCGGTCCGAACGAAAAACTTGCCCCACAGGTAGGCCGCGTAGGCAAGGTCCGGCGCTCTCCTCGATGCCTCTCGATAGCGGTCGGAGGCTAGCTCGTTGTTGCCTGCTCTCTCAGCTGCAAGTGCCTCCTCCAGAGTCTTCAACACGTCAGATGGGGTCCCGCGCTGGCGGAGGTCGATGAAAATGCGCATCTGGTCGAATCGACTGGAAAGCTCCGTGTCGTACGACGTGCGAAAGATCTTGAAAATCTCCTCCCTTGCTCCGGCGAGGTTTCCGGAATAGAAATCGTTCACCGCCTTGAGCATGGAATAGAAGGGGAGAGCAAAAGCTGCGGAGTCCTTCTGGAGATTGTTCAGGAACTCGGCTGGAAACATCGCGGTATGTCGTTGACGGCGCTCGCCGCACTGTCGGAGAAATGTCTCATAGGACTCCGTCAGGTCGTATTTGGCAAGTCGAGCTTGAATGTCCTCTGGAAGTGTTGTCTTCAAGGGTCCTGCCGCCGTGTCGGCAAAATCGAGCGAAGAGCAAGCGTATGTCAGCGCCTCGATCATGTATTGGTACAAATAGCCGGTCTTGCCGGTTGCGCTTCCATCGATAATCCAGCGGACATTCTGTTCATCCAGCACGCGCTGCAGTGAATCCCGGACGACCGCTATCCGAGCGAGGGCATCCCTCGCTTGATCAATGAGAGGCTTGACGGCCGGATCTGTTGGGCTGATCGCCAAGGCCGTACTGGGAAGAGAATCGGCAACGAAACGGAACATGGGCTTGAACTGCTCAACCTGAGCAATCTTTTCCTTCAAGTTTTGCTTTTCCGCTCCCAGGGCCGAAGCAAAAGCCGTCCAGCTGTCCGCACTGTATTGCTGAAAGGCCTGGGTTCGTTTGTCGCGGAGGTCGGTGAACTGAGGGAAAATCTGCAGCGATTCATCCTGCAGCGCACGCTCAAAAGATGTGATGGCATCACGATATCGTTTCTCGTCGAACGCTTTGCCTCCTGTGTTCAGCGCCCCGACGACTTTCGAGTATCCCGGCCAATACTCTTGCGAAACCTTGCATTCCGCCTGGCTGGTCGCGTCACCCAATGCAAACTGAACGAGGAACAATTGATGGAGCTTCAGATCCTTGGGGAATCCGACGAGAATGGATGTCCCGTTACTGTCGCTGACAATCTCTCCTTTCCATGCGATCTGGAATTTCTGGCCGTTCTGATACATCATCAACTTAGGAAGCTCTTCTGTGATGTAGTCAGCATCAAGAGTCCACGTTCCGACCGGACGATACACAAAGTAGAGATGCTCGGCGGCATGAACGTTGTCACTCGTGAGCGGAAGCGCCCGAGTCTGATTGGAGAGTTCAACGGTCGCGAATCGCTCCGCGCTAAGCCCAAAGAGGCGTGGTTCGCGGACTTTGATCTGAACAGACGGAACCTGTCCGTGGAGATACGATAACGTGAGCGCGAGGAGAAGGAGAAGGAAGTGGCGTTTCATAGTAAGGTGTTTCATTTTGATCAGCGTTCGGAGAGAAGGTGCGTGCCCGGGTAAGTAACTCGAAACCGCTGAAAATATAGAAAAAGGGAGAGCGAGAAGCAACAAATGGTAATCTTGACATTCAGGGGAAAAATGTCGAACATCGTTGAGAAGAATATGCGAATCCGAACTGCACAGCTGCTCTCCCTGCTCGTGGCGCTCTCGCTTCCTGCAATCGCACAACAGGAAATCTATGTCGAGGCGCTTCATCGAGCGGCTGCATCTGCGGCCGCCATCCGCATGGGCACCGCGTATGGAGCCGGGGGAATGATCGCCGTGGCGTCGGTCGAGAAATTGATCAAGCTCTATGACGCGAATACGCTTGCTGAGCGGGCAACCCTCACCGGACTTGAAAGCCCCGTTTCCTCCCTCATCCTGTCAAAAGACGGAAAAACCATTATCTCGGCCAGGACGAACGGCCAGATCACCTGGTGGAATCTCAGCGCCCAATCGAGGCTGAAGAACCTGGCCCCGCACGACGCCGGGATCATCGCAATGGCTGAATTACAGCAGGGCTTCCTCCTCACCGCCGCCATCGATCGGACGCTGAAAGTTGTCGATCCGATGAGCGAACGGGTTCTCGCTACCAGCGCGCGGCAGCCGGAAGAGATTGTGGCACTCGCCGTGCACCCCTCCCTGAAAACCGCGTTTGTGGGCACTGCCGGGGGATGGATACGAATGCTGAGCTTGCCGGAGCTCGGTGACGGGAAGAGCTTTGAGACAAAAGAGCGTATCAGCGCAATGGCCTTGAGTCCGGATGGAAAAGTCCTTGCGGTCGGAGGATCGGAAGGAAGCGTTCGCCTCTGGAACCTGGAACCATTGACTCCGCTGGCATCGATTGTCGAGCAAAGGGGCGTTATTACTGCCATCGCCTTCGATCCGAAAAGCCGCTGGCTTGTTTGCGCGTCGACCGACAGCTCGGTAATCATCTATGATTTTGCCAAAGGACAACGAGTGAAGTCGATGGCCGAGAGTGACGGGTACGTTTCAGTTCTCTCTTTTGTTGGCGACGACATTCTCTGGGCCGGTACGTCCATTGGCATATTGAAAACCTGGAGAGTTCTCGAAGCCCCTCCCGACAAGGATCCACCCGCGATCACGATAACCAATCCCCCAGCGGCCGCGACCGGAATCGCCAGAGTCATCGGGAGCTCGTACGAGATTCGGGGAAAAGTCTTGGACAGGAGCAATCTCAAAGGGCTCACAGTTGACGGCGCGTTAACGGCGCCTGAAGTAAAGGATGCGGCCGAGGCTGATGTGAAGGAGGGCGTGCGCACGAAGGTTTTCACCGCGAGGGTGAGACTCGATAGCATGGGGGTCAACAGGTTTGAAGTCAGAGCCCTGGACGAGTTTGGCAATTCAGCGAAGGAGACGGTCAGAATTCAGCGCCTCTCGAACGACCAGGTAATTGAAGTCGCGAACCCCTCCAATAATTTTGAAACAGAAAAGACTTCCGTCCAGCTTCAGTTCAAATCATGGTGTGAAGTAACGGCATATCAAGTGATCGTGAACATGGTCGAGATGGTGGACCGTCGCGATGTTCGGAGTAAGAGTGAAGGTGAAGCTTACTTGGAGGAAATCCCGCTTGTCGTCGGATACAATCAAATCGAGTTGACGGTCACGAGCAAGGCCGGTGGGAAGTTCACGAAGATACTCGGCGTGAATCGGAAGGTGTACGGTGCGGTCTCGGCCGGTCCTGTCGGCAAAGTGACGCCGAAAGAGCGAGGACCGGGACCACAACGATGGGCAGTCGTGGTGGGGATCTCGGAGTACGCCAACAAGGGTATCCCTGCGCTGAAGTACGCTGACCGAGATGCTCAAGCGTTCGCGGACTTCCTCCAGAAACCGGAAGGCGGTGGATACGAGCTCGATCATATGCGCATCCTGCTCAACAAAGATGCAACGGCGGCCAATCTCAAAGAAGCACTCATTGATTTTCTCTCCAATGCCATCGACAAAGATCTCGTCATGATCTTCTTCGCAGGCCACGGAGCTCCAGATCCGGCACGGCCCATGAATCTTTACCTCCTCACGCATGATGCCGATCCCACAAAGCTGGGCACGACGGCTTTTCCGATGTGGGACATCCAGACCGTTCTCACTCGTCATATTACCGCGAAGAAGATTGTGGTGTTCTCCGATGCTTGTCACAGCGGTGGGATCAGTGCAGATTTTGCCGCCCGGGGTATGGATGTAACCGGATCGAACTTGATTAACCAGTATATGGCCGATCTTGTGAAGACGAAAGACGGTATCGTTGTGTTCACTGCGAGCGCGGCTGGGGAGGTGTCACAGGAGTTCCCGGAGCTTGGCCACGGCGTCTTCACACACTATTTGTTGGAAGGCGTGAAAGGCGAGGCGGATTTCAATAACGACTATACCGTCACCATCAACGAACTGATGCAGTACGTCGAAGAACAGGTCAAGCGTAAGACGAAGGGGGCGCAGAACCCCACACGGAGTCAGACGACGTACGACAAGGACTTGACGATTTCATTGATCGCTCATTAAGGGAGGATCTCGAATGATTCGCTCACTGGTTATTGCCGCTGCCGTCTCTTGTGCGGTAGCGGTCGCTCAGGAAAAGTCCAACGTGAGCTTCGAATGGGCATTTGCAACGCTATCGGGCTCTGGTGCGGACACCAAACTTGTGTCCATTGCACGGGATACTACGCTCGCGTCGGGCGACGAAATGAAGATGATGGTCAAATTGAAAGAGGAATGCTTTGTCTACGTCATTCACGAAAGTCCGAGCGGCGAGATATCGCTGAAGTTCCCGTACGAACTCAAGCAATTCACCACGGATTACAAGACGGGGAAGAATTACTACATCCCCAAAGGCCGAACGTGGTTCAAGCTGGACACCAACGTTGGACGCGAGACCATCTATCTGTTGGCTTCGTCAGAGCGTCTGCTCGACCTTGAGGCGCTCGTGAGCAAATACAAGGATGCGCCTGCCGCCGGCAAGTCGGCCCTTGCGAAGGATGTTGTTGCAGAGATACGAAACGTGCGAAAACACTACAAGACGTTTACCACCTTTGCCGAGCGCCCAATCTCTATCGGAGGCAATGTCCGCAGCCTGACCAAAGATGAGGTGACGCGACGCCCCGATGTGGCACAGGTTGCCACGGAGATCTCGGCCAACAATTTCTACGGCAAGACCTTTACCCTTGACCACAAGTAGCAGGCGAACGTTATGGGCCACAATCGGCCTGGTTGTGGCCTCGTTCCTCACTATCCATCTGCTTTTCTGGCTGCTGCCGAACGTGTTTGAGCCGTGGAACGCTCAAACCATCGACAAGTTTTTCGCGTTTCGGTCGAAATTTGATGCGCTTCGCCCTGCTTATGACAGCAGCATCGTTCACGTTGACATTTCGGACCGGACGTTCGACGCGCTCGCAAACTCCTACCTGAATCGCTTCCAATATGCCCAGGTTGTGCGGAATCTCGCCGAGATGCAGACGGCCGCGCAGATCTGGGACTTCATCTTTCCGGCAAGAACGAATCTCCAGGAAGATAGTGCCTTCGTGGTGGCCACAGCCAATGCGCGGAACGCATACTTTGGTCTGGCATTCAACCTCGCGCAAGTGAAGCCGTCGCGGCCGCGCAGCCGCGTCAGCAGAGCCGATCAATATCTAGATATGACCAAATGGAATGTGCAGATCGACGGAGACACGCGCGATTTGTATTATGCCTACGATCCCATCATTACTTTTTCTGCGCTTTCTGCCGCCTCGCGGGGTCTTGGGTACCTCAACATCAGCTTTGACCGCGATGGCGTGTACCGGCGCGTGCCCCTGCTGTTTCGATATCACGAAAGTTTCTACCCGAGCTTCGCATTCCGGGCCGTCTGCGACTATCTCGGCGTTACGCCCGATCGCATCATCCTCAAGCCGGGGAGCAGCTTGACGCTGAAGGACGCACGCCGTCCCGGGGGCGAACATCGCGATATCGTGATCCCCGTCGATCACTCGGCGAACATGCTGGTGAATTATGTCGGGCCCTTGGTGCGGGATGACAAAGTGCTTTCGATGCTGCACTTCAACTTCGCGGATATCCTCCGCGCGTCGGATGACCGGACCGAGCTGGACATGTGGGGGGATGTGCTTGGCGGGAAGATTGCCGTGGTGTCGGAGGTTCGGACGGGGGCATCCGATGTCGGGCCGATTCCCACAGATAACCAATTCCCCCTGAGCGGCGTTCATTCCAACTCCATCAACACGATTCTCACCGGCAACTTCCTCAGAGAAGCAGGCGGAGTCGAAATGGTCCTGGTCGAGCTGGCGGTGATGATTGTTCTGGTGACGCTTGCCCTGCGATTGTCCTCCAGGAATTTCTCCCTGGGTGCGTTCGGACTGATCGTCGTCTACTTCTTGGCGGCAGGCCTGGTGTTTCTGTATGCGAATCTCATTCTCAACGTCCTTCGGCCGATCCTCCAGGTTGGGCTGGCAGCGTTTACCGTTATCGCCTATCGATATGTGAACGAGCAGAAAGAGAAAGAGGTCCTGCGACGGACCTTTGAAGCATATTTCCCTCCCGCCGTCGTGCGGAAGATCATGCTCAATCCGTCGCTCGTCATCGCAGCAGGCCAGAAGAAAGAGCTCACGATTCTCTTTAGCGATATCAAGAGTTTCACAACGCACTCCTCGACGCTCACTCCGGATGAGATCCAGAAACTGTTGAATGAGTACTTCGACTCGATGGTAGAGATCGTGTTCAAATACGAAGGGACGGTCGATAAGTTCATCGGTGACGGCTTGATGGTGTTCTTTGGCGATCCCGAGCCGCAGCCGGATCACGCCGTTCGCTGTGTGAAGGCTGCGATCGATATGCAGCAGAAATGCCGAGAGTTGAAAGCCCGCTGGGTGCAGGAGGGGAAATTCCCGCTGATGATTCGAATCGGCATCAACACGGGACCCGTCGTCGTCGGCAACATGGGATCTGATCGCAGGCTGTCGTATACGGTCCTCGGTGCGGATGTGAACCTTGCTCAGCGACTTGAAGCGAACGCACCCGTCGAAGGAATCATGATTGCCCAACGTACCTATGATCTCGTGAAAGACCGAATCCCAACCCGACCGCTCGAGCCGATCATGGTGAAGGGGCTGGATAAGCCCATCAAGGTGTACGAGGTGCCGGTGGAGGATCAGAACCCTCTCTCGTAGATTCCGCTCAAAACCTTACCCCAAGAACGCGCCCGCTCGTGCCGCACCGCAGGCTGCCGGTGGTTCTCGCACTTGACAAGCTCGCAAAAACAAGCGTATATTGCGCGCGCGAAGTATTCCCCTCTCCGCAGCACCGCGTCAAGGAAACTTGCACGATGAGGATTGGCAGTCTACTCCTGATTGCGTTAGTTGTGTCTTCCGTCGCATTCTCACAGGTTCGCATTCGGGAAAGAATCGAGCTCACTCCACGACCGACCCAGGACGTGACATCGCGAGCTGCAGCTATCTCTCAGGCCGGTGGACCCCTTATTGCTCCGCGCACGGGAAATCTGCTCATCAGGCCGGAAAGCGTTTCACGACTGGGTGAACCAACGCCCGACAATGCGTATCTCGAAGTAAGCATCAATGGAACCGTCAAACGTCAGGTCAAGGTTTTGCCGTACTTCACGGTGAGCAGCAGTTTCACCTATTGGTATGAGAACCGATGCACACAGGAGTACGCTCAGCTCACGCACTACAGCAGTTACAGTCCAATTGAGCTCTTCGACACAATCAAGGTGACGAAGGGCGATCAACTCGAGTTCGTTTATCACGGGGGATTGGACAATCCTACAGTGTCGAGCTATCTCAGCTATCGGAGTGGAGGGGCGACTCTGCTGACACTCCCTGCAGATTACGCTTGTTGGATTCCGGGGTATCTTGTCGAGCGGTGCATCGTGAGCCTGAAGTATGAAGAGGCCATTCTTCTCGGCGAGTCGAGATACTACTACGTGGTTGAAGAAGAGGGTGGATTGATCATAAGGGATGATGCCGATCCTCTCAACCCACCGCCAGACAGAAGAACCGATGTCGTGTTTTCTGTTGTCCCGACATCCGGTGACAAGCTCGGTGTGTACTACGAGGAAAAGCAATCCATGGGGAACGGTGCACCACTTGCAGACGGACTCATTCGCTTGATCGGCCGACATCTTGACCCGGAAGATGCTGTGAAATACAAAGTTGAGCTAAGCGCGAAAGTTGGGGACGACTATCCTTCAGTTGAGATTCAGGTGAAGAAGCCCTCAAGGCTTGGAGATAACGACATCGCGCGCTCTCGGAGGATCTATCTCGACATCGAGGGCAAATCCATAGACGTGGATTCTTTGTGCGTTTTCTACGGAGCAACCTACGGTATTCCACCCCAGTTCATTAAGGGACAGATCCAGGATGAATGTGCATTCAGCAAGCCGCTTCAAAAGCTGGTCCCATCGCACCGCTTTGAACCGTACACTACGCAGGTGGACGTCTACAACCTAAGGGATGACTACGGGGGGAACCCGTTTTACATAAGAGGACCATGGGATACTCAAATGGGGACAGGCAAATGCGTTCCAAGCCCCCAGTGCCCGCCTGAGCATAAAAACGTCTCGTTCATTCCTTATATTCTTTATCCAAAGACCCTGTGGGATTTCGTGTACGATTACTCCCAGCTCATTACAGTTGATCCTCCGAGGGGAGACATCACACCAGAGCAACACGCTATCTACGGCAAGAGAACCGCAGATGGTAGAATGGATTTCGGCAGAGAAACTTATCCTAGGATGCAGCGAATGTATGATCAGCTGTACGAACTCTACGACGATCAACTGGGAGGGACAGACAAAGCAAGAGCGGCGGACTTGGCACGGGAGCTTATGGCCTCTACAATGCGAGACCAGTGGAATGGAATTGGATGGCAAAACATTGTAGCACAAACGCGAATTGCAAGCTCTTATGGACTTCTTCAGATGCTTTATACGACGGCAACGGGGGAAAGAAAGTATCCGACAGGCTCTGAAAACAGACCAGAGGACATTAACGACACGAAAACGTGCATGGATTTTTCGATGAAACAACTGGACGACTTGGTCAAGAAGGCTGTGAGGAGCAAACTGGGTGGAAGTCAAAACGACTGGCCTGGAGGATTCGAAGGTGCTTTCAGAGACTGCGTTTATCGAATATGGAACACCAAGAAGGCCTATCCGCGGACCATACTATCAAACTCATTGAACCATATGCCAAAACCCTGAAGACCGAGGCTATCATGAAACAAAGAAAGTCAGCAGTGTGGGCTGTGTTACTTCTCTTGTCAACGACGAACGCCCTCCTCGCTCAAGAGCCGGACCCGCTGTATGCACAGGTGAAAGCTCAATTCAACGCCCGCTTTGGGAATCGCTATAGAATGGCAGTGTTCGTCAATGTTGATAGCTGCCTAGGACGACCTCAAGGCATTTTCAACAACTACAGTATCGCGGATCCCTACGGTACGCTCGCACACTGTATTGTCTTCACGGGCGATGGGGTGCCCCAGGACGGTGACATGCCGCCAGGATTCATTGGCGTCTACAGGGGGGGGCAGTTCGTCTGGTTCTCGGATACATTGATTCAGGGCTACGCTATAAGCTTCAATGGGATGGTTGCAGCGACAGACTTGAACAATGACGGTAGGGTTGAGATCATAGTTGGTACAGTCGGTGGGGGTCGCAATGAGCTTGAGTATCTCTGGATTGTCAGCTGGGATGGCCAGTCTGGCACGATCATCAATGACTCAGAAGGAGATCGAAGCGATGGGTATGTATCGAAAATCGCGTCATTGCGCGATTTGTTTGAATTCAACGATCTAGATGGAGACGGTATCAGGGAGATTATCGGTGAGTGGTATGTGAGTGATGAATCAGAGGAAACAGGGCAGGCGATCTATAGCTGGAATGGTCAGAAATACGGCAAGTGGAGCGGCGGACCGCAGTTTCCGCCAAGTGGGTATCTCCCACGGAACAGGCTCACTGCAACAGTGAAGGCAAGAGTTGTAAAGATGCCAGACGCGTACCGGTATCAATATGTCGTCGAGAACAATCCCACCAGTCAACAAGAAGTCAACGAAGTCCTTGTGGCTGCCCGCACGGATTCCATACGGAACGGAGTGGGGCCGGAAAGGTGGGAGTTCTTCCTGCATCCGAGGCCAAAAGTCGGCTGGTTCCTTCAACCATTCCAGAAGCAGTTCATACCTCCCGGAGGATCTGACTCAAGATTTTCCTATGAAAGCACTGGATTGCCGGCGCCCGTATCTTGCTACGTTCGCGGGCGAAACGAAACCCTCCAAGAGACACCGCCATACAACGAAGAGAACTGGTATGCAGATGTTGTAGGGAACTCCTATGTTACGACGAGTGTGAGCGCAGTTAACTCACCGTCTCCTTTCCTCCCGGCTGGATTTTTGGATACCCTTCGCTTGTATGCCACTCAATCCCGCTCGCTCGGATGGATCAAGCATCAACCAACGGCAGACAAATACCTTGGTTATTTCAACTCAGCAAAAGCGGCGCTTCAGGAGAACAATGCGAGCGCCGCACGATCAGCTCTGATACAGGTTATGCGCGACGTTGACCTTGATAGCTCATCCACCTTGACGAGCGAAGCCTACGCCCTGCTTCGTTTCAACACGGAGTATCTGTTAAGCCAGCTGCCGTCGGAGGTATCGATTGATGACCTTATCGCCATCAAACACGAGGCAGAGGCCAAGGGCTGGATCGGCGATGAGCAGTTTGTCAAGGAACTGGACAACGGTCTGGAGAATGCCAAAAAGCACCTTGCGCGAGGGGACTCGGTCAACTGTGCCAAGGAGTTGGAGAAGTTCCAGGAGAAGGTCAAAAAAGAATATGACAGAACAGTCGAGGACCGAACGAAGAACAAGCCTCGGGACAGGCGGTTCGTGACGGAGGAAGCATACACATTGCTCTCGTCAAATGCGCAGTCTATCATCGACCGGTTACCACGGAAGAAGAAGTGAGGAGCGAGAAGAGGAACGAAGTCTGTAGCTCGACACAACTGAAGCAACAAGGCCGAAGCAGTCTGCAGAATGGCGTAAACAGACAACACACTAGGAAGTGAGGGTACAACGATGATGAGGCGCCTCTTCAGGTTATCGGTCCTCGTGTTCGCCGCTTTGGAACCAGCGGCGTTGGCCCAAAATGCCTATCGCTTACCCTTTGCAGCTTCAGGCAACACCATTGAGCTCGCTGTTGCTAACACGTCCTCTTTGCTTTTGTCCGGCGTGAAAGTCGAGGCTGTAAACATCCCATCTTGGCTCCGTTTTAACAGGAGTGAATATCGTGTTGCTCTAATGAAGCCGAACCAAGAAGGTCTAGCTCTGTTCTCGTTTTCCGTCGACAGGTCTGCGCCACTAAACACAGAAGGTGCGCTTACCTTCACTATCACTGCGCAAAATGGAGAGCATTGGGCCAAAGAAATCAAGGTTACCGTCGCGCCACCGGAATACTTTGAGCTCTATCAAAACTATCCAAACCCGTTCAACCCCACCACAACAATTGCTTATCAACTCCCCTCAGAAAGCCGCGTGGCGCTGAGGGCCTTTAACCTCCTCGGCCAAGAAGTCGCATTGCTCCTCGATGAGGACGAACATGCCGGATACCATCAGGTGAACTTCGATGCGAGTCGGCTTTCCAGTGGACTCTATGTGTATCGTCTTGTGGCGGATGACCGTAACGGGGCCCACACGATCTCACAACGGGCAATGTTGCTCATCAAGTAGATACAATCATGCCCACAACAGAAGACTTGCGCGCTCAGTGAAATGTGCGTACCTTACCCAGGCACGGAGAAAACCCAATATGGCTAAACTGGTCTGTATGGTTTTCCTTCTCGTTTTGAGTTTCGGCGAGGCCTTCGCCCAGCTCAGGCAAGCAGATCAAAATCAGACTCGGAGCGCTTCCGTTCCGAAATCGCAATCCCAGAAACTCACGCGGGCTGCAAGGAGCAGCTCCTCAAGCTTCCAGACGATGATCGCCTACGGGAGCTTCGCCCTTGGTGATGAAGAGCGCTTCGGACCGATGATGCTTTTGCAGTATTCCATGAACCGTCGCTCTATGCCCACGATCGATATCGTCGGCGGCGTTCTCTTTCGTGCTGGCGCATCAGGCCTCGTCGATCAACGTGAGTACATCCCGCTGGCATCGCATTTCGCTTACCCCTACTCCTCCTTCGGGGACTACTACACCGATCCGTACTCCCAAAGACCGCTGGTGAGCATTGGACTTGCCTTCCTCGGTGTCGATTTAGCATTCTACCTGACCGAGGGGGAGGTCAGGCCATACCTCGGCGTCGGTGCATCGTTCGCGTTTTGGTCATACTCGAGCCGTTTCAGCGGCACGATTGCGCCGAACGCAAAAGCGGGCCTCGATGTTCGGATCAACAACTCCTTGTCCGCCTTTGCTGAGGCGCGCAGGATGTTCGGCGTACCCAACCTCGTTGGTCCCAATACTCCGAAGTTCGACGGACTTACCGCCGCAGCAATCGGCGTGGCCTTTGCTCCACAGATACGGTAGGACGACGGCCGGTTGACACTGCGCTTGAGCGGTTCCCCCCGATACGCGGTCAGGCGAATTCCTCCTGAATCTGAACGTCGGCCCTCCAGCCAATGTGTCACAGGATTGCCGCAAGCTTTGACTTTTGAACCTCTTCTCGTATATTTCCTCCGTACCAGACCTCTCTCTCGACTATGAAACCTCTCAACGAAGCGGGTCGAATCCTCACCGTACTCGGTGCGATTTTCTTGATCGGTGTGCTTGGCTATCACATCATTGAGGGGTGGCCATTCTTCGACGCGCTTTACATGACCGTCATCACCCTTGCGACCGTTGGCTACGGGGAGACGCATCCGCTCTCGACTGCGGGTCGCGTCTTTACGATCTCCCTGATCCTCGGCGGCATGGGGATCATCCTGTACGGCGTCACCGAAGTCACATCATTCATCGTTGAGGGCGAAATGAGCGGTATCCTAAGGAGACGCAGAATGAACCGAATGATCAAGAAGTTGTCCAACCACTATATCCTCTGCGGCTGGGGAAATACCGGCTACTACGTTCTTGAGGAGATGGAGCGAACACGTCGCCCCTGCGTCGTCGTGGAGAAGGATGTGACGAAGGTCAGCAAACTTGCAGAGAAAGATGCATTGGTGGTTGAAGGTGATGCAACGGAAGATGCGACATTGCTTTCCGCCGGCATCAGGCGCGCGGGAGGACTTGTCACGGCGCTCCCGACCGACAAGGATAACATGTTTGTGGTCATTACGGCACGGGGTCTGAATCCCTCCATCCGCATTGTTGCGAAGATTGACGATGTATCCTCCAGGGACAAGTTTTTGAGAAGCGGTGCGAACATCGCAATCTCCGCAGACTTCATCGGAGGGCTGAGGATGGTCTCCGAGCTTGTGCGCCCCGCAACCACGAGCTTTCTTGACACCATGCTGCGCGACAGGTCGGGGCTTCGCGTGGAAGACGTTCAGGTTAGTGCCGATTCTAAGTATGCCAGCAAACCGCTGAGTAACTGTGATGTCTTCACGAAGGTAGGCGTGCTGGTCCTTTCAATCAAGCAAGGTGACTCGTTTCAATTCAATCCCACGCCAGACACCGTGCTGAACGGTGGAGACACGCTCATTGTGATCGGCAATCCGGAGCAAATAAGAGGTGCACGCTCAGCGTTGAACCATTCGTGACATGAACGCCCGCGAAGTTGCAGGCGGTTCACGTGATTGCAGAAGCAAAAAGGCGACTCTCTTCATTGGAGGTCGCCTTCTTTTTGAACCTTGCAAAGGTTCCGGATGAATCATCGAGATCTTCGGAAGGATATCCGAGATTACTCGGCCATCGCCACGCTTGTGATCATGATGCCGTTTTCGCCCCCCTTCGATCGCACGAGGCCTCTTGCTTCGACGGTGTGACCGATGTGATCCATCAGGAGACGGTTGGAATTGTTCTTGTGATCGTCGGGCAGCAATGAACGTAGAGCTTACCATCCACGGTCAGGAGATGACAACTGCAACAAACAGCAACAACGCCGAGCGTTTCATAGCCTACCCTCCTGTATGGGAATAAGCGGTCACATGGATTACTTTGCTGAAAGTACTTCAACATAACCGGCCAAATCTGCATTCAGTTCCCAACGCGTTGGCGCTCCCGCTCTTTCGCATCAGCGACAGCTCCGGAGTCCTTTGGACAAGGACGGGCGGGCGATACCTGGCGAGAAGGGTGGAACGAGAACGTGGGGCAATGAGGGGAAATCGGAATCTGTCAGCGTTTGAAGGATCTGTATTTCTGGTATACGGGGAGGGTCTTCTTCCAGAACCCAAAGGAGCTCGTCCATGGAAAGACCTGCGTTCTTCGGATTTGGCCGAAATCGTCAGCAAAGTGGAGAGGTCCTGAATCACTAGCCACAGCAAACTTGTAGCCTGCTTCTGAAACAAGCTCTCTGGCCTTCGTCCCTACGGCCCCGTAGGGATATGCAAAGGAGAGCACCTCGGAACCAAGCAGTTGCTCCAGAACATCCTTCGATTCCCGCAATTCCCTCTTGGCGATCTCGCATGGCGTCGTTGTGAGCCTCGCGTGTGAGACAGTATGAGACCCTATCTCGATGCCGCAGCGGGCAAGCTCTTGAAGCTGTTTCATATCGAGCAGACGAGCCGGCGGCTCCTCGGGATCCCAGAAGTTCGCCCTTCGCTTCGGATCGGTCACAGCAAAGATAACAGCACGGAAGTCGAATTGTCGGAGAAGAGGAAACGCAATCGTGTAGTTGTCTTCGTATCCATCATCAAACGTCAGGAGAATTGGCCGGTATGGCAGCGACTGCCGTCCGCGGAGGAATTCGGCGTAGTCGCGGAAGGTGACCGTCTCGAATCCTCGATTGCGAAGCGATCGAAGTTGAGCCGTGAACTGCTCCGCAGTTACCCAGGTGCCGTGCGTCGCATTCGGAGTGGGACGCTCGACGACGCGATGGTACATCAGCACAGGGATGAAGGAAGGGGAGTGAGCTCGCGCATACGCGCGCTCATAGATTGCGTGAACTTTGTGTGCAACCGCCTCTGAATCAAATCGTTGCCGTGAGAGTAAGAGCACCTCCTCAGTTTCTGCTACCGTCGGTGGATGATCCAGAAGATGGATGATGTCAGAAGCGACGACGTCCGGGTCCGCTGGGACGAATTCTCCTGCATCTCCGAAATTTGTCGAAGCGGCATGAGTGAAGGAGACTGCGGTCACCGGGCCAATGTAGTTTGACTCGCCAAAGGCGACGACGGGCTTCCCCAATGCGAGCGACTCCGGCACAACTCGCCCCGATCCGATCATAACGTCTGCGCACGCGATGTGTTGAGCAATGTTCGGCTGAAACCTTTTCAAGGTGACTGACGTCTGTGCTGACGTCGCATTCACTGATTCCGCCAGGGCGGGGATATCTTCGGGCACAATCATCCCGCCCACGGTCACAAAGAGGACGGGGCGACGTTTCAACACAAGGGGGAGTACGGATTTCAGGAGAAAACGGACAACATCCCCCTTTGGCCCCGTCAATCGCCCAACGAACATGAGCGCTTTTCTCTGGTCAGCCACTCCAAGGAGGTCGCTTTTAGCCGCAGGCAGGGTTGTCGATTCCCACTGGCTGAAAGGGATGCAATTCGGGATGACTGTCACATCCTGGGGTCGAAATCCGAGATCGGCGATCAGATGATCCCTCACACTTTCGCACACGGCAATGACGTTTCGGCCGTAGACGCTGAATGCCCTGCTTGAGGCGTGAATGTGCTGCCTCCCGTGAACAGTAGAGACAAATGGGGTCCCGGTCATCAGGCCTGCAAACAAAGACACCCAGCTCGCTGCTCGCGAGTGGGCATGCACAAGGTCGATACTGTTCTTTCGAATAAGGCGTGTGAGGGAAGCGATATTCCTGAGCCGTTGGAGGTACGTGCGCCTGCCGATAGGCATCTGGATGTATGTGCACTGAATCGGCAGCGTGAGCGAGTCGGACACAACCAAGACCGTGTGCCCGTGCTTGACCTGCTCCTCGATCAGCGAAGCTGCGTAGGCTTCGGCGCCGGTGACTTCGAACTGCGACAGAACGTGAAGGAAGTTCATACGTTTGTGAGGGACGTGAGAAGTTAGGAACAAACGGTGGGATTATCAAGCACGGGAGAGCTGATGACACGAATGGAGTGTCGCACGGTCCGACATCTCAGGCCTTCCGTAGGTTGAAGCGGGAGCGTTCGGCTCCATGTAAACAAAAAGGCGAGGAGATCGCTCCTCGCCTCGTGCAAGAACTTGACGAATAGGTGAAAAAAGCTAGCTTACATCCCCTCTTTCTTACCCACCTTCTTTGCCTTCTTCTCCGCTTTCTTCACCTTCTTCTCTGTCTTCTTCACCACTGCCTCAGCCTTCTTCTCCTTCTTTTCCACCGTCTTCTCCACTGCCTCTGTCTTCTTCTCCGCTTTTTCTGCCTTCTTCTCCATCACTTGCGCCTTTTTCTCTGCCTTCTCAGCTTTCTTCTCCTGGCCAACGAGAACAGCTTGGGCTGCGACGAAGACAAAGAGGAGTGCGACAACGCCAAAGATCTTCTTCATAACAAACTCCTTCGATTAATTTGAACAAAAAGATTGTGGTTACACAGGCACTGATTATGATACTGTTCGCCTTGTGAAGAATCAATTGATCGAAGGATTAAATTTCATTAATTGCATCGCCTCCTTCGCGGGTTATCGAGGGAAAAAAAATCTCCCGACAGGAACTGCCGGGAGATCTGACTGAAATACCAGCAAAGGCTCTTGTTGGATTACATGCCGAGCGCTCCAAGGACAAAAGTCACCAGCAAGACCCAAATCACCCACAACACGAAGGCAACAGTGATGCCGCTGCCGAGCGCCTTCTGCGCATACTTGCTCAGGCCAATCCCGAGGACCACGACTTGCCAGATGGAAAATACGTTCAGCGACGAGAGAAACCTGTGCATGGTGTCAGTGGGTTTGAAGTCCGAGAGAACAGCGAGCGCGGCACTCGGTGATGCGTACATCGAGTTGAGCGCTATGACCATGAGCAATGTGACAATGCCTCCGAGTATGCCTATCCACTCACACGCACCCCAGAGCTCAAGGTACTTTCCATACCCCGCGGGTGCCTTCAGAGCCACCTTTCCTACAAGCCACAGGATCAGGGCCGCGCCGAAGAACATGATCGAGACGAAGATCACGCTGCCGATAATGCCGAAAGCGGTCATCATCCCGCTCCCACGTTCCATCTGCGCCATAGCCTGATCTGCCTGTTCTTGGGTCATCTGGCCCGAATTAACTCGTTCCTGGAGCTGCTGCGACCGACTCTCCATGAACTGGGCTTTTATGCTCTCATTGGAAAACATCACAACGGCGACGAGCGAGCTGATAGCGATCATGAGGATCAGCGGAATCACCCACACGCTGGCTCGAGCCGGAGAGGTGCGCAAACCTTCAAATGCCTCAGAGGGCGAGGCGAAAACGTTGGTGATGAGGTTTCCAAGGGAAATGGTCGGCGTTGAGGGGGCTTGTTCTTCCATGGGGTCCTCCAGATTTTTTGATGGATGTGCTCCAGTGCACTGAAAGGTAAGAGAGAGAAAGCTACTTTCCAAACGGAAAATTCGCCTTTTTCCGGCCGTTGACATTCGGAGCATAAAAAGATATATTCACTCGGTTTCGACGGCGTCACGAGCGCTGAAAGCCGGAAGTGCGTGAGACGGTCCATCCAGACATCGACCCCCCCCGTATGGCTGACATCGAAGAACAACGACGAAAAGTAGAAGAGCTCAAGCGAAAAATCCTCGACCAAAAGAGGAAAACTACCGAACCGCAGGTGTCAGCGGAGGAGCAAGCGCGGCTTCAGTCCGAAGTCGAATCGAAGCGAAGAGCAGAGGAGGAAGCACGCCGTGCGGAGGAAGAAGCGAAGCGTCGAGCAGTAGAAGAGTCAAAGCGGCGGGCAGAAGATGATGCGAAACGAAAGGCGGAAGAGGAAGCGCGTCGCAAGGCTGAAGAAGAAGCGATGAGGAAAGCGGAGGAGGAAGCGAAGCGGAAAGCTGAGGAGGCTGCCAAGCTCAAGGAGGAGGCCGGACGAAAGCGAGCAATGGAAGAAGCTCAGCGTCATGCGGAATTGCTCGTGAAAAAGAAGGTGGAGGAAGAGGCAAGGCGACGGGAGGTAGAGGAGGAACGCCAGCGGCAGGCGGAGGAGGAGCGCCGCAAGGTCGAAGAGGCAAAACGGAAGGCGGAAAACGCGCGCAAGAAGGCTGAAGAAGAACGGAAGAAAGCTGAAGCAGCCGAGAGAGCCTCGCAGTCGGAATCGGAAGCGAGTTCTGAATCGCAGCAAGTGTACGCCCAGGTGCTCAAGCAAGCGTGGAATGATGGGAAAATTAGCCGGGAAGAGGCAGATCTCCTAGCAGCACTCCGCGCGGCCCTCGGACTTTCCGAGCAAGACCACGAGTCAGTTCAGCAAGAGATTCAAATCGAGATCTATCTCCAGGCGATCTTGGACGGGTGGAAAGACGGTGCAATCACTCCGCAAGACTCCGAGAGACTCGATCAGCTCCGTGAACAATTCCACATATCTGCAGAGGAGCATCTGCGGCTGGAGAAGCAGGTGCGGCGGGAAATCCTCAGGCAGAAGTCGTAACCCCCCTATACTGATACGCCATCGCCTGCAGCGCGAGGATTCGATTCTCAAGAGGCGGATGGGTACCAAACAACTCAGCGGTAAATCCCTCTTTCGAATTGATGTTCTTCCCCAGGGGATCGACAATGCACAGGTGTGCCGCGCCACGCTTGATGGACGCAGTTGGTGCTGATGCGCTGTCCAGCTTCTTCAATGCGCCGGCCAGACCGAGGGGATTGCGCGTCAATTCTGCTCCGGAGGCATCAGCGAGATACTCACGCTTGCGTGAAACGGCCATGGCCATCAGGTGGCCGATCAAGGGTGCAAGGATGATGCCGATAAGCCAGACAATGAGAAGAACCGCGCCGAGCCCGCCTCCGCCGGCAGAGCTTCGTTTCCGCGTTGACCCACCACCATACCACATCGAGCGTCGGGCCCAGTCAGCCAGCAGGAGGACGGCACCGAACAGCGCAGCGACAACGGTCATAAGGCGAATGTCGTAGTTTCGAATGTGGCTCATCTCATGCGCGACAACACCCTGGAGTTCTTCACGCGTGAGCGTGTCGAGCAACCCTTGTGTCACCGCTATCGAGCTCTTCTCCGGGTTCTTTCCTGTTGCGAAGGCGTTGGGATCGCTGTCCGGTACGATATACACGCTCGGACGCGGCAAACCAGAGGCAATGGACATCTCCTCCACGACATTTAAGAGCTGTCTGTGCGATGGAATCGATGGATCAGCTGCCACCGCCCCCGTTGAAAGCAGGACGGCCTTCGCGCCCCCCTGCAGGCTCCACAATGCAGACCCCGACCCGAACGCAACCGCCAGGAGCGTGCCTACGGGGAGGAACACATCCTCGTTCACCGTGCCGAGGTAGAAGGAGTCAAAACCAAGGCCGATGAACGCCAGGAATAAAACGAATGCAAGCATCACAACGAAGGTGACCCGCTTGTTGTGAGCCTGCTGCTCGTAGATGTTCCTTACCGGTACCACGCGATTCCTGACTATTTCTTCAGCGACAGATTGACCGTCGGGACTTCTCGCTCAGCTGCGACCTGGATCTCAAACAGCTCGGCGAGTGTGAAGTTGAACATCGAGGCAATAATGTTAGCCGGAAAGACCTGCTGCGCGATATTGAATTTGGTGGCGATGTCGTTGTAGAACTGACGGGCGAAGGAGATCTTGTTCTCCGTGCTTGTCAGTTCCTCCTGCAACTGCTTGACGTTCTCGTTTGAACGGAGTGTCGGGTAGTTTTCGACCAGGGCAAACAGCCGCGATAGAGCGGAAGACAGTACGTCTTCTTTAGCTGCAGAATCTGCTACCCCTTTTGCAGAGACTGCTGCATTGCGCGCCTGAATGACCTTTTCGAGCGTCTCCTGCTCGAATTCCATTTGGCCCTTCACGGTGTTGACAAGGTTGGGAATCAAGTCGTGTCGGCGTTTCAACTGCACATCGATCTGCTTCCAGCCATTCGTTACCTGATTGCGGAGGGTGACAAGACCGTTATATTTTGCAATAATCCAAAAGGCGAAGAGAACAACCAGCCCAAGGAAGAAATAGAAGATGATCATGAAAGTGCCTCCTTTTGCTCATTTATGCGTTGGAAAATAGGGTAATTGCGCTCGAAATTCAATCACATATTGCTCTTCGACCAGGGGGAAAGTTGGGGTTCGGGTCGAGCACCCGCGATTCTCGTCGAAATTGTCTCCCTTTTGACAAAGATCTTGAGGTATTGAAAAGTGGTCGATTGAAGAGCTGGAGGAGACAAGCAAGTTGAACGAAAACGTGAAAAACCTATTGACTTTTGAATTTGGAGTTGGTATATTAGTAGCCCCTAGAAGATGGGGCGAGGCGTGCAAACGCCGGAATTCTTTGATTGTGATCTATGAAAATGCCCATGGTTCATGGGCATTTTTATCGTCAGGCCAAGACTCGATTCTGGCAAGACGTAATGTTCTTTGAAAAGTGTGCATAGCCTCGAGTCAATTGAACAGGGTTTTGAACCTTGGCAATTGAATCGAATGCGATTCAACGATGCCATCTTTCAAACTTGAAGTTGAAGAATACAACCTACAACGGAGAGTTTGATCCTGGCTCAGGACGAACGCTGGCGGCGTGCCTAACACATGCAAGTCTTGGGAGAAAGAGGTAGCAATATCTTGAGTAAACCGGCGCAAGGGTGAGTAACACGTAGGCAACCTGCCTTCAGGACGAGGATAACTCCGAGAAATCGGGGCTAATACTCGATAATGCAGCGGCACCGCATGGTGACAGTTGTTAAATGCTCCCAAAGGGTGCCTGAAGATGGGCCTGCGTCCCATTAGGTAGTTGGTGAGGTAACGGCCCACCAAGCCGACGATGGGTAGCTGGTCTGAGAGGATGATCAGCCACACTGGAACTGAGACACGGTCCAGACTCCTACGGGAGGCAGCAGTGAGGAATATTGCGCAATGCCCGAAAGGGTGACGCAGCGACGCCGCGTGGAGGATGAAGGCCCTATGGGTCGTAAACTCCTTTTGAGGGGGAAGAATAGTTCGCTATAGGCGGATTTGACGGTACCCCTAGAAAAAGCACCGGCCAACTACGTGCCAGCAGCCGCGGTAATACGTAGGGTGCAAGCGTTGTCCGGAATCACTGGGTGTAAAGGGAGCGCAGGCGGATTGGTAAGTCATTGGTGAAATCCTGAGGCTTAACCTCAGGACTGCCAACGATACTGCTGATCTTGAGTGCAGAAGAGGAAGACGGAATTCCTGGTGTAGCGGTGAAATGCGTAGATATCAGGAAGAACACCGGTGGCGAAGGCGGTCTTCTGGTCTGTAACTGACGCTCATGCTCGAAAGCGTGGGGAGCAAACAGGATTAGATACCCTGGTAGTCCACGCCCTAAACGATGGATACTCGATGTCGGGTCGCAAGGCCCGGTGTCCAAGCCAACGCGTTAAGTATCCCACCTGGGGAGTACGATCGCAAGGTTGAAACTCAAAGGAATTGACGGGGGCCCGCACAAGCAGTGGAGCATGTGGTTCAATTCGATGCAACGCGAAGAACCTTACCTGGGTTTGAAAGGCAAGTGACAACCGATGAAAGTCGGTCTCCCCGCAAGGGGCACTTGTACAGGTGCTGCATGGCTGTCGTCAGCTCGTGCCGTGAGGTGTTAGGTTAAGTCCTGCAACGAGCGCAACCCCTGCACTTAGTTGCCATCAGGTCAAGCTGGGCACTCTAAGTGGACTGCCTACGCAAGTAGTGAGGAAGGTGGGGATGACGTCAAGTCCTCATGGCCCTTACACCCAGGGCCACACACGTGCTACAATGGCCACTACAATGGGCTGCAAGATCGCAAGGTTGAGCCAATCCCATAAAAGTGGTCTCAGTTCGGATTGAGGGCTGCAACTCGCCCTCATGAAGCTGGAATTGCTAGTAATCGCGGATCAGCACGCCGCGGTGAATACGTTCCCGGGCCTTGTACACACCGCCCGTCAAGCCATGGAAGCTGGGGGTACCCGAAATCGTCTACCCAACCGCAAGGAGGGAGACGCCTAAGGTAAAACCAGTGACTGGGGCTAAGTCGTAACAAGGTAGCCGTATCGGAAGGTGCGGCTGG
>CAZTKU010000007.1:0-29717 GCA_964614245.1 uncultured Ignavibacteriaceae bacterium
ATAGTCATCCCGCCCGGAACGGTCGTCTTGCTTTATCCTTGGATGTTGTCTTCCTTCTTCCTGTTGGTCAGGATGTCTGCTGATCCGTAGTCTGGACCTTGCGCAAAATAGAGCGACACGTCGTATCGGTCTTCGACCGCGGGAAATAGCAGCGTGAACGAATCGCCTTCCTCCTGTGCTAGCACCGTGAGCTGCTTCAAACCGCTCCAGTCAGCACCGAAGGCCGACATGTCGCTGACGCTACTCGTCAGCGCCGTGCTTACAGGTCGTAGGGACTCAGCTTCAATTGCCCCATTGGGAACGGTAACGCGTAGAGGGATTCTCAGTCCGGAGGATGGCATGTCGGCGAACCTCCTGTGCGGTTCCAGCTGATACCAGTAGGCAGTGCTGCTGTAGTCCGCGATTTCCTCATTCGCATGGCCGTGCTCGATCGTGAAGCGAATGGAGCGTTTGAACGGGATGGCGTCAAGAATATGGAAACGGTACGCAGCGATTCGTCCGAGGGAGTCATCCTTCACGATGAGGCCGTGGTATGGAGCAGCAAACTCTCCCCGGTTGAAGTACCATCCGCTTGTGAAGTAGTCCTCCGTCCCGGTTCCGTAGAGGGAAGGCTGCTTCTCGCCATCCACGTACACCATCTCATCCCCTTCAAGATACTGGAGCCCGCCGTGATAGCTCTGCATGCTCATGTTCAGACCCACAAAATGCCCTTCGCCACTTGCGTCAAGAACCAGAAAGTTCTCCTTGCTGCTCGTTCTTATGTCGCGCCTCCAATTGGCGTGAAAGTACGCGACATTCGGTTCGAGCCGTTCCCCCAACTTATGATAGTCGATGTGATAGTAGAACGAGTTTATCTCATGCCCCGTCTGGTTGACAACCTCTACGCGGGCTGATTTCTGAAAAGGCATCGGCAAGTAACAGTAGTAGCCGCCGCTCGACATTCCGACAAACGGCGTGACGTATTGCTTGTACTGAAAGCCGGTGCCGAAGAAATCCCCGATCGGCACTTCAACCGACGGGTACTGCTCGCCGTCCCAGTACATGCGCAGGAGGATCCTGCGGAGGAAGTACGTGTCTCTGGACGCGATCGTTACCCAGATATTCACGATAACTCCCGGACCCTCCATCTCGGCGAGCTTTGCTGTCGCGCCATCCGGAATGGTAATGAAATCGGCGTTGCCTCCACTCCGGTCATAGCTGGAAATCTGGACGAGCTTGCTGTTCTTGAGGTAAGGGAGTTGTGAGGGGGAGAGAACCTTGTCGAGAACCGACTGGGAAAACAGGGGATACGAAATCCCCAGCCACAGAATACAAAGACGAATGATGCTTGATCTCATGATGTTCCCACTCGAGTAGTTGAAGAAGTGATACGACTCGCTATCGCGCTGCATCTTTCACGCAGCGGAATCCTACGGTCGCGCTGCGGTCAAACCCCGGGGAAACCATCAGCAAAATCTGCGGATTGTCAGCGGGTTGAGGTCCGCCTTTGATGTACCAAACGCTCGCTGTGGGATTGTAGTAGGAACCGCCGCGGATAATGCCGAAGTAGTAACTCCCGTTATCGTAGACGTCGTTTGTCAATTGCCACACGTTGCCAATGAGATCCATAACGCCGAAGGGACTTTTTCCCATCGGGTACGCGTCGACGGGTGTCGTTCTGCCCAGGCTGTTGTTGCATCTGGTCGAGTCAAAATCGCTCCCCCATGGGTACTTGCGGCCGTCTGCCCCCTGTGCTGCATATTGCCATTCGATCTCTGTTGGCAAGCGTTTACCCGCCCAGCGAGCATACGCCCTGGCATCTTCCAGGCTCACATAGACGACCGGATGGTTCGTAAGCCCCTCCGGCGGATTTCCCTTAACCCAGCGCTTCAGGAAATTCGTAGTGTCCTTCGGTCTATAACGCGTCGCATTCAAGAACGCATTGAACTGCTCGTTGGTCACTGGACACTGATCCATAAAGAACTTCGGCATGGCAACTGTGCGCCCGGCTGAATAGTCGGGATATGGAATTGCTTCGTTCGGACTCAGAAAGCTCCTCGCGGTGCTGAACTTGAACACGCCCGCGGGAATTTCAACCATGCCTGCTGGTGCTTTCCTAGCCAGTGCTGTCTGCTCCACACGCGAGATCAGCCGCGGTGTGGCCAGCGGGACGTTCACGGTGCGCTCGTCAAGAAGCTCTCGCTCATCAAAGAGCTGGATGACGAATTTCTCTTCATGCCTGCCAAGATGTTCTCTGAGCGAGATCGTTCTGGCTCCGACAGGAAATTCCACCGACCTGCAGCTGTATGACGGCATGCCAGCCCATACGACGACTTTTCTTCCCTTCGATGCCTCAAGATGGAGAGAATCTTGATCGAGCCGAACCTTCAGAAGATTGGGGAACATCGCAACACAGTCGACGTTGCCTTCGCGCCGCGTCCCCAGCCACGATCTGCTGAATCCGTCTACCGTGACGGGGATGAACGTCTTGCCGCCAGAATGAGCGGGCTTGAGCTCCTCATGATGCCAGAGACTCACATAGTGGGAATCGCTGTAAACCGGCGCTTCGAAAAGCGGGCCGCTGTATCCTTCCGGCTTCAGACTATAGACCGTGTAGAGCGTCTTTGCAAGCGTCGGCCATTTGTTCACCCAGATGCTGTCGAGCGTCGTTGGCAACAAAGGTACCCAGTCCCGACTGAGAAAAGCTGACGAGTTCTCACGAAGGATTTTCGTCGTGCGACCAAGATACTGGAACTCCTCATCAATCCAATCAGGCCTGCCCGGTCGCATGATGTTCATCTCGACGCCATAGCCGTTGAAGAAGGAGACCGCGATCTCTCGATGGATTCTCCCCTCGGCGAGTTGAACCACGCGAAAGATGGCAAACTCCGGTTTGATCAGCTTGTTCAGATTCAGCGGAGGCGGCATGAAGATGGCGTCGTGAACTCGGCCGGCAACTATGCCGGGCATGTCCTTCGGGACCGCCATCCCCTCGCTGTAGAGAATAACGCCTGGCTTCACTCGATCAGCGGCCGCCTGGAACTCTTTGCTTGATTCGCCCCACGTATCCAGGACCACGCCATCTGCGTCGATGTCCCGCAGGAGCGCCTCCATCTCCTTGATGTGATCCTCGTGCCTCGTGCTCCCGTCCCACGGATTGTACGAGATGAAGTACCGCGCGCCACGCTTGTGGGTGGCACTCGCCTGCCGCCGCAGCTCAGCGAGCCCTCCCGGCAGGTCCCGATACATGTCCCATTGATTCCTTTGATCAAGGCCGAGCCGCGGCCATGTTGGCCAAATCATGTACGCTTCATAACCTCCAAGGACCTTATCCTGCTCAGCAAGGAACTTCTCAAATACATATTCGCCCCTGAAACGCTCGTAGTATTTCTGATCCCAGGCAAATTGAAGCAGGAGGAGATAGCTGTGACGAATCCACTGAAGGTCCTGGCGCTCAAACAGCCAATTGTCGAATGTCTCGAGATCATACAACCAGCGCTCCTGGAACATCATACGCAAGCCGTCGCGCCAATCGCCTCGGTGATCGTCGGCGTAGAAAACATATTGCACGAAGCCACCGGGCTCCAGGACCGTTCTGAATCGTCGTACATCGGCCTTCGATGATGCAACGCGTCGCGCAAGGGCAGTGAGTGAATGGGTTGCAGTGACATTGACATCGCTGAACCCCAACTCCCAGGCATCGTCAGGAAGAACAACACCAATGGGACCGACTCCCGGACGAACGAGCTGCGATCTGCTGAGGCGATGGATGAAATCCTGAGGGCCCGCCGAGATGATGTAGACGTGATCCTGACTGACACCGAGAGGAACAACATTTGAGATCTGCTGCTTCTGCTGGGAAGCGTTGTGGAACGTCACCAGGGCTTTCCATCCCCGGCGAAATCCTTTTTCAATCTTTACAGACCCGGCGATGCTCGAGCCGAAGGTCCAAATTATGCTATCTGGTGCAACTTGTGCATATGCTTCAATCGAGCTCACCAGTGTGTCGTTGAGTTCAAACGTGAAGAGTGGGAGATTGTGGTCAAGTTGAACTCTTTTCCCATCGCTCATTTCGTATGCGGCCACACGGACTCCATCGCCGGCAACCAGCCCTAACGACCTGATCGACTGAGCGCTAGCATGAACCAGAGGAAATAGGGGAGCGACGAAGAGGAGGAAGAGAATCACTTTCTTGTTGCTCATGGAGTTGCGTGACCTCAGAGTGGTGGGAGGGAGCAGCTACCTCTTGGTAGATGACGAGCGATCCGAAAGAGTGCGTCCGGATATGAACGGATCTTCAGCACAGCAACATCGGAAACAAGCTGGTGAGCAGGAGTTGGGCTTTTACGGTGTGCTTCAGGATTGCGTTCTGAGGAAAGGCACTCGATCAACCAAGCATCCGAGTCAGACCGGGATTCGTTCGTCTATGACCTTCGCTGTTCCTGATTGAATCCGCGTCACATAGACTTTGATGGCCTTTCCCGTACGCTCTGGATACCGTTGTTGAACGATCTCCACGAACTGACTGACGACCGGCTCTTCCACGAGGTTAATCGTGCAACCGCCGAATCCCGCCCCCATCATACGGGCACCCAACACACCGCGGACGGAAGAGGCAATCTCAACGAGAACATCAAGCTCGGGACTGCTCACCTGATACTCGTCCCGCAGCCCCCGGTGCGACTCATACATCCGCTGACCGAAAGAGCGAAAATCGTTTTGCCGCAGGTCATCGCACGCCTCAAGCACACGCTCGTTTTCGCGGACCACATAGCCGCAACGCTTGAAGATGGTTGGGTCCATCTCTCGCTTGTGCTCCTGCAGCAGGTCGAGGCTCACATCCCGGAGACTTCTCACGTCTGGATTGTACTGACGAAGAACATGCACTCCCGCCTCACACTGCTGTCTCCGGACGTTGTACTCCGACGATGCCAGGGTCCTCCGTACCTCGGTCTCGCAGAGAACAATCTCGAGGTCATCTCGCTCGAATGGGAAGTATTCGTACTCCAGAGAGCGACAGTCGATCTTCAATACCTTCTTGTCCCGACCGAAGATGTTGACAAATTGATCCATGATGCCGCACTTCACGCCGACGAATTGGTTCTCAGCCCTTTGAGCGAGCCTCACAAGCTCCATATGATCGAGGCCAAGGCCAAAGAGCTCGTCGAGGGCAAAGGCAAATCCGCATTCAAGCGCCGCAGAAGAAGACAGTCCGGCACCGATGGGGATGTCCCCGCCGAATACAACGTTGCATCCCCTCAACGCGTATCCTGCTTTCTTCAGTTGGTCAATCACACCGAGAAGATAGTTCGGCCAGCCTTTCAGGGATTTCTGCATCGCGTTGAGGTCGCAGACGAGTTCCTCGTTAAGATCTGCAGCGTAGAAATGAAAGTGGTTGTCGGCGCGGGGCGCAACGGCAAAGACAATTGCCTTGTCAATCGCAGCCGGCAGGACGAAGCCCTCGTTGTAGTCCGTGTGCTCGCCGATGAGATTCACTCGGCCGGGCGACCGGACAACAATCTTGCCTTGCTTCGGTCCGAAGACGTTGATGAACACCTTATCAATATGCGAGGCGCGTGCCTCCACCGAATGGGACCTCCTAATCCACCGTGACCTTCCTGTTCACCAGAAGGAAGATCGCCCCGGCGAGGATCATCACCGCGCCCCACCACAGATCGGGATGCAGATCCGCCAGAATAGTCTTAGTGGTACCGGGATTGAGGTAAAGATAGATCCCCGACGCTATCACAACCACCCCCATCGCCAGAAGCATCAATCCGACGAAGTACCAAATAGGTTTCATCTTCTTTGTTTCACTCTCCATACGAGACTCCAGTTCACCAGTAGTAGATGTTGAGCAGAATCAGGATCAGCAAGGAAATGATCGCGTACGCTTCGGGTCTTCGATACCACGGAATGCCTTCTGTGGAGACTTCTGGTGTCAGCCCTCTGACCAGCCCAACGAGTTCCTCCTCGGGCTTTCGTTTCGTGAACATGCTCACGACGATCGTCACCGCAAAGCAGATGAGCCATGCCCACCACGCCCGCCAGAAATTCGCCGCCATATCACTTGCCACGCTGGAGAGGGTTATCACATGTGCTTCGATCCATTCGAACTTCACGGCCAGGAACAGCGTAAAGGATGAACCCATCCCCGCCAGCAGCCCCCAAAATGCCCCGTTCGGCGTGATCCATTTGACAAACATGCCGAGGAGCATCGTGGCGAACAGCGGAGCATTCACCCATGAGAAAATCGCCTGCATGTAATCCATGATGCTTGGAAAGCTCTTGGCCCAGTATGCCGTCACGATGCTGAGCAGGATTCCGACGATCGTCGCGACGCGTCCCATCCACAGCAGATGCGCTTGCGACGCCTTTCTGTTCACGACGGAATTGTAGATGTCGTATGTCCACACGGTGTTGAATGCACTGATGTTGCCCGCCTGTCCTGCCATGAACCCGGCAAGCAGCGCCGTTACACCCAGGCCGACGAGGCCAGCCGGATAGTATCGCGCGATGAGGAGAGGCAGGGCCGAATCATAGTTCGTTTGACCCCCATCCTGCAGCAATGCGAAGCCGGTCTGTTTGTCATTTGCCAGCACGATGGCAATAAGCCCGGTGAGAATGACGATGAAGGGAACGGCCATCTTGAAGAACGAGGCGAGTATCGGCGTCATGCGAGCTGCGCGGAGGTCTTTGGCGGAGAACGCCCGCTGGACGACGAGAAAATCCGTCGTCCAGTAACCGAAGGACAATACAAATCCCAACCCCAGAACGATGCCACCCCACGTGATGACCATTCCGTTCTGCGAAGGATCGGCACTCGTTGACCAGAGCGTCGTGTACGAGACGGCTCTGTAGAGATCGTCCACACGCTTGAAGATTTCGCCGATGCTTCCAATCTCAATGATGCCCAAGATCGAGACAAGGAAAAGCCCGAACCAGATAAGAAAGAACTGAATGATCTCCGTGAAGATCGCCGAGAGAAGGCCGCTCAGCGTCACGTACGCTGCAACCGTCGCAGCGGAGATCCACATGCTGATATCCCAGTTCCAGCCCAGGAAGGTGTGCAGCACCAACGCCATGGCGTACAGGTTGATGCCCGACACCAAGAGCGTCATGCCGGCAAATGCTATTCCATTGAGCACGCGCGTCTTTTCATCGAAGCGGAGCTTGAGATATCCGGGTACGGACTTGATCTTGCTGCTATAGTAAAACGGCATCATGTAGATGCCAAGGAAGAGCATCGCCGGGATCGCACCGATCCAGTAGAAGTGCGCGACGTACATCCCGTACTTGAACGTGTTTCCCGTCATGCCCAGCAGTTCAAGTGCGCCAAGGTTCGCCGAGAGGAACGCGAGGCCGGCGACCCATGAACTATTCTTCCTGCCTGCAAGGAAGAAGTCGTTCTCGGTCTTCGTGTACCGCTTCAGATAGAATCCGATGCCGAGCACGAAACCGAAATACAGTGCAATGATCAACCAATCTGAGAATGCCAACTCAATGGATTGCATGTCGTCGTGCGTTGAATTGTGTGAGAAGAGGACGAGGGAGAATTGATCATTCAAGCCCCGCGCAATATGCTCCCAGAAGAAATGCACTTCTTCGCCGTCGCCGCGCGAGTTGTCACGAGAGCTGAAGCAGAAAGAACTCCGCCAGGGCGGGAACCGCGATTCTGTGGCGATGGTATCGCTGACATACCGAGGGCAAGCTTACGACTCACGTGCGAAAAAGTCAACATGTTTTTCAGCACTTGCTGCCCTTCGCCGACGCGCAGCCTTCGGCGTCCATCGCGCGCCACTCTGAGGTTCCCCGTGACTGCCGAAAGGGAGCCACGCCGCATGAGCAATTCTCACTCCTCGGAAGAATCCCCTGCCCTGTCTCATCAAACGGAGCGGGTGTAAGAGGAGGATCAAGCGTGCCTTCATCATCTAACCAGACGACGTGATGAACTCGAGGAAGTACCTGACCGCGGCAGGATCAACAGCAAGAAGCGGAACTTCGAATAGACTGCGTTCTTCATGCACGACGTGTCGATCGGTGCAGACGGCGCTTCGAACGTGAATGTCTTTGACCCGGGTTTCAGAGATAATGGCCTTCACATTTTGGATGGTGATCCCTGAGCCCGCCATGATGGTGATTCGCCCGCTCGATTTGTTCACGAGATCCCTGATCCTTGCGATTCCGTCAAATGCTGAGCGCTTTCCGCCGGATGTCAAGATTCGGTCGATTCCGAGACCGATGATTTGCTCCAACGCCGCGAAGGGATCCGCGCTCTCGTCAAACGCTCGATGGAATGTCACGTTCATCGGGCGGGCAGGATGGACCAGCTCCTTCATTCGAGCCACATCCACGGTCCCATCACGATTGAGTATGCCGAGCACGACACCATTCGCGCGAAGATCCTTGGCGACTTGAATATCCCTCCTCATGACCTCGAACTCAGGATCGGAATAACAGAAGTCACCCGCACGCGGTCGAATCATGACGTGCAGACCGATCGATATTTTCTCGCGGGCCAACTCGATCGTCCCTGCGCTCGGCGTTGTGCCCCCTTCATTCAAGTTCGCACACAACTCCACGCGCGATGCTCCTCCCGCCTGAGAAGCAACAGCAGATTCTACAGAGTCAATGCATACTTCGAGAACCAAGACCGTCTTCCCCTTTCGTATTCATCCTATTTCGCCAGATACTCGGCATCAACAACCCGGACCGTGCCATCATCCCTCTGCAGGCTCTGCGGTTGAGGAATAATAAATGTGCTTCGGGTGGTATTGTCGGCGACGGGAAGATTCGCACCAATGACGAGCATGCAACACAGAACCGGCAGCAATGCGGGATTCAGAAGATTTGAGGACATGACATCACTTCATCACTCTTTGGAATTAGCGCTAGGTCCTCCTGCGGTGTCGCAACCGGTCCAAAGAAACAGCAATAACAATAATTGCCCCGGCAACGATCTCTTGCACCCAGTTGGGCAGCTCCATCTTCGTGCAGCCGTTGCCAACGACCGTCATAATCAGCGCACCAACTAAGCTTCCTAGCACAGTACCCTCACCGCCGGCGAGACTTCCGCCGCCGATTACAACCGCCGCAATGATATCGAGCTCCATTCCCGTGGCGGTCGTCGGATCACCGACGGTCAGATAGGAGAATTGCAGTACACCCGCGAGCGCAGCGAAGCCAGAACCGAGCATGTACACAATGAGCTTAGTTCGTTCGACGGGGACGCCGCAGATTCGAGCCGCTAGCTCGTTCGAGCCAACCGCAAAGATATGGCGACCTCGCCTCGTATACCGCAGCAAGATCGCAACAACCACTGCGAGCACAAGCATCAGCCACACTCCTTGCGGTAGGAGCATCCACTTCTGATCATCCGCCGGGGTGTTGAGAAGCTTGTTGAGCCACGTGTTAGGCGCGATGATCATCTGCTCATTCGCCAGGCCCTTCGCTGTGCCCCGCAACGCGCCCCACATACCGAGAGTAACAATGAACGGCGCCAGCCGCACCCGCGTGATGAGGGAGCCGATCAGCGATCCACAGATCATGCCGACGACCACACCGCCCAACGCGGCAACGAGCGGCGGCGCACCGCTGTTCAGCAACAAAGCGATGATCACCGTGGTGAGAGCGATGACCGATCCAACGGAAAGGTCAATGCCACCGCTGATGATGACCAGGGTCATTCCCAGCGCCGCAGTGCCGACGACGGCGGTCTGCAGCAGCATCAGCTGGAGGTTAGCAGCTGTGGCAAATTTGCCCGGCGTCAGCGCCGCAAACAGGGCAAAAACGAAGACAAGCCCCACCAGCGGGCCCAGCGTTTTGAGCCATCCTTTCATATGCTTCGTGGAGTATGTGCGATTACTTCTTCAAGCCGCTCTTGACGTCGTCGAGGCTCACGCCAAGCGTGGCGCGAGCAATCGCATCCAGATCGGCTTCTGAACCTTGGAGATGAATCGTGCGATTGACGTGAGTTCCTGTCTGATTCGGTAACAGCGTCTGCGCTGGCGAGGATGTCTCCAGTTCATAGAACTTTCCGAGCTGGGCCGCCCCCGGCTTCGGAGGTCCATCGTTGTAGCTGTTGACGACATCGCCGCCGTACGGGTTCTTCTGAATCTCCCACATCGAGTTCACGTAATCCCTCGACCCTTTCGGCAGGGTGAACTGGACCAGCGTAAGAACGTGGTTAGCGGCGTCGTAGCTTCCGACGACGGGCTTACTGCGGCCCGGGGATATGCCTATCTTGCTCCGATAGTTCGCGTCAGCGGCAAAATAGATCACGCCGCCCTTGACCACGAGGCGGTCGGCAGGTACCTTGCCGAAGTAGGCATCGTTGACGATCGGACCGAGCTTGGATTCGGGTCCTTCTTTGAACGGTATGACCACCGTCGTGGTGGGTGATGCGTTCAGCATTCCGAGGATCCAGATGGAGAGCAACCCGCTCTTCTTCTTCCACGCATTGTTTCCTGTGTTCTTGACTGAGTTGACAGATTCAAAGGCGACCATCTTGACGCCCGGTTTTAGCGTCACGCCAAGGTGTTTTTGCGTCTCTTTCGTGGTCAGCAGACGAATCTCACGGCTCACTTCGACGTCAAACGTTGTGCCCGAGTAATTCGTCAACCTGATCTTCCGGCGGAACACGACGCCATCGTCGCTCTTGCTGATAAGCTCGAACGGTTCCGTGTCGATCGATGCGGGGGTAAACCAATGATCGAGATCAAAGGGGTCGCCCTTCTTGAAGAAGATCGAGTACTGCCCGCCTTCAGGACCAATCCAGAACCGGTCCTCGCCTCCGAACACATTAATGTGCGGCTGCTTCTTCCCGGAAGAGATGAGCTCCCGATTCACCCACCCGTAGCTGATACCCTCCGGGCCTGAGGCAGTGCTTGTCATGACACGGCATTGATACTCTGGGATGACTGCAACTTGAGTCGTTCCGGTTTTGTCCGACAGAACAATGACTTCCACGTGTTTCTTGAGGAATGCGAGATCGTCACCAAATGTCGGGACACTCGACTGCTGCTGTGCAGATGTACCATGTGTGATGATTGCGATTGCCATAGCTGTAAGTCCTATCCATTTCATTGTTGATCTCCTCTATTGTAATCCGAGCAGCTTCTTGATCTCGGGAGAGTTCAGATTATCACGCGTGATGAGTCGAACGCCCGTATCGACGATTTTGGGAACTTCCTTGCCTTGAATGTGCGCTACGAGGATCTTGACCCCTTCGTATCCCATGCGAGTCGGATCCTGCGCAACGAGTGCATCGATCTCGCCTTTCTGTAAAGCTTCGATGAGCGGCGGTGAGGTGTCGAATCCGACAAATTTCACCTTGCCGGCGAGATTGTTTTGGCTGAGCGCCAGGAGCATGCCGAATGTGGAAGACTCGTTCGGACAGAAAACTCCGTTGGCTTCTTTCAACTTATCGACGATGTTCATACCCGCAGTCTTTGCCTCACCTGCCGTGGCACCTGCGTAGCGATTATCCACGATCACTTTGAGATCCCTGTTCTTACCGACGGCTTCGAGAAATCCCTCCTCACGTTCCGTGGTGCTCGCTGAGCCGACCTGATAGCGGAGCAGGACGATCTTCCCTTGACCTCCCATCAGCGCGCTGAGATGCTCGCCCCCAAGAGAGCCCCCCTTCTTGTTGTTCGTTGCGACATAACTCACAAAATCCTTCCCCGGCTCACCCTTCAACGCGCTGTCGAAGATCACGACGGGTATCCTCTTCTGCAATGCTGCGGCTACGGGGCGTTGCAGTGCCGTATGATCCAACGGTCCCAGGACAATCCCGGACACGCCCTCCGTAACGAACTGTTCCACGATCGAAATCTGCTGCGCCCTGTCGTTCTCCTTGAGCGGTCCTTTCCAGATGATCTCGACGCCCAACTCCTTGCCTGCAGCTCGGGCCCCGGCCTCGACGGATTTCCAGAATATGTGCGTCGTCCCTTTTGGGATGACGGCGATTTTCAGTCTGCCTTGACCTGCCAGGTGAGGCGTGCTGACGGAGGCGAGGGCAATCGCGAGAATAAGTGAGAGTACTTTCCTCATCATCATCTCCTCTGTCGGTTAAGAAAAGCACCTGCTCGATTACAGTCGATGCGAAAGATATCGCGAAGAAACGCGATTCACAAGGGGCCCGCCGGCATATCTCCTGTCATCGCAGGAATGCCTCGTGGAGACCGCCATCGACCGTGAGGACCTGCCCTGTGGTCTTGCTCAGCCGATTGCTCAAGAGTAGGAACACTGCTTCCGCCTGATCCCCGGGCGTGATCGGCTGCTTGATCAGCGTGCGATCTGCGTAGAATCGTGCAAGCTTGGTGCGCAGCGCGTCGTCGGATTCGTCCGGGGAATAGGGTATCTCGTACTTTGTCAACGAGGCGATGACACGATCGCGGGGGAACATCGAACTCCCTTCAATAACCGTTGCAGGTGCGACAGCATTCACGCGCACCAGCGGTGCAAGATCTACGGCCAGCTCTCTAACCAAATGATTCGCGGCAGCCTTGCTTGTGTCATATGCGAGACTCCCCTTTTTCACCACTACTGCGTTCACACTCGTCGTGACGATAAGATTCCCTCTCAGTCCCTGTTCTTTCCACACCTTCCCTGTCTCATCCGCGACGAGGTAAGCCCCGGTCACGTTGACGGCAAAGGTGTGCGCCCATTTGTCATCAGGTATGTGTCCTGTCGCGTCCGGAGGGACGAACACACCCGCCGACACCACGACGCTGTCGATGCCTCCATAGGCCAAAATGATATCATCAAGCATTGCGCGGATACGAGATCGGTCCCTCGTGTCCGTTGCGAGCCCGATCGAAGGGCCGCAATTGGAAATCCCTGTCCCTGCAACTCCGATACCGACGCCATGCTTGTCGGTGATTTCTTTCGCCGTCGCCTTTGCTGATTCTCCGTTCAGGTCTGCACACACAACATGTGCTCCCTCTCTGACGACGCGATGGGCAATCTCTTTGCCGATGCCGCTTCCAGCGCCAATCACGGCAACCACTTGACGCGCAAGCTCTTTTTCAGCGGGCATCCGACGGAGTTTTGCCTCTTCCAGCAGCCAGTATTCGATATCGAATGCTTCTTGCTGCGGCAAGGGGATGTACTCGTCAATCGCCTCCGCACCCTGCATCACCTCGACGGCACAATTGTAGAATTCGGCAGTGACGCGCGATTCACTCTTGTCCTTTCCCCAGGCAATCATCCCAAGGCCCGGGATCAGGATCACGGTTGGATTCGGATCGCGCATCTGTGGGGAATCTGGATGTTTGCAGCGAGTGTAGTAGTCTGCGTAATCCTTGCGGTATTTCTCCAATCCCTCGAAGAGCTTTTTCTTGAGAAGATCGACTGTTTCACCCTGCGGGTTCCAGTCCACGAACAATGGCTTGATTTTGGTACGCAAAAAATGATCGGGGCAAGAAGTACCGCACTCGGCCAGTCTCACCGCATCGACGCTGTTCACGAACCGGAGTATGACCTCATCGTCCTGTACCGTCGCGATGAACCGCCGCTGACGACTTAATTGCCCCCGGAGCCACGGCAGCACGGCGATGAACATTTCGCGGCGCTTTGAAGGATCAAGGGGACGGTATTTCCGCCCGCCAAATGTCCTCTCGCCCTGATCGTGCTTTGCGATGTACTGAGCCGCTTGCTCGATAAGCCCGAGCGTCACCTCGTAGCACTCGAGTTCATCATGAGCCCAATTGATCACTCCATGTTGGCTGAGAATGGCGCCCTTCGCATTCGGATGCTGTCTGCAGATCTCCTGAAGCTTCAATCCGAGGTCAAAGCCCGGCCGCTGCCACGGAGTCCAGATGAGATCATCCCCGAAAATCTCTTTTGTCAATGTCTTCGAGTTCTTCGCTGCAGCGATGGCAATCACAGCATTAGGGTGCATGTGATCAACATGCTTGAATGGGATAAAGGAGTGCAAAGGCGTATCAATCGACGGCGCACGAGGATTAAGATTGAACGTGCAGTGTGGATACATGCCGACCATCGCGTCTTCAATCTCGGTCTTTGGACCGCGTTTGTCTACCTTCAGATACATCTGTTGCAGGGCGAGGAGCTTCTGCTGGTAGAGCGAAGAGAAATTCTCTTTTGACGATGTCCGAAGATCTCCGCCCGAGCCTTTGACCCAGAGAATCTCGACCTGCTCACCGGTCAGGGGATCGTTTTCTTCGATCTTCGAGGAGGTGTTCCCTCCCCCCGTGTTTGTGATTCGTTGATCCGACCCGAGAAGGTTGGACCGATACACGAGCTTGCCGACGGGGTCGAGCTTCGCGGCCACCGAATCATCCCACAAATATTTGACGTGTTGATAAGACTTTTTCTGATTCATCGTGAATATTCCCGTTATGTTCAGAGGTTCATCAATCGTTGCCGCATCAACTCATCGGACCTCCCTGAAATCCGCTTGACATCTTCTTCACGCAGAAACGTCGGCCCACCCAACGAGGCGGCACCGACCCATACCCGTGCTGCTTTCTCCGCCATGAGCGTCGCAGCCAACACCGCCGCGGGCGTACGGCCGATCGCGATGATGCCGTGGTTTTTCAAAAGGATGACGCGCGGGACATATCTGTTCTTCTTCATAAACGTCCTCGCGGCTTTCCGGATCGCCTGAGCGAGCCTGAGACCGGGATCCGTGTAGGGCACCAGGACCGACTTGCCTCCGCAACAGACGATTTCATCAGGGAAAAGACGCCGTTCAGCGAATTGTCTTGCTTGAGGAGAGCACAAGATCTGATTGACCGTGGTCGCGTGCGTATGGCCGACAAACCCGACTTCCGGCAGGCTCAAGAGATATGCGTGAAACAACGCCTCGACAGATGGTTTCTTGCTCTCTGCATCAACCCTGCTCGCCAGCAATGTATCCTCAATCTGCTCATCCGGCACCGAACGCTTGTCCAGCAGCGACAGGAGCACGTTTGCATCGCATTCCACCAGGTCTTTGCCACGCAACGTACCGAGACTGCTTCCACTGGCTTTGATCAAAAACCGATCGGCATCGATGCGACACGAGGTGTTCCCTTCCCCCAAAATCGCCCATCCCCGATCCTCACGCCCGAGTTCGTGGGACAGTTCCAACAGTGCCTTACATTTGCCCTTCCTTTGCTCGTCCATCAGAGTTTCCTGCTATCATGATCTTCCAAGAGTGACATTCGTATAACCAACGTGTTACGCATCGCGCGGGCTTAGGACATTTCATCTTACTCTTCAGCGAACGGCCGGTCGATAGATAGTGCCTCCATTCCGCCCAGGAATCGCCCTCCATCCTCAGTCACGACAAAGCAGTCTTCGTGGCGGACACCGAACTCTCCGTAAATGTATATTCCCGGTTCGTCGCTGAAGGTCATGCCCGGCTGAAGCTTCAGCTGATTCCCTTTGACGAGATAAGGATACTCGTGACCGTCAAGGCCGATGCCATGTCCAAGCCTGTGAGTGAAGTACTTGTAGCCAGGTCCATACCCCGCATCTTCGATGACCTTGCGGGCAACGCGGTCGATCTCTTCACAAGCGACGCCGGGACGCACGGCTTTTAGCGCCTCGCTCTGCGCCTTCTTCACAACGTCCCACACCGCTCTTTGCTTCTCGGACGGCTTGCCGAACACGATCGTTCTCGTCACATCGGAGCGATACCCTTCGACGCTGCACCCTCCATCCACTAACACTGTATCACCTTCCTTTAACGTGCGCGGGACCCGAGACCCGTGCGGGAACGCCGAGCTCGGTCCAAATTGAGGACCGCCGCCTCCACTCACACCCATGTGCTGATGCGCAGCGCTGATGGCCGAGGAAAGATCCCGTGGGCTCATCCCTTCGCGCAGCTGTTTGAATCCCTCCTTGTAGGCAAGTTTCGTGATCTTGTTTGCGAGATCCATGTAGGCAATCTCCTTCTCCGATTTCACGGCACGGCATCCGTCGGTGACGACCGCACCGTTCACAAGCTCGAGGCCCGGCGCATCCCTGCGTAAGCCGTAGATAATGAAGCTTCGCGTGCTCGGCCCGATTCCCAGCGTCCCTTGAGAAACGCCAAGGTCTTTCATCACGCCCGCGATGAGCTTGAAGGGACTTTCGTGTTCCTCCCACGTTCGCAGTTCCTGATCCTTCGGTATGAGTTCCCGCGCGCTCTCGGCTTCAAATGCCGGCCACACCCAAATGGGCTTCCCCTTCTTATTGAGAATCGTCCCGAATGTACGCTCACTGATAAACCAGTTGACGTTGGTGAAATACGCCAGGTCAGAACCCCCAGAGATGAAGAGGCCGTCAAGATTCTGCTCAGCCATGAGTTTCGTCGCTTTTTCCAGTCGACTCTCATAGTCTTCCGGTCCCAGGGGCTTGACTCCAGCCACCATGTTGCTGAGCTTTGACTGCTGGGACTGCAGAGTGCTTGAAAAGAGGCTGTTGACGAAGCCCAATGCCGAGATCGAGAGACCGCCGACCTTCAGGAAACCGCGTCGAGAAACCATACTCGTGCCTCCTCAAAGAAGTAGTAAGTATGTGAGTAGAAAAGTATATGAGTACGTAAGTATGTGAGTGGATGAGTAGTCGAGTGAGAGGCGCGGGATTCAGCGATCACTTCAAGAGCTCAAAGCGCTCCTTCAATCGAATATCTCGTGAGGAACTACCAACGAGTACCTCAAACGCTCCCGGCTCCGACACCCACGCTTTCTTCGACGGATCATAGAATGAAAGTCCGGATTCATCGACCTCGATCCTCACACGTTTCGTTTCACCCGGCTTGAGATCGATTTTCTCAAATCCTTTCAACTCCTTGACCGGCCTCGGAACGCTTGATTCGATGTCTCGGACATAGACTTGGACGACTTCCGCGCCGGCATGCTCCCCTCTGTTCGTCACATCAAGAGAAACGGAGATCTTCCCACCACGTTTTAGGTTTTGTGGTGTAATTTTCAGATTCTCATAGGAAAATGTCGTATACGACAGACCAAAGCCAAAGGGGAACATCGGCTCAATATTCTCCTTGTCGAAATGCCGGTATCCGAGGAAGACACCCTCACTGTATGTCACCTTCAGGTCCTTATCGTCATCATAGTACGAATGATAGGTTGCGTTGTCTTCCCACTGCTTCTCAAACGAGACGGGCAACTTGCCCGAAGGATTGACATCACCAAAAAGGATTTCCGAAATGGCAGTCCCGCCTTCCTGACCGGGATACCACGTGTGCACGAGACCCGCGACATCATCGAGCCACGCGGGCATCGAGACGTTTCCCCCTGCGTTCACAACCACAATCGTCCTCTTGTTGACTGTCGCGACTCTGCGGATCAGCTCTTCCTGTTCTTTGGAGAGCTCGAAGGCTCGGTCGAATCCTTCACCCTCCGTCTCCGAGTTGAATCCCACACACACGATCGCGACATCAGCTCTTGCAGCAAGTTTCACTGCATCCTCACCCTTGAGTCCGATTCGTTTTCTCCAGCCGAAAGAAATCTCCGCGCCGCCGCCGTGCTCGTAGTATTCAAGCTTGATATCGGGCATCGTGCCAGCTTTGAGAGCCAGCGCTGCTGTCTTCGCTGTTGCCGCTTGATCCTGCCAGTTATCAATCACAAGCCGGTTATCCACGTGAAGCCTATAGCCGTCGTCCCCCTTGACGATAAACTCATATTCTCCTTCCGACTCAATCCTCACCTTTCCAGTCCACCGAACAGAAAAGTCATCTGCGGAAAGCTCACCGGCCGGAGCGGACTCCCCCCAGATGAAGTTGATCCGCCTGTCAATCCGTGAGAGAGCAGGCGTGCCTGACAGGTCTCTGTTGGGGAAAAATTCCCCTTTGAGCCCTCTCACGATTTGACCTGTGGCCGAAAGCGTGACAAACTCGGAAGTCCGGAAGGACTCTGTAAAATCTGAGACGACTCCCGGACTAAAAAGAACCCTAACAGCATTTCCTGCTCCGGCAATGATCCCCTCCAACGCGCTTACAGAGCGGAACGGCTGCACACGGGAGCTCCCGCCGCCACCAGTGACGGCCGGATGTGCAGTAGGGCCGATGACCGCAATGGCCGAAATCTTCTTTCGGTCCAGGGGCAGGATGTTCCCGCTATTTTTGAGCAGCACGATCCCTTCACGAGCGGCCTCGAGTGCAACGAGTCTCGAATCCGGATTATAGAGCGGCAAGGACAAATCCGCTTGTTCGCGATCGAAGAAACCGAACCGGAACATCATCCGAAGCATTCGGCAAACCTTGTCATCGATCGTCGAGACAGCGACTTTCCCCGCCTGGATTGCGGGGAGAAGCGTGTCACGGTTCATGTACTCCCCCGAGGGCATCTCGAGGTCGAGGCCTCCGTTAGCAGCTGCGACCCCGTCATACGTGGAACTCCAATCAGACATCACCAATCCGTCAAATTTCCAGTCGCCTTTCAAGATCTCGTTCAGAAGATGCCCGTGCTGAGAGCAGTGAATGCCGTTGACCAGATTGTACGAGTTCATGACGGCCCCGACGTGTGCCTCCTCCACCGCAGCCCTGAACGTAGGCAAGTAGATCTCGCGGAGCGTGCGCTCATCGACTTCCGAGCTCACCCTGTGCCGGTTGTATTCCTGATTGTTCGCTGCGTAATGCTTCACCGTTGCGACAACGCCCTGGCTCTGCACTCCTTCGACATAGGCGACGACCATTCGGCTTGCCAGGTAAGGATCTTCACCATAATACTCAAAGTTGCGACCGCACATCGGTGCACGGTAGATGTTCACGCCGGGCGAGAGCATGACGTGCACACCTTTGGAGCGCGCCTCCTTGCCCACCATTTCGCCCATTCGTTTTGTAAGATCCCTGTTCCAAGTCGCGGCAAACGCGATGCCCGCGGGGAACGCCGTAGCGTTACCGTAATTCCGGACTCCTAGAGGACCGTCGGCCATCTTGATTTTCGGAATGCCCAGGCGCTCGTTTGGCCGGATGTAAAACCCCTCAACTCCTCCGAGCATATCGATTTTTTCTTCGAGCGTCATTCGAGCGAGAAGATCCCCCACCCTCTTCTCCACAGGCGCGCCGGAATCCTTGTAGAGTGGCAATTGCTGCCCCAGAAGATGAGAGGACGCGCTCAAAAGAAGTGCGAGAATGGCCAGAGCAGTGAGATTTGTCTTCATTTCCGAAGCCTCCTTGCGATAAACAAACATTAGTTCGTCTTGACCTCCACTGTCCTGCCGCTCAACCGACTTTCCTCTGCCTTGAATGCAATGAGATGACTCTCCATGGATTCCTGGATGGTTGACGTCAGCAGTGACGAGTCTTGTCGACTGACCGCCAGGATGAAATCGTGCGCCAAACCATAGTCGCCGCCCCCGTGACCAGACTGCACCTGCACCGCAGCGCTCGCATCCCAGACTGTCTGTTGCCTTGAACTAAAGTCGAAGACGGTAAGAGTGTTCTCGTCACCAACGGCATCGCCTTTTGTTCCCATCACGCGAGTTCTGCGCCCCGCGTAGGACGTCAGAGCTTCCATGGAGAAGGCAACGGTGATCTCGTCCTCGAACTCCATGTTGACGACTTGATGATCCACGACATCATTGTCGCAGTGATAAACACAGCGTCCGTACGGGCCATTTTTCAGTAGCTGCAGGATTGTAGGACCCTTGTCTCCTTCTGTGGGCAGGTCGAAGTGTTGAAGCCAGGTGCGGTTTCGGTGGTAAATCTTCAGAGCCGAAAAAGGACAGGTCGATTCAACTGCGCATCCGTCCGTGCAGCGAAGGGTGCCCCCTGGCGGGGCGTTTTCCTTCCTGAAATGTGTTAGCGAACCAAATGAGGAGACCCTCACGCAAGGCTTGCCGAGCATCCATCGAAACAGATCCAGATCGTGGCATGACTTGGCAAGGAGCATCGGATTGGATTCTTTGGAGTTTCTCCAGTTGCCGCGCACGAAGGAGTGTGACATATGGACATGCTCGACAGGCTCGATATGCTGAATGCTCACGATCTCACCCAATTGACCCGAGGTCATCACCTCCCTGAGCTTTCGGAAGTACGGCGAATAACGGAGAACGTGACAGATGGCAACGATTCTCTTGTCCTTTTCCGTCAATTGCAGAATATCATTGCACTCCTTCCAGCTCTGCGCAATCGGTTTCTCGAGCAGCAGATCATATCCCAGCTTAAGCCCTCCCATCGCCGGCCCGTAATGTAAAGCATCAGGTGTCGTGATGATCAAGGCGTCGGCGAACTTCGGTATCTGCAGCGCGTGCTCCCACGTAATCCATTGATACTTCTCGGGGATTTGATATTTCTCTGAGAATCTTTTGCGACGGATCTCTATCGGTTCAGCCACGCCGACGATCTTCAGCTCATCCGGGTACTTCGCGCTGTATCCGGCATACACGTTGCCGCGATTCCCGGCTCCAAGGACAACGGCGGCAATCGGGCGCTCCGGCTTCACGACGTGCGCATCACTCGGTACAGCAATCGGGCGCACCTCACCGACTCGCTCAAAAGCGGTTTTAATAAAGGGAGCGCCTATCGCAAGAAGGCCGCTCCTCTTGAGCATCTCTCTGCGATTCCATTGGCTTTTTGTCATTGTTTCTTCCTCCCAAGCAGATGGGTTTCGAGTTGGCCGTCAAGCACCATTCCGTGACCGAATCCCGCTTCTCTGCAGAGCAGCGGGACTGGCACGGTCAACACCATGCATGCCATTGTCAATCTCTCTGCGCGAAGTTCATCGTCGTATCTTGATCCGAATCGTGTTCTCGATCTCCTGCTGTGATATCAAAATTAGATATCCTCCACCGCCCGCGCCCGAGAGCTTCCAGCCCAACGCCCGCGATCTGTACTGATCAATGATCAAGCGAATAGTACCGTCAGCCATATTTGGGAACATAGCTACCTGAGCCTCGAACGATCGGGTGAAGGAGTTCCCAAAGTCGGCGAGGTTCTTGGAAAGAATCGCACGCCAGCAGTCATCCGTAGCTTCGGCAAGGCGCTTTGCCCCTTCCCGCGAGGGGTTGGTGTTCTCTAACACGGAGAACGTGCTTTCCCGCGGCTCGAGCGTTACGAGGAAAAGATGGTCTTCAACGAACCTGAGGATCGACTCCTCGAGGACAGAATCGATCTTGTACGGCCAATATTCACCATCGTAGTGAAGGTTGTTCACCCCCGACAGCACAATGCCGAGGGCATCTTGAGAACCTGCGATGATTTCCGTGCCCGGGGGATTCTCGTAGCTAAACAGGGTCTTCGCGAGCTTCTCCTTGTCTCCGCCCGGAACATCGGTATGCCACAGCTCGATGGCCTTTCTCCTCGTGCTCGAAGCCATGCCGCTCCGATCGTTGAATTCGATCGTCGGCTCTATGGAAATCGTGAGGACGGAGCCGGGATAGTGTTTCGAGACAAATGGCTGATCCAGCCATCCTCCTGCAAGGTCGATGCGGAACGGGATGTTGCACTCGGTTCTGAGGGCCGTCGTGGACCGAGTCGGCAGGTTGCCGTGCGGTTTTCTCCTGCTGACGACGTACTGAATATTGTGTTTCCGGCAGAATTCTTCCTTTTCCGGGCTGTGGCCATCCTCGTTCACGAAGAGAATGTCTGCCTTCAGTGCATCCTCGTTGTCCACAAAATCCATGATGCCACCGCCCGAATTGACCGAGCAACGAGTCACACACCGCAGCGCCTCGAGCATGTACTTCCTCTCGTCCTGGTTGTAGATTGGATATCGACCCTTCAGCCGTCTGACGGTTTCGTCTGATCCAATGCCTACGTAGACGTCACCGTGCGCCGATGCTTCTTCGAGGAATGCGATGTGTCCATTGTGGAGCATGTCGAAACAACCAGTGACAAAGACTTTCTTTCTGCCTTCTGCCATCATTTGCGAATGTCAGGGAAATTCAAGAGGAGCCGATACCGTTACTCAACAATGATCTCATCAACAAACAACCATGCCCTGTCCCCTTTTCCCAAGTGCCAATCCGGACAGATGCCAACGTTTCTTGCCTGGATCCGAACATATCGCGCTTTCGCTTTTGTAAGCTTCTGGGAAAACTCTTTGATCGCAGGCGGTCGATGCGCGGTTGGAACCGCCTCTTCGAATCTGGCGACAGGAACAAATCTCACTCCGTCATCAGACACGGAAAACTCAACCGATGTCGGGAAGAAGATCCATGATATGGTCTTCTCGAGAAAGCTTGACGCAATCCTCGACAATGAGTTCACCTTCCCGAGGTCAACGGTTGCATCGAGGTCAACTTGATGATACCCCTGCCAGTTACCATCGTCGAACGACATGGAACCGCGCAGTCCGTTGGTCAACCCGTATTCGCCGCCCCCCGTGTACTTCTCGTACGGGTCCTTCAGCCGCACCGGTTTGAACGATGCCTTGTGCAGATAGACCTTCTGCTCGCCGACCTTACCAAGCAACTTGCCGCCACGAAATGCGCCCGCCCTGATTGTCGATGTCTTCTCGATGCCGATGGGCTTCACGTACCGTCGGGAAGAAGGCGTTGGGTCCTTCCCGTCGACTGTGTAGTAGATTGTTTGATCGCTTACTTCGGTGGTCATCGCGACATTGAGCCGCTTTTTGATTGAGTCGACCGACGTCGAAATCGAAACGAGATACGCGCTTCTCGCATACGCGTATCCGGCAGCTTCGTAGCGCTTCATCTGACGCTCAACGCGGGCAGTAAAATCTATCCAGTTGCGAGCCTCCCTCGGTGACCAAACGACCTCTGCCAACGCTGCCAGGCGAGGAAGCGTCATATACTGCACCTGCTCAGGCGTCATGATGAATTCGGTCCAGAGGCACCCTTGCGCGCCGAGGATGCGTTGGGCCTCGGCAGGCGTGAGCTCATCAGGCACCGGTTCGTATGCGTAGACCGTGCGGAGAGGTAGATAGCCTCCTCCGGCAAGCGGTTCAAGCTCTTCCTTTCCCTGATAGCTGTTGAAGTAGGTGTGCGAAGCTGGCGTCATCACGGCATCGTGCCCTTCCCGGGCTGCGGCGATGCCGCCTTCCGTCCCCCGCCATGACATCACCGCGGCGTTCGGCGCAATCCCTCCCTCCAGAATCTCATCCCACCCTATGAGCCGACGATTTCGTGAATTGAGAAACCTCTCGATCCGCTTGACGAAGTAGCTCTGGAGATCGGACTCATCCTTCAGGCGCTCATGCTTTATGCGAGCCTGGCATTTTGGACAGACCCTCCACTCTTTCTTATCGGCCTCGTCGCCACCGATATGAATGAATGTGCTTGGGAAGAGATCCATCACTTCTGTCAGGACATCTTCGAGGAATGAAAACGTGCTGTCGTTTCCGGCGCAGAAGATATCCGTAATGGGCCAGACTCCTCCCGGGGGTACGGCGAATGGCCCTCCTGTGCACGAATACTGTGGGTACGCGGCGAGGAGAGCCGTCGTGTGCGCAGGCATCTCGATCTCAGGAACGACCGTGATGTTCTTCTCAGCGGCGTGCTTGACAATTTCCCTTACCTCATCCTGCGTATAGAATCCACCGTACGTTGCTTTCTCACCCACGCCTTGCGGATCGCGATAGCTCCACTGCTGATGCTCTCGATCAACTCGCCACGCCGCAACGCCGGTAAGCTTGGGGTACTTTTTGATCTCAATCCGCCATCCCTGGTCATCTGTGAGGTGCCAGTGAAAGACATTCATCTTATGCATCGCGAGCATATCGATGTAGGTCTTGATGAAGTCCTTCGAAAAGAAATGCCGGCTGACATCCAGATGCATTCCCCGCCAGGGGAATCGAGGGGAGTCTTCGATCGAGACGCACGGCATTTTCCACTCGATGCGCTGCAGCGGCTTCGCGCCAAACGCTTCCGGAGGCAAGAGCTGCAGCAGAGTCTGCACAGCATAAGAGAACCCCGCACCTGCGTTTGCACTGACACGGATGCCCTTCTGCTCTACAGCAACGCGATAACCCTCGAGCCCAAGTTCCTTGTCATCGATGGAAAGCAGACTGATGAAATTCGTTTTCGGGAGTTCCACCGTTTCACGCGCCTCAAGTCTGTATCCGGTCGCTTTCTCTATTTGCCGAACGAAGTACGCGACGACCGTCTTTTGTTCCTGCTGATTGGCCTCGTACACAATTTTCGTCGCCCGCGAGAGCGCGAAACTCCCTTTGCCTTGAATGAGCTTTGCAGGTTTGGGAATGATGCTGAAAGCAGGAGGCTTCGTGGACTTCAAGGATTTAGCCGATGGATAGGCGTTCGCCACAATGAATGCGAGAAGTATGATCAATGAAAACAGAAATGGCTTGTTCATGACTCTGAATTAGGACAAAGTGTGTGGGGGATTCCGACAATGGGAAACAGCCTTCTCGCGAGCATCGGTTGGCACTGAACCAGAGAGTCACTTGACGCGGAAAAGCATCGCGTCGGGAACGAGCTGCTTCTCAATCCTCGGACCTTCGATGTACACTCTCAGGTCGTCTCCACCTGTCTTCTCAAAGAAATCCACTCTAATCGGATGCAGTCCTGCTGCGAGCGCTACAACGCCCCGTTTCTCCTTCATGCCGTGAAGACCATCGTTGTCGACCACCATCGTCTCACCAATGTAGAGACGACTGCCATCGTCGGAATCGGTGAAGAACGCGTAAACACCGCCTACAGGGATTCGAATGAAACCCAAGTACTGAAATCCGAAGTGCTCGACTTGATTTCTCGGAGAGAGATCGAAGTTCGCCAGAATGTTTTTCTTGACAGGAGTGAGTTTGCCGAAATCAGGCAGACTATCCCAATCTCCTTCAAAGTAGGCGTATGAGATTCCGCTGCTCAATCCTTCAATCGGTACGGCAAGTCGTGGAGCAACTTTGGAGAACTTCGCAGACACCGCTCCGCTCACCGGCTTTTCGCCGCGGAAACACCGCGCCGAGACAACTGTCGTCTCTCTTAAGCGAATGGAGCCCTTCACGAGATTCGAATGGACGGAAGGAACGCTGCCATCGAGCGTGTATCGAATGTCAACTCGCTCTCGGTCCGATATCACCGATACGTCAAGCGTGTCCACGAAAACATCGTACTCGGCAGAGATCTTCGGAGGACTCGTGACGTCAATCCTGCCAGCGACATCCAGCACAATGACGCTGTTGCGCGCGTCGGGTGCATTCGCCGGCAGACCAATGATCAGGGCATCCTCTTGCCGGCCGACATCGAGGGATCCCTCATGGGGGTCGGAGAGCAGGAACGCGCGCATCGGTTCGTTGAGAATACCCGGTACAGCCAGCGTTCTGTTCGTGGGCCAATTGAACACGTGGAGGTAGAGGCGTGTCCCACCAACGATGGTCTCCTGTGTGCACCGTCCCCACTCAAGACTCTCAAACGGACTCGCGGTGGTGCCATAGATCGATTCGCCATTGATCTTCATCCACTGGCCGATTTCGCGAAGACGATCGACGCTGGCTTGTGGGAACAGCCCTTCTGACGTGGGACCAACATTCAAGAGGAAGTTGCCGCCCTTGGAAGCGATGTCCGCAAGCATGCGGATCAGGTCCTCGGTCGATTTCCAATTGCTATCGTGCTTGTTGTATCCCCAATGATCGTTCATCGTCATGCAGGTTTCCCAGTTGACTCCCGGGAGTCCCGTCGCGGGGATCTCCTGCTCCGGTGTGCCGAAGTCCCCGGCGAATTCTCCTCCTTTGGTGAATCCTTCCATCCCTGATCGACCCGCTCCCACGCGATTGTTGATGATGATTGTCGGCTGCAGGCTCCTCACATAGTTGTAGAGATCTCTGCCGTATTTGCTGTTCCATGTAGCCTCCCACTCGCCGTCAAACCACAGCACGCCGATCTCACCGTAGTTCGTGAGGAGCTCCTTGAGTTGATTCTTCATATGCTGAACGTACCGGTCGAACTCAGCCCCTTGAGCTGATCGGTCTTTCTCCCATTCGCGGCGCGGCAGGTAGTCGGGGTGGTGCCAGTCCATGATGGAGTGATACCAACAGATCTTGATGCCTTGCTTGTGACATGCATCGGCTAGCTCTTTCAAGATGTCCCGCTTGAAGGGGGTAGACATGATGTCAAAATCGGTCTGCTTGGAGTCGAACAGACAGAAACCGTCATGGTGTTTCGAGGTGATCACGATATATTTCATGCCCGCGTCTTTGGCCATACGAACCCATTCAGCAGCATTGAACTTGGCGGGATTGAATCGGCTTACAAACTTGTCATATTCCTCCAGGGGAACCTGCGCGGTCGTGCGGATCCATTCCGCGTGGTTGGTGCTCCCCTTCCATTCTCCCGCAGGTAGAGAATACAATCCCCAATGAATGAACAGGCCGAAGCGCGCGTCGCGCCACCAACTCATGCGGGCATCGCGAGCCTCCGTCGATTCTTGCACATAATCCCCGGTGCGCATCTCTTGTGCCTGGGCGACGGACAGCCAGGCGATGAGAACTGCTGGGAGGTACCTCATAGGCATGATCTCTTGAGTTTATGGAAAGGACGTGTGAGAACCGCTCGTTGAGTGTGACAAGGTCGCGACGGACAGTTCTCGACGGCTGTTGTATTAGTCGAAGTGTGGCGCTATATTAGGCAACAAAAACCAGTTAATCAACAAATGATATCTGTTCAGATTGATGAAAGATAAGATTTGCATCGTAACAGGTGCTAACTCAGGAATAGGAAAGGCGACTGCTCAGGCTCTTTCAGAAAAAGGAGCGACGGTTTTGATGGTTTGCAGGAATGAACAAAGAGGCGAGACAGCGCTGAGCAAGATCAGGGAAAAGACCAAGAACGAGAACGTTTGCCTGCTCATTGCGGATCTCTCATCCCAAAGAGAAATACGAAAGCTGGGGCATGAGATCAAGTCTCGCTTTCCGAGGGTCGATACACTGGTGAACAACGCCGGTGGGATCCATCCTACACGGACGGTGACCGTTGATGGAATCGAGACCACGTTTGCTATCAACCACCTGGGGTATTTCCTCCTCACCAGTCTTTTGCTTAATCAGTTGAAGGCGTCTCCTGCTGCAAGAATCGTCAACGTGTCGACGCAGGCGCATCGGTTCAGTCGGATATTCTTTGATGACCTGGGATTGGAGAAGAAGTTCAATCCTCTGTTATCGTACGCTCAATCGAAGCTCGCCAATATCTTGTTCACATACGAGCTTGCCCGACGACTCAAAGGCACGACGGTAACCGTCAACACCATGCATCCGGGAGGAGTGAGGACAAACTTCGGCAAAGAACTGACCGGTCTTTCGGGCTTCTTTTTCAAAAACTTTGGATTCCTCTTACGCTCTCCTGAGAAAGGCGCTGAGACCGTTATCTGGCTGGCGAGTTCCGCGGACGTGGAAGGCGTGACCGGGAAATATTTCCTCGACAAGAAAGAAATTCGGTCCTCAAAGATTTCGTACGACGCCGAAGTGGCCCGGCGGCTGTGGCAGGTCAGCGCTAAGCTGACGGGGTTAGAGCCCGACTAATCATCGTCGGTCGTCCGGTCTGGCCGACCGACAGGTGAAGAAATGTAGGGTGCCACGCTCCTCGATGCGCGTGGGACCGAGACACGAAACCATCTCGTTCATGATCCAGCAAGCAACAACCACGATCCCTCTTCAAGGCAAGACGTATTCGCTGCACGGAAGCGCGCCGAATTCCGACGGATACTACGACAAAGTCTCAGAACTGGCCGACATGCTCCTGAAGCAGGTCCCGGATATTCGTCTGCTTCTTACGAAGATACAGACTCTGAGCCGGAGCAGGCTGCGGCTGAGAAGAATAGCACGCGATGTGAGTGATCACTCGCTGGACCGTTTCCTGATCAAGACGCTCAGAAACGAACTTGCGCTGTATACCTCAAGCGTGGCATCTCACTTGCGAGGGCTGTCACCATTTAAGCGGTGGGATCGCACGTTGGCGACGTCCGAGGAGCAGTACCATCTCTATATGCTCGAAATCGAATTGGTGAACAGACTCTATCGCGAGAAGTTTCACGGATGCGCAAGGAAGCTCGCCTTCCTGCCGCATTGCCTGCGTGATCTCACGGCAGATTGCCGCGCTGCACAGAGGGACCTTGATTACGTCTGCAAAGGATGTTCAGTCGACTGCAATGTGAATCGCACTACCAAGTTGCTTAGACGTCACGGCGTGAAGCCTTACATCTGGATGACGGCAAACCTTCGAGCGCTCTTCAAGCGCTTGAAAACGGAAGAAAACAGTCTGGGTGTCTTGGGAATTGCGTGCATCCCCGAGCTGGTTCGCGGGATGAGATTGTGCCTGAAGTTCAATGTGCCGGTGGTTGGAATACCTCTCGATGCGAACCGATGCGCCCGGTGGTGGGGAGAATTCCATTGGAACTTGGTGAATGCTGACAAACTTGAAAACTTGCTTGCGCATGATTGGTCCACGAGAGGCGAAAAGAGCCGCTAGCAGGATGCTGAAAAAGGAATGCATTATCCCAAAGAAGTGGTGTCAGGACTTCCGTCCTGACACTTCAGTGCCCGATTCCGAGAAATCAAGCCTGTTAGCGTCAGGAGGCAACTCCTGACGCCACCACAAAAACCGTTTTTCAACAACCTGCTAGACCTTCTTCAGGACAAAAGGAGGAAGTCGATTTGAACTCCGACTCGGCGGACCCTGTGTGACCTGTCTGCGGAAACCTTCAGAACATTCTCCCTATTTTCTCTCCGCTCGAAGGTACGCACTCCCCCAACCGGGGATTTCGATCTGATCGCTCAGTCGATCACCGGCCCTCGCGAACGGGTCGCTTCGGTACATCGCCACAGAAATCTTCTTGTTCCACTCCAATCGGACGCTTTGGTCTGAGCTCATCGGATTGTACAGACAGAGTAACAGGGCCTTCCCACCTTCTATCGCTTTAAGAGACGATACGAGGACGCTGGAAGAACCAACTTGCAGCAACGACTCTACCGGCGGCTTCGTCGGATCGGCCAGGACCGCCATCAATGGTTGCCGACGCCCCACCCCAAACCGGACAGCTTCGTCTGGCCGGAACGCTTCATGGGGCTGCACGGAGTAGCGAAACACGACAACCCCTTCCTGATCGGCTTTGTAGTTCGTGTGCCAGTAGTTGTTCATCACATAGGAGTAGAAGGTGGAAGAGGGATCAATTGTCTTCATCCACGGCAGTTCAGCAGTGACCGCGCCAATTTCAATCAGTGGAGCATCGACCGAAGCCCACGTCACGCCGAAGAACTCACTCGAGATATCCACCCAACTTTGGACGGAGAAGAAATTCTTGCAAGCACCAGGTAGCTGATCGTGTTCTGGACGCACGATCCCATCGGCGACATCGTACCGCAGCTGACCCCCGGGGATATCGAAGGGAAAAGCAATATGCACCCCCTCTTTGTCGCGCACCGCTCTTTTGTCAATTTCGTTGACGATGTCCACGCGACCAATACCGTCAAACACACGTACCTCATATGAATATCTCCTGCATCCAGGCGCGTCGGCCTGAATCAGAAGAGACGACAGAAGGCTTCCTTTTTCCTTGACCTTCACCACCACATTCTTCAGGGATCGGGCATCGGCCGGGTTCCTTCCAGGAACGTACAAGTAATGGTTCAGGCCTTTGCCGTGAGTGAGATCGACAAATTCCTTGCCGTTCTTCTTCCATCGTAGACTCTCAATCGCGCCCGTTCGCTCATTCACCGCTAACCTAAGGAGCCTGTTCTCAAGCATGGAGCCGGAAACTCTCACGGCACCCCCACTGTAGGCATTCCCCACCTTGACGAAGAAGCGTTTCGCAGACATCGGCAGAACATTCTCTGCGAGCACGGCAAGCTCGCCGGTTGAGAGACGTTGAGAAGGAA
>CAZTKU010000008.1:0-14528 GCA_964614245.1 uncultured Ignavibacteriaceae bacterium
TCGAGAAAAGCGATGTTGAAGTGGAGCGAAGCGATCTCGAGGTCGTGCAAAGCGGCTTTCTGGCCGAGCGAAGCGATCTCGCAGTTGAGCAAAGAGGTTCGCAGCGCGTACAACGGGACAGACGAAGCCGAAGGATCCACTCCGAGAGGGAGATTGTACAACCACCCGCTTTGTCCGGCGGGCCCGGTCCACTTGCACGGAGCGGATGGCAGGCGCTACGGCGGTATGTAGGTCGGGCAGATTTCTCACGGCGTAGGTCGGCCACTCTGGCCAACTCTCAAGAAACCGCCGTCACTTCGAGCGAAGTCTGCGCCGGCCTGTCCGCCATTTGTTCTGGCGGAAGGCGCCCGCCAGTCCCGCTCAAATAGAATCCGAAAAGCGGGATGCCGTACAGCGGCAAATGCACAGCGGGCTGGCATGAGCCTCTGGCTCAGAGAAGTGTTAGAAGCCTGATCACATTCAGCTTTCGCTTGGTCGCCCAAGAGTAGGTCTCGATGGAGTTTCGCGCGATGGATTTCGACTCTCGACCCGACTAGCGGATCGCAGACGCCCAATCCAGCAAAATGCCACTTGCGTTTTGGTTTCGCAGTTTCTACATTTAACGCAACAATCTGCGCACCGCTCCGCAGGTTTCCTTTCTTACACGCACAATCAATTCTCGATGACCTTCCTCAACTCTCCTCTCCGCTCACCAGACCGCTTCTGCAGTGCTGCCAGCCTTGCGCGTGCAAGATATGATATCCGAACGGTCCAGGAGCTTCTTGGCCATAAGCCTGCCAGGACGACTTTGATCTACTGCGCACGTACTGAACCGTGGCGGACTGGGTGTGAAGAGCCCGCTAGATATTCTTCAGGGAACGAGAAGTGGCATGCTATGCCGAAACCGTATAATGCTCGGTAACAGAATGGACAGGACGTACTTTCTTTCTTCGCCGACAGTGATTCTCGCGATTCCCACCGCGGTGCGCTGTGCTGCAAAGGAAGTTGCCGTGGTCAAGCGCCGAGACAATACATTCAATGAGTATGCTGACTTTATCCTCACACGTTAACGGCTTACTTCAAACAAAAAGGAGGTCATTATGGCGCAGTTCTCGGTCAACACCCATCGCCTCGATCCATACAAGAACTTCAAATTCCGAGTCAAATGGGACGGCAAATATGTTGCTGGAGTCAGCAAGATCAGTGCTCTCAAGAGATCTACCGTACCAGTAACACATCGTGACGGAACCGCTCCCAGCAGCTTGCGCTTATCACCTGGTACATGGCAGTTTGAGCCGATAACGCTTGAACGTGGGGTCACTCATGATCCTGAATTCGAGAACTGGGCTAACCTTAGCTTCAACACAGCCGGTGATGCAGCGATGTCTCTTAAGAACCTCCGGAAAGAGATTGTCATTGAACTACTGAATGAGCAAGGCATGGTCGTCAAAGCCTTCAAGGTTCATCGTTGTTGGGTATCAGAGTATCAAGTTCTGCCCGACCTTGATTCGAATGCCGATGCAGTAGCCATCGAAACGATCGTGCTGCAGAACGAGGGATGGGAGCGAGACACTGGCGTTGCAGAACCGGCGGAAACTTGAGTCTAGATATTGTGGCTGGGACGATGAGTGTGCTGACGACGATAAGATGCGACGGGGCCTAACCAGAGCATGGACTTCGACCAGCAAATGTCGCGGGAAGCGCACGGCTCATCCGAATACTTGAATGCAGATATTCGCTCCATCCCGTTTACCACAAAGAAGTGAATCGTTTATAGTGGCAAACGGGACAGCGGGCTTACGCCAAACGACATCTGCTCGCATCGGGCAGCCAAGATGATCCTCAAAAAGCTATCCAAGTAGAACACATAACTTGTAGAAGGAGGTAACCATGAAAACTGCCAAACTGATCTTGAGCAGAGGTGATAGGAAGAACCTCGGAGTGGGCCTCAAGATTATTGTTCTAGCTCTATTAATAACCGGCTGTGCAAAGAAGCCAATTCTCAATAACCTTGATCCCCCTACGGGGACACCGGGAACTGTTGTCGAGGTGAACGGAAGTGATCTGTTCCTTGCTGATATAAAATGGGACGCAAACGCACCATCAGAACAGAGCCTCCCAAGCAACTTCCTATCTGCCCGTTTCTTCACCGTTCCCTTGACGGCAAGTGCCGGTTCTCATCCCGTGAGACTTTTCGGGGATGGTCAATATTCAGACAACACTGTCAATTTCACAGTCATCGCCGGACCGATTCGTCCACAGCCGCGGCTCGATGACGTCACGCTAACACTCTTTAGTATCGAGGCTTCCGGCAAAGCATCAATGATCCTCATGGCACACGGAGCCAACATTGACGTCGGCGCTAAGATCAAGGTTAATGGAACGGCTCAATCAACTGCTTTCTCCAGACTACTTCGTAACACCAATTTGAATGCTACTGATCCTTCGACACTCGGTTATCCCATATTTCACTACGCGACGGTCTGGGCCGTTTTATCCGACCAAACACCCGGCAGCACGATTACCGTCTCAATCCAGAATTTGGATGGAGCAGTTTCAAGCAATCTGGACTATCGTATTGCAGCCAATATGGACGAACTAGATAGTGATGGCGATGGACTCCCTGACAATTGGGAGAAGAATGGTTATGATGCCGATGGCAACGGGACGATCGATATTGATCTCCCCACTTTGGGCGCTGATCCGATGCGCAAGGACCTATTCGTTGAGGTTGATTGGATGGCTGCCGCTGCTCCGAACGCTGCAATATGGACGGATGTTGAGAGTGCTTTTGCGAATGCTCCCATCCTCAATTCTGATGGAAGCCAGGGCATTGCCATCCACATAGATCGGGGACAAGCCGGAGCGGGAGGCGGGGGCGGCACCATTATCGCATACGCCGACCGTATCCGTTACGATAATTCGGCTCCGAGTGCGGCCAATACGTATGTGAATTTTTATACTGTCAAGGCGAATAACTTCAATGCAAACAGGCTGAATGTTTACAGATACTGCGTATTCGCGTGGGACAATGGACATTGGGCTGGTTCAAGCGGTCAAGCAGAAAACATATGGGCCAATGATCTCTTTGTCTCCCTCGGGAGTTGGGGCGCGGATGGCGCGAGGGCTGATTTCCAAACCGGCACTTTTCTTCACGAACTCGGGCATACTCTGAATTTGAGACATGGAGGTTTTGAGGACACGAACTCAAAGGACAATTACAATTCCATCATGCACTATGGCAATGACTGGATCACCTGGAACGGCCAAGACAACAAATTCGGCCCAAGCCAATTTGGTGGAATCGATGTGGACTGCAATCAACTCGATGTTGATGCCGTCTATACATACTCTCAGGGGATGCGAGCTAATCTGAACGAGAACAGTCTAAACGAAAACAATGGGGTCTGTGATAATATTGCTCGTGACTGGAACGGAAATGGCAGCATGCAGGCCTCTGTCTCAGTGAACCTTGACGACAACGCTTCAATTACGGTCATAAAGGATCACGCGGACTGGGCAAAGACAAAACTCAACTTCCGCGCAACCGGTTCTGGATGGGGAAACAACTGATAACGTGATGCCAACTTTTGAAAGAGGAGGAACTATGAAGATCAATAACAGAACACTCACCTATCAAAGGGTGGTGGGATTTCTCTTGACCGTGGCCTATCTTCACTTTTTATCGACCGCGGTATTTGCGCAAGAGAAGACACCCCCTAAACCTAAGGAGCCTTCCACAATCCTTCGGATGCCAAACCCAGTCACTGTTCAAGAAATGAAAGGAAGGGCAACACTACCCGAACAACTACGCCACGGATTTGCTCTCGATGTGGCAGAAAAAGTGCTTGCCGGTAACTGGGATGTAAGAGGTAAGGTCATTGCTCTCGAAAACGGGACCGTGGCATTCAAGACTGAGAAAGAAGAAACAGGACATCTTGTTTTTCGTCTTCCAAAAGGAATGAGATTCATACCCAAGCCCAATCAGCAGATTTCCATCAAACGCGCCGTACAAGGATATGGGGGAAGTTTGGGACATATGACGCATCTGACAAGCGAGAATGACTTGATACTCGCGTCCGGCCGCCTTTACGCTGATCGTCCTCGGGAGATCAGCATCTTTGAAAAGTTATCTTTACGACAAATCTCGGATCGAACGCAAGTTGCGAGTAAGACCAGCTATGAAACAACCTACAAAGTACCAGTCGTTCTGACGTCTGATGGAGCGACCGTGAGGCTTTCAGTCGGCGAGCCAGGAGAGTTTACGTTTAGAGGAAGAAAGTTCTTGGCTTTGGTAACCGAGAGCAGTGAGACCGTACCAGCCAAAGAATATGAAGGCGTAGCTGAAGGAAAAGGATTCAGTTTAGAATATGTGATAAGCTTAAAATAGAAAGGAGATTGTGTTCAGTAAATCCTAAGAGATGGGATGAAACGAAAACGTAGGCAACTTCCAGCATCCGTTCATATCGACTCGGTGATTTACACCATACGCGGTGAACGAGTGATCTTAGATACCGATCTGGCCAAAATCTATAGCATGCCAACCTTTCGACTCAATGAAGCAGTCAAGCGAAATAGAGATCGCTTTCCAGAAGATTTCCTGTTCCAACTAAGTCAGGATAAATATTTCGCTTTGACATCGCAAATTGCGATGTCAAAAAGAGGGCGTGGCGGGAGACGGACTCTTCCCTATGCGTTTACTGAGCACGGTGCTGTTATGGCAGCAAATATCCTGAACAGCGAGGGTGCGGTGCAGATGAGCATATTTGTCGTGCGCGCATTTATCAAGATGCGACAGACGTTCGCGACAAACAAAGCGCTCATGGAGAAGCTTCACGAACTGGAAAAGAAGTTGGCCGGGCGCTTGGATGCACATGAGCGCGCGATCGTGTTCGTGTTGGAAGAACTGAAGAAGCTGATGGAGCCCCCACAACTCCCTGTTCCGAAGCGTCGGCCTATAGGATTTGATCGGGAGGATCAGTGACACAGAAAACATGCAGCGGCGGGATCTTCGATCCGCCAGGAAGCAGGTCGGATTTCCTACAAAGCGTTCAACAAAAGAAAAGGCGCAGCTGCTCATCGTTGCAGAGGCAACGATGGCTTGTTCTTTTGCGCCAGCCGCATCAGCCTCGGGCTGAGACGTCATCGGTCGACTGCTGCACCGGTCGCCGACACAACCGATTTAAGTAAGGGATCGGTGAGGACGTCGGAATCCCACTGACTATGAATCGATCGAATGCCATCGAGAGCCATCATACCGCAAGGGGGGAGCGCGCATGAATGAGACATCGATGATATCTCTCAGGAGAATCGAACGGCGAATCTTTCTGATCCGAGGCCAGAAGGTTATGCTCGATATGCACCTTGCGGAAATCTATGGTGTTCTAACGAAGAACCTGAACAAGGCGGTCGCTCGCAACAAGGATCGTTTTCCAGCCGACTTTAGGTTTCAATTGACGGGAAAAGAATGGAACGCTTTGAGGTTCCAAATTGGAACCTCAAAGGAATGGACTCGTGGGGGGAGGCGATACCTTCCGTACGCATTTACAGAGCACGGAGCAGTAATGCTCGCATCGATCCTCAACAGTCCGATTGCTGTGAGGGCGAGCATCCATGTCGTGCGCGCATTTGTTCGGCTTCGTGAGTTTCTCGTAACGAACAAGGCTTTGGCCGGAAAACTTCGGCTGCTAGAGCAGAGGATTTCACGGCACGATGCAGAGATTCATGCAATCTTCGATGCGATCCGTCAGCTAATGCAACCGCCCGAAAAACCAAAACGCAGAATCGGGTTTAGGGTCGAAGAGCCAAAGACGCCCTACGGAGCCCGAAAAAGAAAGGTCTGAGTATGCGAGAATGCACCCGTACACTTCAAAAGATACTTCGACCCTCCCGTAGTCCCCGAAACTGATCACCGGGATAGCTCAGGCTGCTTAGCATGTTCTTCTTGAACCAAACAACTCGGAGAACCCATGTTCATCGGCCACTACGCAGTCGCATTAGCCGCTAAGAAGGCAGCGCCAAACACATCACTCGGGACGCTGGTCATCTCCGTCCAGCTCGTGGATCTGCTCTGGCCGATCATGATGCTGCTCGGTCTCGAGCACGTCCGAATCGATTCAGGGAACACCGTGGTCACTCCGCTCGACTTCTATGATTATCCCATTACGCATAGTCTCATCGGAGCTATCGGCTGGTCGGTAGGGTTTGGGCTGCTCTACTACGCCATCCGTCGCTACAAACGAGGCGCGCTGGTACTCGGATTGGGTGTGTTCAGTCACTGGATACTCGACCTCATCACACACCGGCCGGATCTGCCGCTTGGAATTGGCGGCAATGTGCTCGTTGGGCTCGGTCTCTGGAACTCGTTCTGGGGAACCGTGGTGGTCGAGCTCGGCATCCTCGTGATCGGCTTGGTGCTCTATCTGCAGTCAACGAGCGCGAAGGATCGGATTGGGATGTACGGTTTCTGGGGCCTCACCATCCTGTTCGTGCTGCTCTACTTCGCAAACCTTTTCGGTCTGCCTCCTCCGAGTGTGGAGGTCATTGCATACGCGGGTTTGGGGAGCTGGCTGTTCGTGCTATGGGCGTATTGGATTGACAGGCATCGCACGGGTACTGAGGTCCCTGCAACAAAGACTACGACATCCACCAAATGATGGAACAACGGATGCCGCGCTCATCTTCGCGATGAATGATGGCGCGAGCTCCAAGTTTGGGAGCGGAAGCTTCAAAGACCCGCTCTGCCCATATGCACCTGCTCTCTTATCTCAACCTAACAACCAGGAGATCCCTCTCATATGAAAGTCAGTCTCTTGAATACCATAGTAACCCTTTCGGGGCTCTTCTTTTTCACAGTCAGCCTGGCAGTCGTCGTACTCGGCAAAAAGGTTGGCGGACAGCAAAGCGGCCCACAAAAAATCAAGGTCGGTAATTACGTCGAAGTAAATACCAATTCCGTGCTCACCTTGGTTCTCATTACTGCTTGCTTCGCTATCACGCCGCTCGTTCTCACGTACTGGAAACCCGAGCTAACGGATTACGTTGCTAAGAGCGAACTGCCTGGCAAATATCTTTCCATTGATGATTTGTCCATCGATGTCTACGGAGCGGCAGTACTCGAAGACGGACGATTTGCCAACAATGTCGATATCGAAATCATCCGCAGTTCCAAAGGGTACGCAGATACGCTGAAGACCACGACAGGCGAACAGGGCGATTTCCTCATCAAGCTCTCAAAAGCCAAACCCGATGAGGAATATGTAATCTCGTGGGCGAAGCCAGGATATGTGAGGAAGAATCTCCGATTCCGGTTCAATGCATACCCGTATCCGATTACTCTTACCAGACAGGGAGGCAACTAATGTTTCGCGTCGCATTGCTCCTTTTCGCCGTTATCGTGATCTCCTTCGGACCGCTCCGAACGGTCAGCGGCCTCGAGGGAACAACCCCGCGTTCAACAACTTCGGACGCGTCGATGAGTCCTCAATCCTCATCACTCCCAAGACAAATTCTTGCCAGGAAGGACAACTCAGTGATGGTGCTTGTTCCGGCCGGTCGTTTCATCTATGGCATTCAGCCGCGAAAGAGAGACAGTCTCCTCAAAGCCCTTTCGAATGCAAAGCTGCCAATCTTCGACCTTGAGTTTCGTCAGCAGACGAAAAATGTGAGCTCATTTTACATCGACAAATTCGAGGTCACCAACAAACAGTATGGTGTATTTCTGCGTGAGACGGGACATCGCAAGCCAAAGTTCTGGAACTCGCGCGTTTTCAATCACCCGGATCAACCTGTCGTCGGCGTCGGGTGGGCTGATGCGCGAGCCTACGCGAAGTGGGCTGGCAAACGCTTGCCGAGTGAAGAAGAATGGGAAAAAGCTGCAAGAGGTAAAGACGGGAGAATATGGCCTTGGGGGAACAATCCCGCTGGAGAGATGTATAATGGAAAGACTCAGGGAAATTTCGCCCCCGCGCGAGTCGGCTCCTATCCTAAGGGTGCAAGCCCCTACGGCGTTATGGATATGGCCGGCAACGTTTACGAGATGACCACCGGGATTTGGGGCACTTCGGACAGAGCAATGCGCGGTGGCAGTTATCTCAATACCGGCGCATACACGCGCACGATGTTTCGATGGGCTCCCGATGATTCCACGGATGGAGCATCTTGGCTCGGATTCAGATGTGTGATGGACACGACGATGATTCGATCATGGGCTGGCCCGTTGAAGTCAAGCCGCTGACGGCGAGTGAGAGAGTCTGCGGTTGAGTACCCCCGGTGGGGCAGATCGCTTCGGCGCGCCAAATCCTTTGACTCCCCAGACTTCGTGGGGGCCGCTCAGGACATCGCACCTTGCAGTGACACGCGATCAACTCTTCAGCAGGAAGGAATTCTATGAGCACCACCAATCTCTTCGTCGAATTGATAGTAATCGGCGTCGGGGCACTTGTTTGGGTGTCCCTGATCGTTCTGGCTGCGTTCGGATGGGAATGGGTACCAGCCGAAAGAGTGTTTTCGACAGAAGCCCTTCTTTTCTTCGTTGCGGTCATCTATCTACTCGGAATCGTCACCGACAGAATCGCAGATGTGAGCTTCGAACGGCTCTTTGGCAACTCTCTCCGACGAGGCTTTTTCCCAGACCCCGGGGAATACCATCGGTCCCGACTCATCATTCTTTCCCGCTCAGAACGGCTTGCTCAACTGCTTGAATACGGCCGGAGTCGTCTCAGAATATGCCGGGGTTGGACGTTCAACTCCTTGCTCACGGCCGTCTGCCTCAACATCTTCCTCTGGACCAATTTCCAACATGCGTCATTCGCGGCAGCGGTATCCGTGTTCGGAACAATAGTATTCTGCTTGCTCGCAGGAGCATGCTTCTACTCCTGGAAGAAACTCGTCATCACCGAGTATGTCAAGACGAAGGAGCAATCTGGATTCCTCCTTGAGGCTGAGCCGAAAGCGGAGGCGAGGGCTCCTCGAAAGCGCGCACGTCGAAAATGAATCTCAGTTGTCAGTGAAGACGTAATGAACAAAAACGTTTCAGGTCGACACCGAATAGATATTTCACGCCAGATCTTTCTTTTTGAAAAGAGGAACGTGTATGCCGTATTTGTTGATCAAAGGTGAGTTTCACTTGTTCTATCAAGGCAAGCGCCACGTCGGCTCGCAGCCGGATGGGGATTCCGTTTGGTTCAAGCCGAAGAATCCCGGTAACCTGAAGGATGTCGGTGGGCGACAGGCAGAGGTGAATGCAGGAGGGTTCGTCCAGCTTCGGTTTGAAGGCATCGACGCGCTTGAGCTGCACTTCAGAGGCGCTCATCAGGAGCGACAGTGGGCAGCAAAGGCACGCGATTTCTCGCTCGGCCAACTTGGGTTCTCATCGGTCGAATATAGCGGTGAGAAGATGCTCTCCGTCAAGATCGCCAGCCCTCATCCCAGAGCCGGCTATATTCTCACGAGAGCGATCGACCCATATGGTCGCCCCGTCTCATTCGTCTATGCCGGCGCATCAAACCACAAGGATGGGAAACAGGTGTTCCTAGACGTCAAGACGCTGAATAAGAGCATCAACGCGAAGCTCGCGCAGTCGGGAAATGCCTTTCCCGCGTTCTACACCGGGCTACCGTCCGATTTGCGGTCGCGGATCAATGCCCTGGCCAGATCAGCCAGGAAGCGCGGGCTCTGGCCAGACGACAAGACCCTCAAGCCCACCACCATTGCTGACCTTGCAAAGCTCGAGGAACTGGTCCTATGGCCCAAGTTGTTCCGCCGGCTTGTCAGCTATTTCAAGGACGGGAATACGGGTGTCGCGAAGTTCGAGGAATGGCTGCGTGCCGACGAGGACCGAGATGATGTGCTCTGGATAGTACCAAAATCGGAACTGGGCAACTTGCACGATGTGATTCGCCTGGCTGGTGGGAAGCTTTCGCTAAGGTATTCGCCGGAAGATCTGATCGTCGTTCCTCGGTAGAAGTGAAGTCGGGAGCGAAGCCCCTCTCACCTGCGGGTTGTACACTTTTGTGTTGCTCGTTCCCACGGTCCTCCGTGGGAACGCTCGGGCAACTGAGCTCCGCCACGCGACCGGTGTTGCTATCTCACGCACACGATACAGATTCATCGAAGGCGATGACCCTCACTTTCTCACCTGCACGGTTGTGGGATGGATTCCCGTATTCAAAGAGGAACGATGTGCAGACATCATTTTGGCCTCCCTCCGTTTCCTGCAGGATCAGCGGCACCTGACGCTCTACGCATACGTTCTTATGGAGAATCACCTCCACTTGATCGCATCCGCAAAGCAGTTGTCAAAAGAAATTGCCAATTTCAAGTCGTTTACGGCCCGGAAAATCATCGACCTGTTGAAACATGAGGATCGCACAGTAGTCCTCAGGAGCTTGGAAAAGCACAAATCTCTTCACAAGAAGGACAGGAGATATCAACTCTGGCAAGAAGGGAGTCACCCCCAGCTCATCCAGGGACCGGAGATGATGCGACAAAAGGTCGAGTACATCCATAACAATCCCGTGCGAAAGGGACTCGTCACTGACCCACTCGAGTGGCAGTACTCAAGCGCACGCGACTACTCAGGCAGGTCAACAGCATTGTCTGTGTGCACGGATTGGTAGAAGCGACCAGCACCGTTCCGACGCCAGAGCGTCGGAACGAGAGGACCTGCAATGCCCGAACTTCCCGATCTCACTATCTACATCGAAAGCCTGGAAGCGAGAATCGTCGGCAAGCCGCTTGAGAACATCCGCCTGGCATCGCCATTCATCCTGCGCACTGTCGAACCGCGCGTGGATGAAGTGCGAGGGAAGACCATCCTCGGTCTGCAGCGAATTGGCAAGCGCATCGTGTTCGAGCTTGAGGATGAGCTGTACCTCGTTATCCATCTGATGATCGCAGGCCGATTCCACTGGAAAAAGCCGAAGACGAGAATCCCCGGCAAAGTCGGACATGCGGCATTCGATTTCTCCACGGGGACGCTGCTGCTGACTGAAGCGAGCACCAAGAAACGAGCCTCGATGCATATCGTTCGTGGTAAGTCGGCCCTCGCAGAATTCGATCGCGGCGGCATCGAGGTGCTCGAATCGAGCTTGGACGCCTTTCGGTCTGCCCTTCTCAGAGAAAATCACACCGTCAAGCGCTCTCTCACCGATCCAAGATTGTTCAGCGCCATCGGCAACGCGTATTCCGACGAGATCCTTCATCGTTCTCGACTCTCCCCGTTGAAACTGACACGCCAGCTGACGGAGGACGAGATCGTGCGCCTCCATCGCGCCACGATATCCACGCTGCAGGAATGGATCGAACGCCTCAGAAACGAGACGGGCAGCAAATTCCCCGAGAAGGTGACTGCCTTCCGTGAAGAAATGGCGGCCCACGGGCGCTTCGGAAAACCGTGCCCTGTCTGCGGCTCGAGAATCCAGCGCATCGTCTATGCCGAAAACGAATGCAACTATTGCCCCCGTTGCCAAACCGGCGGAAGACTGTTGTCCGATAGATCGCTCGCCCGCCTGCTCAAGGACGATTGGCCGAAGACCATTGACGATTTGGAAGCTGGGGGGCTTGGAAATATATCCAGTTAGTGTCTCTCCGAAAAAGCTGACCCCCTGCGCCCCGAACCATTTCAATCGCAGGACGGGACGCGTCCCCCTTCGTAACCGAGGCAGAGCCGTTGTGGGAACCATCGACGAACTAGTCGATTGGGGGGAGAGAACCCTGAAGAATCCGACCACCGGAGTAGGGAGCGGACCACTTCACCCCGATAAGTCGGCACGTCTGAATGACACACAGCCAGAGGCTCAGCTAAAACCTTATTTGCAGTCTTGCGGTGGGTACGAACTCGATGAATCCGTACGCTCGGGGTGTGGGGGTAAGGTGGGCTTCAAGCTTGAGACGGTTGTTGAACTGCGAAGCGCTCCAGGCGGCGTCCAGCGCGCTCAAGATGTGATTCACAACGAGCAGCGATGCCGTTGTGCTGGCAATGTTGTAGAAGTCGTTCGCCTTCCCGCGCATCGCTGAGTAGTCGAGAAATCGGGGTGACACGTTGCTCTTAACAATGTCGTCTGGCGTGACATATCCTGCATCATCCCACCCGGCGGCAAACTGCGGGTATTTCCCGATGAGCTCATAGTACTGCTGTTCGGGTCGCCTCGGCAAGCGATGCGTGAATCCGTTGCCGGACTTCCGCGCTATCACGTCTTCACTCTCGTTAAGCTTTGGCCAATCAACTCTGTCCCACGGCGGCAGGCCGGGAGGGCCGACGACAAGCCCGGTCACTCCACTCGCGTCCGGGTTGAGCCTCGCAGCATTCTGCTCCATCCACTCTGCATAACGCACGACTGACCAGTGATCGTCGGCGTAGTTCTGGAAGAGATCGGTCTGATTGTCCCCTTTCTTGGTGTATACAGCGTAGACAACCCACATTCCGGCCTCTACCGCCAAGAAACCCGCTGCGCGCCAGTAGCTCTTTGTGTACAATTCACCGGCACCAGGCAGAGCCGCGGAGAACAGCCCTGCGAGGACGGGCGATTTCTTCTGCGCCTCGGGGTCTGATGTACCCTGACGCAATGAATCAGCTGACGCCCCTGCTTGCATGCTCGCGAGCAAATCGAGGCGCGCGTTGCCGGAGAGTTGGATTCGCTCTGTCCCCTTCGATGCTCGGACTTCTTTCCATTGGCCGAAGGCCGCGCACGTTACCGAAAGGGCGATAACGAGAATGGAGGACAAATAACGAACGATCTTCATAGAAATCCTAACGGAGTAATGACCCTCTCTTAATCTCTCCCCAGAGCAGGAGAGGTGTGCCGAGGCGTTCGCTCAAATGGATTCAGCTCAAATCCAAAGAGAACGCCAACGTAAAACCTCCACTCTCGACCGTAGGTCACGTCAACATTGCTAAACGTGCGGGTGAAGCGATCAAAACCATACGCTCCCGCAAACGAAATGCGTGTTGGGTATTGATAGAAGGAGAATGCTTCAAGCCGGAATTCAAATCCCACATCTTTCTTCCACTTTCCAATAGATGGTGGCGCGCCAGTCCACGCATCGCCCAGATCGCCAAACATCGAACCGTACAGCTTCGTAAAGTAGAATTGCAGAAACCGGAAATTGATGGTCGTCCACAACGGAAAGCGATACGTTGCACTCAGCACTGCCATGTCGTTTCCACCAAGCGAATAAAAGGGATATCCCCTCATCCCGATGAAGCCGCCGGCATAGAAATCGAAGAAGTCGTCCACAGGCTTCCCGAGAGTGCTCCCCCTGCGTGCTGACAATGACAACGTGTGCCTGGGCATCGGCAGGCGGAGGTGCTCATTCCACTGAGCCTCGAGGCGATGAAAGCTTGGTTTGATGTACTGCGGAACAAGCACGCCTCCTTCGACCGTGTACTCACCTTCGGGATTGAACTTGTTGAACTCATAGTTGTACGACAGCGAGACGGTCCGACCCACCGGACTAATGTCGCGATCGACGGAGGGGTGAATATCCTCGTGCGTCACGTGCGCGAGCAGGGTGTTGCCGATCAGGTAGAGATTCCGAAATCCCGGCGAATCGCCGACGGCGGGGACGTAGAAGGAGCCAATGTCGGCCTCGTAGCGGCTCAACGTGTATCCAAGCTTGAGCTGCGTATGTTCGCCAAACACCTTTTGGCGCAGCGAGACGTCGAACTCGAGCAGGTTATACGTGACCTTTGTCAGGATCGTGTACTCCCGATCGGTGAACAGTGAGAACGAGACATCAGTCTTGCGTGAAATATTGTAGAGCTCGAGCGACAGCGTCGGCGCCAGCCCGAGCTGATACAGCAGCGGGATGGCGTCACGATATTCGAAGATCGCGAAGAGGTCACGCTCAAACTGCCTGTTGATCACGGCTCCACCAAACAGTGAAAGCTTGTCCAGCACATCACTTGACGCGAAATAGAATCCAGGTCGGATAATGTCTACTCCCTTGTTCCGCGGGTTGTAGTTGTCAACACGCAGAAGTGGTATGATCGTAAGACTCGTGAATGTGTTTCGATATGGGCGAGCACTGAGCGACGTCTGCTCACGGCCGACGGATGACAAGTCATCTCTGTTGCGATCGGCAGTATCTTCAAGGGCGACTTTCGCGGACGTGCCTTCACCGGCGGACAGTCGTATTGCCGTGGTGGTATCTGCAGAGACGTCAGTCGGGAGAGCAATTGCCTGCGGCTTCTCGAGATACGCGATCTTGTACCCGGTGGACGTGTACGACGCGAAGGCCAGAGCACCTTCCGTGTTCAACGTCGGCAGGAATGCGCCTCCCAACACGTTCGTCAATTGCCGTTTGGAGCCGGACTCGAGATTGAGCTCAAAAATATTGAAGATGCCTCGCTCGTTGGCGGCATAGACCAGGGACTTGCCGTCCGGAGCAAACGAGGGATTTCGGGCATCGACGCCCGAAACAACGATCCGGAAATCCGTCCCATCCTCCCCTATCATCGCCACGGATTGTCTTTGTCCGTTTGAATATCCAAAGGCAATGCTCGTTCCGTCAGGTGACCAGACGGGCGTGTAGACCTGTTCGCCGTT